>CALIRD010000066.1 GCA_938042355.1 uncultured Thiotrichales bacterium
GCGCTATTTTTACGTGCAGTCGCAATGGAAGACGAATACAGAGGCGGAGGCCCGTTCAAGAATTCAGGCTTTACAAGCCAGAATACGCCCTCATTTCCTCTTTAATAGTATGAATACCATTGCCAGCCTGACCCGTACCCACCCGGAAGAGGCTGAGCGTGCGGTTGAAGATCTGGCCGATCTTTTCCGCGTTTCGCTGGCAGACCGAAATATGTTGTCGCTGGGTGAAGAGGTTGAAGTCACCAAGCGTTATTTGAATATTGAAGGCCATCGGCTCGGTGATCGTTTGCAGGTTGACTGGCAAATTGATCCATCGGTAGATTTACGCACTGAAATTCCTGCGTTAATCTTGCAGCCGTTGGTAGAAAACGCGCTCTATCATGGTATTGAACCATTGACCGAGGGCGGCGTCGTAACCATCGCCTTGAAAAAGCGTGGTTCTTCGACTCGGATTTCAGTGTCGAATCCTTTGAGCGACAAAACGGATCAGCGCCAGCACAAAGGAAACAAGATGGCGCAGGACAATATACGTCAGAGGTTGGCGTTGGCTTACAGTCTGGAGTCTCCAATGAAAGTTGAAGACACAGGCAAGAATTATACGGTTGCATTTAATATTCCAGGTAAATGATATGAATATGAGAGTAATGATTGTAGATGATGAGAGACCGGCGCTAAGTCGTCTTTCGAGCATGCTGGATGATGCCAATGGCTATGAAGTATGCGCACAAGCTGGTAACGGTGTGGAGGCAATTAAACAAGCCGAAGCGCACAAACCTGATGTAATCCTGATGGATATTCGAATGCCCGGTATGGATGGACTGGAAGCAGCCCGTCATATGTCAGAGTACGATGAGCCACCAGCGATCATTTTCACTACCGCCTATGGTGAGCATGCGCTCGAGGCGTTTGAGACTAACGCTATTGGTTATTTGCTCAAGCCGATTCGTCGCGAAAAGCTGATGGAAGAGCTGACCAAGGCAACCAAGCTCAATAAAGCGCAAATCGGAAAACTGGGTGATGAAGATGATAATCGTCGTACCCACATTTGTGCCCGCGTCCGCGGTAACCTTGAGTTGATACCGGTAGAAGACATTGCCTATTTCCAGGCAGAGCAAAAATACGTCACGGTCAGACATTCCGGCGGTGAGGTACTCATTGAAGAGCCGCTCAAATCTCTGGAAGCCGAGTTTGGTGACATCTATATGCGTATCCACCGTAACGCACTGGTGGCGACCAAGATGATGGCTGGCCTTGAGAAAACGATTGAGGGTCGATTTAACCTTCGTCTTAAAGACATGGAAGACACGCTGGAGATTTCCAGACGGCATGTAGCCGGGGTTAGAAAATTCCTGCGTTCACGCTAGATTGAAATCAAACTAAAAGCCTCGCTCTTGCGGGGCTTTTTTTTGTCAGCGACAAATGCAGCCAGTCAGATTATGATTGGAAGATAAGTTACTCATACAAAAAAGACATGCCAACGAATACCATACGCATCGCTACGCGCACCAGCCCCTTGGCCATTTGGCAAGCAGAGCATGTTGCGCGTGAATTGCATGCGATTCACGCTGATCTAAACATTGACCTGGTCAAAATGGTGACCCAGGGCGATCGCATTCTGGACACCTCGTTGAGCAAGGTCGGCGGTAAAGGTTTGTTCGTCAAAGAACTTGAACACGGCATGCTCAATGATGAGGCCGATATTGCGGTGCATTCAATGAAAGATGTGCCGGTTCAAATTCCAGATGGTTTGTGCATGCAGGTCATTATGCAACGCGAAAATCCGCATGATGCTTTTGTTTCCAATCACTATCAGAACCTGGCTGAGCTACCTGACAATGCTCGAGTTGGCACCTCGAGCCTGCGTCGTGCCAGTCAAATCAAGGCGCGCTATCCAGAGTTGGAGATTCTTGATTGTCGCGGTAACGTTAACACCCGTTTAAAAAAACTCGATGACAATCAATATGACGCCATCATTCTGGCGGTAGCCGGTTTGAAGCGATTGGATATGAATGAGCGTATTGCCGGGCAGTTAAGTATTGAAGAAAGCCTACCCGCGATCGGTCAAGGTGCGATTGGGATCGAATGTCGTGTTGATGATCAGCCGTTGCATCAGTTGTTACAGTCTTTAAATCATGCGCAAACAGCGTCTTGCGTCAGCGCCGAACGTGCGATGAATGCCAGACTGGGAGGGAGTTGTTCGGTACCGATAGCCGGGCATGCCGTGATTGAAAAAGATGAAGTGTATTTGCAAGGTCTGATAGCAGCGCCAGATGGTTCAGCAATTTATGTTGCAGAATCGTCCGGGAAAGACCCGGAGCAGACCGGGCTGGCAGTTGCCGAGGATTTACTCGAACAAGGTTCCGGAAAAATATTGCAGGCCCTCGGTTTACCGGGAATCTAGCTTATGACCAAGCCACTGGACGGCAAAACAGTACTCGTGACCAGACCGGCTAAGCAAGCTGCGAGTCTGGCGCGGGCATTGGAAGAGCGGGGTGCCAAAGCGCCCTGCGTGCCTTTATTGGAAATAGTGCCCGCTGGTTTGAATAATGCGCTTACCACCCGGTTATCAAAACTCAACGCGAGTGATATTTTAATTTGTGTTTCGGTTAATGCGGCCGAGTTGGGTTTGCAACATTGTGAGACACTTTCATTAGAGCTTCCGGATACCGTCATCGCTGTAGGACAAGCGACTGCGGCTGTTTTCCAGCGCCATGCTGTAACCTATGTTTACACCAGTGATGCGGGCAGTGATAGTGAAGCATTACTGGAGTTGCAACAGCTACGTGATGTAACAGGAAATAACATCCAAATCTGGCGTGGAGGTAAGGGTCGCAAGCTACTCGGTGATACACTGGCAAAGCGTGGCGCAGAGTTGGAGCTGGTCGATTTGTATCAACGTCAAAGACCGGAATTACCAACCAGTGAATTGAACCAGTTGTTATCAACTGATGTCGATATAATCAGCGTCACCAGTGTTTCCAGTCTGCAAAATCTGAACGAGCTATTACAAGAAAACTCTCAGTCAATAGCGGATAAAACACTGTTGCTGGGTAGCCAGAGAATCTATCAAAAAGCTACCGCAATGGGGATGCCGCCAGACCAATGTCTGGTAGCGGAAAACCCTGGCAATGACGCTATGCTGGACGCATTAACACTACAGCTGCTAACTGAAGGACAGAGCATGACTGATGAAGAAGTAAAGAATAAGGACGAAGCCGAACTGAGCGAAGCCGAGCTCTCGGATGAGTCCATAGACACTCAAGAGACTAGCGAGGAGCTGGAGCCAGTACCTTTGGCTAAACCGGCCAAAAAGAGTGGCGGTGGTATCGGAACGTTCTTGTCGGTACTTGCCTTTCTGCTGGCAGCTGGAGGAATTGGTGGCGCTTATTATTTTTACGAAAAAGAAATCAAGCCGGTATTAAGTGCTTCAGCTTCTCAACAGGAAGTGCGTCAACTCAATAGCAGAATTACCCAGCAGTCCACTCAGCTTGAAACGATGGGCAGTAAAGTAGAGCAGGCATCGGAAGGGGTCACTGAGTTACGTTCAGCGGTCACAACCGAGCGCACCACTCTGACACTGGCACAAGTAGAACATCTGCTTAACATTGCCAGTGACCGCCTCTCCTATATGAGTGATCCATCTACGGCAGAGTCAGCGCTGCAGGAAGCAACCGAACGGTTGATGGATCTGGAAGAGCCCGGCTTTACTGCACTACAACAGGCGATTCAGTCCGATTTACAAAAAGTACGCGATTATCAGGTAGTCGATGCCAATGAGGTCATGTCAGATTTGACCGAGCTGGTTGAATCACTCAGACCTATTCCTGCGGTGGAGACGGATCAGGAAGATCAGCTTGAAGTCGAGCAAGATGAGATTGATACAACAGCCGAACGGCCGAGTAGCATCAGCGATGTCTGGAATAACTTTAAAAAAAGCATGGGTGAAAAAGTAAAGGTTGTGGAAACTGACTATCCGGTGACAGGTATCAGTAGCACAGCGATCAATCGTTACAAACTGGATATTCTCCGACTCAGACTCGAAGCCATGCGTCTGTCGCTGGTGCGTAGTGACAATATTGGTTTCGTGACCGAAATTGCTGAAGCACAAACCTGGGTGATTGAGAATATGGAAGATAGTCTGGCACAACCGATATTAACCGAGTTGTTACGCTTGCGACGTATCAACTTTGAAGTCATGCCGGATGTAAGAGACAGTATTAACGCACTTGAAAATGCGAATAGTACTCTCAGTAGTCTTGGCGGGCCTGAGTTGGAGCCGTTTGAACCATTTGCAGAGCCAAGTACTGAA
>CALIRD010000067.1 GCA_938042355.1 uncultured Thiotrichales bacterium
TGATCGCTGTTAAACATCAGAATGTTACACATCAGGGAGGTGCCGAGCATTTTATGAAAATCCCAGGTCAGGGAATTAACCTGTTCAACCTCTGGCATAAAGCGGCTCTTCAATTCCGGATCAAGCAATGCGCCGCCACCCCAGGCTGCATCAATATGTAACCAAAAGCCGTATTGCTCTCTCAGTGTTAATAATGCTGGTATGGGATCATAGGCACCTCGTACTGTTGTACCTGCCGTGCCACAGACGAAAAATGGTTGTTGACCCTTGCTGGTTGCTTCTACCAACAAAGCAGACAGTTCGGCGGGATCCATTTCGCCGGCTGCATTCACTGGTACTTTGATCAGGTTGTGGGTGCCGAGTCCGATGACATTGGCAGCCTTGTCCAGTGAGTAGTGAGCATCGGCGCTAACAAAGGCGACCAGCTCCGGACTGTTTCGCATACCCTGTTGTTTGAAGTTTTGGTCAACATTGTTTCTTGCCGCAAGTAGCGCAATCATATTGGCGTTGCTTGAACCGGTCGTCATTTGCGCTTCGCCATGCTCAAAGCCAGCCAGCTTGAGGATAGTCGCAAACATATATTTTTCGATTAACACAGCCACCGGAGCAGACTCATAAGTGCAGCCGGAAGTTTGAGCGACGGTGGCGGTAAACTCGCCAATGATCGAAGGTAAGTTAGGCTCGGCCCACATCCGGTTTACAAACCCCGGGTGACCGGTACGTACGGAGTGTTCCAGGTATTGCTCGATCCATTGATACACAGCTTGCCAGTCTCCGCTAGTGTCTTTTTCAAGATCGAGTGCTTTGGAAAGCGCGCTGGGTTTTTTGTAATCAAGCAGACGCTCAGCGCTTTTCTGGCTATCGCGATAGTCGATGAGTAATTGCCCAATCTCGGTCAGAATGTTGTCTTCGTGTATGTCTTTCATGAGCGGGCGCTGGTTATTTAATTATTATACGGTTTGCATCCTGTCTGGATGCGTACACATTATATCGGTACAAAATATTTACGGTAGAAAATTTGAACTGTATAGAAAATTGATCATTATCTGATTGTCAGAAGGTTTTTTGACTGACATGCTGGCATTTAAACCAATGCAAGGACGCTTCGGATGAAAAAATCTCTCATATTACTAATTCTGCTCAGCCCCGGTTTTCTAATGTCTTGTGCCAGTAATCCTCAATTAGCCGGTGTTGCTACCGAGATTTTGCGCCAGAGTGTCGGTGGAGGGCCATTGACCCAGGCCGAGATCGGGCAGGGCTTGAAAGAAGCGCTGCGTGTAGGTACCGATAGTGTTGTAAGTCAGCTCGGCGCCGTTGACGGATTTAATGCCGACCCCAGAATCCATATTCCATTACCGGACAATCTCTTGCAGGCAAAGAAAATTGCTGGTCAGTTAGGTCTGGCTTCCGCTTTTGATGATCTCGAATTAAAAATGAATCGTGCGGCTGAAGCGGCAGCACCCAAAGCCAAAGCACTTTTCTGGGATGCGATTCAGCAGCTCACCATTGAAGATATTATGGCGATCTATCAAGGTAACGATGATGCGGCTACGCGTTACTTTGAATCCAAGATGAGTACCCCTCTGGTCAACAGCATGCTGCCAGTAGTGCAGCAGTCTATGGCTGACGTCGGTGCGGTGCGAAGCTATGATCAGTTAGTCAGGAGTATGGGCCCGGCAGGTGCACTGTTACCCGATTACAAAACACAACTGACTAACCATGTTTTGCAACTGGGAACCGGCGCGATCTTTAATTATCTTGCTGAAGAAGAAGCGGCAATCAGGCAGGATCCGGTCAAGCGCACCACTCAGTTATTACAGCGTGTTTTTGGTGCGGTCTATTAAGTCGAGCAGCTAGCGACCACGAAACGGTCTTGTCCCTGGTCATCACGGTAACCTCGAATCTCCCTGTAACCGGATGATTTGAGTATCGAGATGACCTCACTTTGTTGCTGGTAGCCGTGCTCCAGTAGTAACAAGCCATCAGCTTGCAGGCATGCATTCGCTGTTTCACTAATCTGACGAATGTCATCCAAACCATCAGCACCACTTGCCAATGCCGAGGCGGGTTCAAAGCTCAAACCGTGTTGGTGCAAGTGCGGGTCATCGGCTGCGATGTACGGAGGGTTGCTGATAATGGCATGTTGAGGTGAGGACAGTGGATCGCACCAGCTGCCAAGCCTGAATTCAATTTGTGTCGTTAACCCCAGTAGCCTTGAATTTTCCTCAGCAACTTGCAGAGCAGCGCTGGATTGATCAATGGCTGTCAGTTGCCATTGTGGTCGTTCACTCGCCAACGCCAGTGCGATTGCACCACTGCCCGTACCCAGGTCAGCGACTAAACATTGTTCTTGCGGGAGCAAATCCAGCGCCAGTTGTACCAGTTGTTCGGTCTCTGGTCTTGGTATTAATACATCGGGGGTGATATTGAGTGGTAATGACCAGAACTCTTTATAGCCCGTTAAGTAGGCTAAAGGCTCGCCGGCCTGACGACGTTCGAGCAAGTTCAAGAAGCGGCTTTGTTGAAGATCGGTTAATGCTTGCTCGGGCCAGCCATACAGATAGGCCCGTTCCTTTTCTAATGTGAATGCCAGCAATAACTGAGCTTCGAGTTGTGGGTTATCGGTCTGATCCGCAATCGCTTGCGCGCCACTACGTAAGGCCTCTTCAATACTGCTCATGCTGGCAGTTTAATCGTCACTACCGATAGAGGTCAGAAGCTCTGCTTGATGCTCGGTGATTAAGGGTTCAATGATTTGATCAATATCGCCTGAGACCACTTCATCGAGTTTGTATAAGGTCAGGTTTATGCGGTGGTCAGTCACACGACCCTGTGGAAAGTTATAGGTGCGTATGCGTTCGGAGCGGTCACCGGAACCCACCAGTGATTTACGCATGGCAGACTCTTCACCCTGTTGTTTTTGTAACTCGGCGTCCATCAAGCGTGCTTGCAGTATAGACATTGCTCTGGCTTTGTTTTTATGTTGTGAGCGCTCATCCTGACACTCAACCACCACCCCGGTGGGTAAATGGGTCAGTCGCACGGCGCTGTCGGTTTTATTAACGTGCTGACCACCCGCGCCAGAAGCACGGTAGGTGTCGATGCGTAAGTCGGCCGGGTTGATGTCAATTTGCTCGACTTCATCTGGCTCCGGCATGATCGCCACCGTAGCTGCTGAAGTGTGAACCCGACCCTGCGATTCGGTTTCAGGCACGCGTTGCACCCGATGCGCACCAGACTCGAATTTGAGTCGTGAGTAGACTTGCTGGCCGCTGATTCTGGCAATGACTTCTTTAAAGCCACCATGCTCTCCATCACTCTGGCTGAGGATTTCTACTTGCCAGCGATTATTATCGGCGTAGCGGTTGTACATCCGAAACAAGGTGCCCGCAAACAAAGCGGCCTCATCGCCACCGGTGCCGGCACGAATTTCCAGAAAGACATTGGCAGTGTCGTGCGGATCTTTAGGGATTAGGTGCTTTTGTAATTCTTCTTCAGCCTGCTGGATTTTTTCATCCAGCTCTGTGATTTCCAGTTGCGCCATTTCCCGGATTTCATCGTCGTCCTCTTTGAGCATGGTCTGGGCATCAGCATGACTGGTTTTCGCTTGCTGATAGGCTTGCCAGGTTTTGCTCAAGGGTTCGAGCTGGCTGTACTCCATCGACAGTTCACGAAAACGATTTTGATCGGCGATCACTTCCTGTTCCGAGAGCAGGGCGGTGACTTCGGCAAAGCGTTCAGCCAGACTTTCCAGCTTGAGTTGCATCGATGCTTTCATGATTCTTTATCCAGATTGAACAGGCGCTTGGCTGCCTTGAGTAATGATTTGTCCCCGTCTCTTGCTGCCTGTCCAAGAGATTTGGTCGGTTCGTGGATCAAGGTATTGGTGAGAGAGCCAGCCAGTTTTTCCAGTACTTCAGCCGGTGGTTTGCCTTGTTCAAGTTGTTGTAAATGTTGTTGCAATATCTGGTCACGTTTGAGCTCGGCAGTAGCGCGTAAGTCCAACATGGTTTCAATCTCTGACTGACTGCGAAGCCAGCCGAGAAAATCATCCAGATCGTGTAATACCAGTGCCTCAGCTTTAACTGCGGCACTGCGGCGTGCTTTGAGATTGTCACTAATGACATTTTGCAAATCATCCACTGTATACAAGTAGACATCATCGAGCTCCGCGACTTGAGGTTCTACATCTCTGGGTACGGCAATATCCACAATAAAGATCGGTTTGCGCCGGCGTTGTTTTAGGGCGCGTTCAATCGCGCCTTTGCCAATCACGGCAGTCGGGCTTGCCGTGGCGCTGATGACGATGTCAGCTTCATGTAAACGGTTACTGATATCCGACATAGGAATTGCTTCCGCAGCGTGGTTGCTTGCCAGTTTTTCGGCATTGCTCAAGGTGCGATTAGCGATGATCAGACGTTTGAGGTTACGCCCTTGCAGATGTCTGGCGGCTAGTTCAATCGTTTCACCGGCACCAATCAATAGCGCGGTCTGGTCTTCCAGTGTGGTGAAGATGCGCTCGGCCAGTGTGACGGCGGCGTAAGCAACCGAGACCGGGCTATCACCGATCGCGGTTTCAGTACGTACCCGTTTGGCGCTGGCAAAACTGTGTTGAAACAGACGCTCAAGATACTTGCCAAGCGATTCATTATCCACGGCATCTTTGTAGGCGGATTTTAGCTGGCCCAGAATTTCATTCTCGCCCAAAATCATTGAATCCAGACCACAGGCTACTCGTAGAATGTGGTGGATGGCTTCCGAGTCATGGTATTGGTAGAGATAGGATTCGAGTGAGTTTCGATCAAACTTGCGATAATTCGCCAGCCAGTCGGTAAGCTCATCACTGCTGGATTTTTGATTCGACCAGCAAATCATTTCGGTGCGATTGCAGGTTGAGAGCAGAGCGGCTTCTTCCACGCCGTTAATGGTTCGAATCGCGCGCAAGGAGTCTGCCATGTCGTCGGGCGCAATCGCAATACGCTCACGCACATCGACGGGTGCGGTCGTATGGTTAAGGCCTATGGTGATCACGGACATCGGAAGATTATTACCAGCATTCTATTTATGCAGCGCATTGTACCTCAAGCCCATATGAACTGTGAGTATTCAGGCTTGATTCGTTACGCTTGATTTGGGTGCCAAAGTCTCTAAAAACTGCAATTTTTATTGAATTTTCAGGTCTGAAATATAACCAGTACACGGCATTTATTGATGAATATTGCTATTCTCAAGACAAATAGTGAAATAAACGGCGCATCACGAGATTTTCTGCGCCAAAATATTGCAAAGGATCGTAAGTTTAAGAATGAATATAAAAGCTGATAAACCCCTTATTTGTCTGATTATCGGACTCTCAATCGTCATCAGTGGTTGCGCCAGTACGCCTGGCGCAAATACCGGTAGCCGTCCTGAGTCTACTTTTGTAACCAGTTCGAATGCTGCTACTGAAGAATCTATTCGACGTAGTGAAGCGATGTATCAAATTCTGGTAGGGGAGTTTATTGGCCGCAGCGGCGATTATAAATCGGCGGCCGATCATTACGCCACGGCCAGCACCCTGGTCAATGATCTGGAAGTGGCCGAGCACGCTGCTAAAGTTGCCTTGTACGCACGAGATTACGACGCAGCCGAGCGGGCGGTCAATCGCTGGGTGACTCTGGATCCAGGTAACAGTGAAGCAGCTGAACTGTCAGCGGTAGTTGCCTTGAACAAGGGCGATGTGAATAAAGCCTTCACCATGCTCTCGAATATGATCGACAACAACCCGAAAGACCAGGCTTACCAAACAGTTGAAAAAGTGATCTACAGCGGTCAGCAAGTCGAGTCGCAACTGTCTTTGGCGCGAATGATTCGCCTCAAATATATCGACAGTGTTATTGCGCAAAGAATTTATGCGCGTCTGGCGTTCCGTAACTCACTTTATCCACAAGCCCTGGCGGCGACCGAGAAAGCCCTGAGCCTGGATCCGTCTGATGAGCGCACCTTGCGTTTGCAAAGCCAGATTTTGCTGGCTGCCGGTCAAAGTGATGTAGCGCTGGATAAAATGCGCAGTATGATCACTCAGTCTCCGGACGACGTGGAATTACGACTTGAGTACGCTCGCATGCTGGTACAAGCCAAAGAGTATGAGCGCGCCTTGTCTGAATACAATTTGATCATGCAGCAGCGCTCTGATGACGCCAGTGTCATCTACACAGCGGCAATTCTTGAGTATGAGTTAGGTAATGAACAAAATGCCATAGTCCACTTTACCAAGCTGTCGAAAACCGAATCCCACGCTAACGAAGCCAACTATTATCTGGGCAGATTGTTTGAAGATGAGGCTGATCAGGCAATTGATTATTTCGGTGCCGTTAACGGCGGGGAGTATTATCTTGAGTCACAAGTGCGCGTAGCTGATTTGTTGGCGCGTATGGGTAAGCGCGAAGAAGCACGTGCGCATCTATCTCGAATAAGAAATTCTCAAAACAATGATGCTCTCAAGGTGCGCTTGTACATGGCTGAAACGCGTTTGCTGCGAGAGCAAGAACGCTATCAGGATGCTTTGGTAGTGTTTGATGAGGCGCTTGGCAAGTATCCACAGAATATTGATTTGTTGTATGCCCGGGCAATGACCGGCCAACAGGCGGGTGATTTATCCATACTCGAACGAGACCTGAACAAAATTATTGCTCAGGAGCCAGATAATGCCATGGCTCTGAATGCCTTGGGATATACCCTCGCCGATCAAACTGATCGTTATGAAGAAGCGTTCGAACTGATTGAAAAAGCACTGAGCCTGAGTCCCGAAGACCCGGCTATCCTGGATAGTATGGGGTGGGTGTTGTACCGTCTGGGTGATTTGCCCGGAGCCGAGAAATATCTTAGCCGCGCTTTTACCAAAATGAATGACGCTGAAGTGGCGGGTCATCTGGCACAAGTCTTGATCGAGATGGGCAATCAGGGACAAGCACGTGAAACCTTGCGCAAGGCATTGATCGATGACCCTGAAAATACAGTGTTGCTGGAATTACAGAAAAAGATTGACCAAAACTAGTAGCTGATCAATTAGAATCAGCGACAGGATACGCCATTCAGAGGAAAGGGAGTTAGATGCGTTCAGTGTTAAGGCTATTGTTCATTGGATTGATCTTCAGTCTCTCGGCATGTGTCACCACACCGGAAAAGCCTGCCTATCCAACCATTGGTAGCACCCAGCAACAACAGATCACCCAATTGCGTCGTTCACGACTTGAGCCAGTTGATGCCTGGAATATTAAAGGCCGCATCGCGATTCAGTATGCTGATGACGGTTTTACTGCGGGTTTGAGGTGGCGTCAGGCGCAGGACATTTTCAATATATCCCTGACCGATCCACTTGGGCGTGTCGCAGCCAAACTCGAAGGTAATGACAAAAAAGTGACGCTTTCGGCTCAAGGAGAAACCTATAGCGCGGATAGTCCAGACGAGTTAATGCAAAAGCAACTGGGCTGGGCCTTGCCGCTGGATAGTTTGTATCACTGGAGCAAGGGAATTCCTGACCCTAATCATCCCTTGCGAGCCGTTGGCTACGATAATTTCGGACGTCCGGTCAGTTTGTTACAGGATGGTTGGCAGGTGTTCTTCAAACAGTACCCCAATAATGACGTACTGGCTCAGCCTAAACACGTCAGTATTGAGCGGCCCACCTTTAAAGCCAAATTGGTTATCAGTAGTAGAGAATAATCAGCATGCTGCCTACTTCTTTGCCGGTCTGGCTGGCACCAGCCAAGCTCAATTTGTTTTTGTTGATCACCGGCGGTCGCAGTGATGGTTACCATGATCTGCAAACCCTGTTTCAACTTCTGGATTATGGTGATGAAATGGCGTTTGCTGTTCGCAAGGACGGTGGCTTACGTCGCCAGACTGAATTGGCGGATGTACCCGAGAAGGATGATTTGTGTGTGCGTGCAGCTGATATTCTGCAACGCGAGTCTAACTGCCCACACGGTGTGGATATTTATCTCGACAAGAAACTGCCTCTGGGAAGTGGTCTGGGTGGTGGTAGTTCAGATGCAGCCACCACATTGGTCGCGTTGAATCAGCTCTGGGGCTGTGGCTTCAACAAGCAACAACTTGCTAAAATGGGACGTGAATTGGGGGCTGATGTGCCGGTGTTTGTGTATGGTGCAACGGCCTGGGCTGAGGGTGTTGGCGAGATTTTGACGCCGGTCAGCTTGCCCAAGCGCTGGTATGTGGTGATTCAGCCCGATGTTGAAGTGAGCACGGCCGCATTATTTAGTCACTCGCAATTGACACGAGACAGTCATCCCATCACAATATCTGACTTTCTGGCAAGCGGTTCTGAAAATGTCTTTCAGCCACTTGTCGCCGGTCTGTATCCGGAAGTGAAACAAGCATTATCCTGGCTGGAGCAATTCGCACCGGCAAGGCTGACAGGGACTGGTAGTTGTATATTTGCCAGTCTGGAAACACGGTTTGAGGCGAATGATATTCTGGCCCAGTTACCCACTGAGCTGAGTGGATTTGTAGCGTCCAGTACGCAATACTCACCGTTGTACCATGTCTAACAAAATTGGGGCGTCGCCAAGCGGTTAAGGCACCGGGTTTTGATCCCGGCATTCGTAGGTTCGATCCCTACCGCCCCAGCCATTTTTTTACGATCAGGTCTGAATTGTGGACAATACGGAACATATGAAGGTGTTTGCTGGCAACGCAACCCCGCGGTTAGCAGAGTCAGTGTGTGGTTATCTGGGTATGCCGCTCGGCAAAGCCAAGGTTGCAAAATTCAGTGATGGTGAAATTCAGGTGGAGATACAGGAAAATGTCCGTGGACATGACGTCTTTCTGATTCAGTCCACCTGTGCTCCGACCAATGATAATTTGATGGAACTGTTGATTATGATCGATGCCTTGCGTCGTTCATCAGCAGGTCGTATCACAGCCGTTATTCCTTATTTTGGCTATGCCAGACAGGATCGCAGGGTGCGATCAGCGCGGGTACCGATTACGGCTAAAGTGGTCGCCAACTTGTTGACCGTGATTGGCGCTGATCGAATCCTGACTATCGATTTACACGCCGACCAGATACAGGGCTTTTTTGATCTGCCGGTTGATAACATCTATGGCTCCAAGGTCATGCTCGATCATATCTTGCAAAATATTAAAGTCGATGGTGACTGGACAGTGGTCTCACCAGACATCGGTGGTGTTGTTCGTGCCAGAGCTTTCGCCAAGAAAATGGGTGAT
>CALIRD010000068.1 GCA_938042355.1 uncultured Thiotrichales bacterium
TTGTCTAAAGGAAAGCACGAGATTTGTTATATACCTTTATGTAAATTCTGAAAATTCCGTTTTCGGCTGAAATACTAACTTTAAGTGAACTTTTTTACTAGAGTTAACATCTGAAGCTGTTCACAACTTAAGATATTAAAATCAGTCTATTTCGGGCAAAATTCATGTCCGAATGCAATATGCGGGCAAAGTTAACAGACTTGTCCTGTTTTTAGTTAGAACTGGTTCATGCTATGAAATTGATGGGTAAAGTGTTTCGCTGGGGACTGGTAACAGGTCTCATTTTAACGATAATCGGTGCAATTGCCGGCTATATCTACTATCTGAATCTCAGTCGAGACTTACCAGAGGTAGATGAGCTTAAAACGGTGCAGTACCAGGTACCCATGAAAGTCCTCAGTAGCAGCGGCAAAATGATCGCTGAATTCGGCGAAAAACGACGCATACCCCTGCCAGCCGATCAAATACCGGTATTAGCGCGTCAGGCGGTCATTTCAGCAGAAGATGACGGTTTTTATGAGCATAACGGTATTGATTATAAAGGCTTGCTGCGAGCCGCCTGGTCGCTGGTCACGACCGGCGAGCGTTCGCAGGGTGGTAGTACCCTCACCATGCAAGTGGCACGTAATTTTTTCTTAACCCGCGAAAAAACCTATATACGTAAAATTCGGGAAATTATCCTGGCGACCAAGATCGAGGAAAAACTCGAAAAAGATGAAATCCTGGCGCTGTATCTAAACCAGAATTTTATGGGCAATCGTGCCTATGGTTTTGCCGCCGCCGCAAAAACGTACTATGACAAAGACGTTAACGATTTAACGCTGGCACAAATTGCCATGTTGGCCGGTTTGTATAAAGCACCCTCTGCCTACAACCCGGTGGTTAATCCTTCACGTGCGACCGAACGCAGAAATTATGTCTTACGCAGAATGCGAGAAAACGGTTTCATAGAAGAAGCTGAGGAAGAGCAGGCCAAGGCAGCGGCCTTAACCGCAAGAGTCTATGTCACGCGTCCCGAAACAACTGCTTATTACGTGGCAGAAATGGTACGTGATGAATTGTACGAGCGACTGGGTGAAAAAATTTATACCGATGGTCTGAGTGTCTACACTACACTGGATGACGAGTTACAATACACCGCCAATGACGCTCTGAAAAACTCGTTGATCGACTATACCACCCGGCACGGTTATCTAGGGCCAGAGGGTAAGCTTGAAATTACAGGTGAGTTTGATACGGCGCAGGCCGACAAAAAACTCAAAGAATTTCCAACCTACGGAGATCTGTCTCCAGCTATCGTGATGCAGTCAGAAGCCGGCTGGGCTGATATTTATCTCGGTAGTGATATCACGGCGACTCTGGATATGAGTGCTGTCTCATGGGCCAAAGAGCGTATTAACGAAGACAAGCTTGGTCCTGCAATTACCAACGTAAACAGTGTCTTGAACGTCGGTGATGTTATTCGCGTGCGTGAGACCAGTTCTGGTTGGATCTTGTCGCAGGTGCCACGCGTGAGTGGTGCGCTGGTGTCTATATCTCCCACCGATGGCAGAATCTATGCCTTGAGTGGCGGTTTTAATTATTTCCATAGTAAATTCAATCGCGCCGTACAGGCCGAGCGTCAACCCGGTTCAAACTTCAAGCCATTTATCTATTCGGCAGCGCTGGCCAATGGTGAGACTCCCGCGAGTACTTTCAATGATGCGCCAGTGGTGTTTAAAGATGAAGAGCTGGGGCGATTTTGGCGACCTGAAAATTACAGCGGCAAGTTCTTTGGTCCGACCCGTTTGCGAGTGGCGCTGGCGAAGTCCAGAAACATGGTCTCGATTCGCTTATTAAGACAGGTAGGTATCGATGAAACTATTGCGCATGTAAAAAGTTTCAAGATGGCGGACCGTGATTTGCCGCGTGATTTATCCTTGTCACTCGGTAGTGCCTCTCATACACCACTGGAGATTGCGAACGGTTATGCGGTCTTTGCCAATGGTGGGTTTAAAGTTCAACCCTGGTTTATAGACGAGGTACATGATCGCGAAGGTCAGGTTATTTACAAACATGTGCCACAAGTGATCTGTGAAGAGGAACAGTGTGCACAGTTGGTGGCTGATCCAGCGCAAGTCACTGCGAATACTATCCTTGGTACGCCAGCCGAGCGGGTGCTTGCTAAAGAGAATGCCTTTCAGGTCACCAGTATGTTGCAAGACGTCATTCGTATCGGCACAGGTACCGCATTACGTGATTTAGGTCGGAGTGATATTGCTGGTAAAACCGGGACTACGAACGATCAGATAGATGGTTGGTTCAGTGGCTATAACCGGGATTTTGCTACGACCGTTTGGGTCGGTTTCGATAACCCAAGACCGCTTGGTAAGAAAGAGGTCGGTGGTAAAGTTGCCTTGCCGGTATGGAAAGACTTTATGCGTGTGGCGTTGCAGCGATCCAGAGATTTACCCTGGGAAATGCCCGAGACGATGGTAGCAGTGCCGATCGACCAAGAGACGGGCCTGCAGACTATGGAAGACGCGCCCAACAGTGTGGTCGAATACTTCAGTGAAGAAAATGTACCCGAGATGGGACTGGCCGCTTTCCAGCCTGTTGAAGGTGAGCAAGGTTTTGAAGAATATACCCCCGAAGATATTTTCTAGTTCGATAGCTGTTCCTGACAAGGATTGATATGTCACCAAGAGTTGACGTACGACGTTTACAGTTGATTGCTGAGGAGGCTGCACGCATCATTGCCGAGGAAGGTGTGGCCGATTATCATGCCGCTAAATCCAAGGCAGTCAAACGTCTGGGCTTTCCTGCCAAAACCAAGTTGCCAAATAATCAGGATATTGAGCAAGCACTGATTTTAAGACAGGGGTTATTTCAGACGGGTCAGCAGGCCAGTGCAGTACAGGATTTACGTGAACTCGCGCTTTCGCTGATGCGGGTGTTAAGTGAGTTCGACCCGCATCTGGTGGGTCCGGTTCTCAAAGGCACGGCGACTGTCTACTCCAAGATACAACTGCATTTGTTTAGTGAAGATCCCAAAAATGTAGCGATTGCTTTATTAAATCTTGGTATTGACTATCAGGCTATCGAGCGTCGCCAGCATGAAAAAAATCCAGAAGGATATAAGGGCTTTGCCTTTGTCTGGCAGGATGTTGATGTTGAATGTCTGATCTTTTCCACCAATCAGTTGCGCGTTTCTCCACCCAGTCCGGTCGATGGTAAACCGATGCGGCGTGCCGACCAGCTCGAGCTTGAACGATTGTTGGCGAGCTAATACATGTCCCGCTATCGACCACCAGCGCCACCCAAGGCGCCCTATATAACGCCAGAAGGGTATGATCATCTTGAACAGGAAATGAAAGATATCTGGGTACGCCGCAGAGACGTGACCGCTGCGCTGGCTGCGGCAGCTGCCGAAGGTGATCGTTCGGAAAATGCCGAGTATATTTATCGCAAACGCGAGTTGGCAGGGCTGGATCGCAGGATTCGGTATCTCCAGGTGCGTATGCCAAAACTGAATGTGGTACGACGCACGCCGGATGATGACAGTCAGATTTTTTTTGGGGCACGAGTCAAGCTCGAAGATCTTAACGGAGAGCCATGTGAGTATCGGCTTGTTGGACCCGATGAAATTGATCGTCATGAAAATTACATCAGTATCGACTCTCCGCTGGCGCAAGCCTTGCTGAAAAAGACTGTTGAAGATGAGGTGGTGGTCAAAACTCCACGTGACACGGTCAGCTACACTGTGCTGGAAGTGCACTATGATTAACCAGTAACCAAGGAATGAAGTTGATGAAAATGTCCGGCGTGAGAATTCTTTCTATCCTGTTTTTTATGCTGTTCTGTATGCCCTTGGCGGCAGAAGAAAATCAGGTACCGGAAATTGAAGTGGAGTCTCAAAGCAACAGTGTTGTTGATGGTTTAATGGATCGACTTCTGCAGCGACAAGAAAAGCTGATTATATTAAAAGAACAGGCTAATCAATTATCAGGTGCAAATGATCCTTATCAAATTAGTGGCGACATCAATCCAGAAGAATTGACAGAACTGATCGACAGTTTAAGTAGTGAAATTACCGATATTGAGGCACAGGTACATGCTGTTATAACCGGGGTTAATGAAACAGACTATACAATAGATGATGCGCCAGTTGATTTGAAAGCAGAGATCGAACAACTCTTCAAACCGGTGGTGGCAATGCTCAAGTCTGCGACTGAAGATTCGCGCCAAATCGAAGG
>CALIRD010000069.1 GCA_938042355.1 uncultured Thiotrichales bacterium
TCTGCCTGTATGACCAAACCACCTTCTGGATTCTCAGCATGCAGACGCTCAACGTTTGCACGTACTGAACGTATATCGATGCGTCGCTTGTCCATCCAGATGGTGTTGTCAGCTCGGATAGCTACCAGCACAGTGGTGTTGTCCTTGTTATCGTCGGTTTTAGCATCCGGTCGATTAATTTCAACACCGGTTTCTTTGATGAAGACCGCGGTTACAATGAAGAAGATCAACATGATAAATACCACGTCAAGCATCGGCGTTAGATCTACCGCGCTTTCCTCTTCTGCATCGTCCATACTTGAAAATGAACCTCTTCTCATAATCTTTTCCTGTTCGTTATTTCTAATGGTCCATCGTGAGGCGCTCATTAATCAGCGAGTTCTCACGTTTATTGACCGAAGTTAAATACATATTGGCGAATACGCCCGACAGTGCGACCACCATGCCAGCCATGGTTGGTACTGTGGCTCGGGATACACCACCCGCCATGGCCTTGGCATCACCACCACCGGTGATGGCAAGCGCCGAGAAGACCTCTATCATGCCTGTTACAGTGCCCAACAGTCCAAAGAATGGACAGACAGCAATCAGGGTTTTGATCATATCCATGTTCTGGTTGATCTTGAGGCGTGTCTCGGAAATTATCTTTTCACGGATCACCGTAGCGCCCCAGGATCGACGCTCTTCACGCCCCTCCCAGTCACTCAGTGCCTTGTTGAAATCACGTTTGTACTGTCCATTGAAGTAAAAGATTCTTTCGAATATCAACGACCACAATATAAAAGTAACAACCGCAATTACTATCAATACCGGACCACCGCGCGTAAAAAACGCGCCGATGTTCTCAAATATATCGAGTAAAAATAAAGGCATCAGTTAGCCCTAACGTCCAGTACGTTCAGCAATAATGCCGGCGCTCTGCTCTTCGAGTACATGTTGCACACTCTTGGCTTTACCGTTAACCAGTGAGTGCAGCAGCAACATTGGAATCGCGACGCACAGACCCAGTACGGTAGTTACCAGTGCGAGTGAGATACCACCCGCCATAACACTCGGATCACCAGCACCATAGATTACGATGTCACTAAACACTCGAATCATACCGGTAACAGTACCGAGAAGACCCATCAGCGGAGCAACCATAGCGATAACTTTAAGCAGGTTAATACCACGCATCAGTGAAGGACGTTCCTTGATAATTTGCTCACCAAGCTTCAATTCCAGGCTTTCGTTATCTGAACCCGGATTATCAGCAGCAACTTTCAGGATGCGACCCAGTGGATTCTTGTCACTGATGGTCTTGGTCTTGAGCTGACGCTTAACACGGCCTGCAATACCCGATATTGCCAACCAGCGCCAAATGGCCAGTAGCACACCGACGACACCAAGAATGGTAATCATTAAACCTACCAGACCACCAGACTGCCAGCGCTCCATCATGGTGGGTGTATTAATCAATGCTTTGAGGAAACCACCGCCCTTCGGACCGGTGGGATCAATACCAACAGGTACGATCTGACCTACACTCGCGCCCTGTATATCACTAGGATTTGGAACCTTGCTAGGCTGGCGAGGCAAGATCGAAGAGATACCATTCTCATAGCCTACATACTTACCATCTGTAAGTAGGTTGAACAGACCAACTCGAACTACTTCCTGATTCTCTGTACCAATTTTAGTGTTGTACTTGGCTACCTGACCTGAGGCCGTTAACTCCTGATGCATTTCAAACCACAACTGCTCGATCTCTTCCATAGTTGGCAGATCGGTATCGTCGTTCATTTTCTTGATCAGGTTGGTTAAAAACTCTTCGCGGTTCGGGAACTGACTCGTAGTAATTGAACCACGGAAACGGGTACGCATGTCACCAGCGGCTCCGGTCAGATGTCCAAACAGTTCTTTCAAAGAACCTAAACGTTGGTCACGCTGTACTTTCTTCTCATTAACCGCCAATTCATTCTGATTGAACTCAGCTTCCAGGCGCGAGCTTTCGGCTTCCATGCGCGTGACTTCTGCTTGCGCTTGTCGAATCAATGCTTCCTGTTGGGCAGCATCCGCTTTAAACGCCGCTTCACGACGACTGTTCTCAGCCGCATCGGCTGCACGTCCGGCACGAACCTTGCTCAGCAATTCACTCATTGAAATTTCTGCCGCAATAGAAGTTGTCGGCAGCATAAAACCAAGGACCAGGAGTGCTGGCAATAATAGTTTGAAGGTGTTTTTCATGATCACTCCCCTGTCACAGCGATTGGTAATTTAAGCACGCTAATCGGTGCCTGCTTGGACGCCATCTTGATTCCCTGACGCACACTGTTGCGGTAGTCGCCCGCACTGATCTCATCCCATACACCGGTTTCACGGTTATAAGAGTATGTGGTAGCAGCATCTTTAGTTTGTGCCACCATGGCGATACGCCCGATAACCAGCACATCCACTTCAACATCAGCACCACCGACATTGATAATCTGATTATAGGTATCGATGTTTCGTGCGTACTCGTTTTCGATCTGATAGACCTCCATCACCTGGCGGAATTTTTCTGCCACGTTGGTATCAGACTTGGCCATACCTTCTTTGAGCAGGCCTATACGCTGGTCTCTCTCCTGGGTACGGAACGGCAAATCGATCGAAACAAAGTCTTCCAATGCACCCGCCATCTTTTCAACCAGCGGAGCAATTTGTCGCTCGATCAAGGCCACATCACCAATCGACTTGTCAAAACGTACGATCAAATCACGCTGAGCCTGCACTTGTTTACCAAGCTGCTCGTTATACGCTTTGAGACCATCGACCTGCTTCAGCAGACTGCGGTATTCAAGCAAACGCTTCTGCTTCTGATCGACGATAGTGTCTACCCTGGCTTGTGAGGCGACGCCATCGCGAACCTTGCCGACACCGGTCTCTGTGAGTTGATCGGTAGCGGCAATTGCTGCTCCAGCGATTAACGCTGTAACGGCAACCAGTGCTAGCCAACCAGATTTTTTACTGAAACGACTCTGACTCATTGGTTTAGTACCTTAGTTTTGTTGTATTTAAATTGAGGTCTGCAGAATGTGACACCGACAGTGACAGGTCATCATTGACATGATGTTGCCAGCTGAGGTGAGAGACGTGCGCGACCCTTCCCATTGTTATTATCAGTATCGCTAAAATTCCCTTTAACGATCTAATATTGATTATTGATTAAAGCTGTTAGCGGAGCATACTACTATTACGGCTGTTGCATCAACATCGAAACCCGTTGTAGACCCGTCTAATTTCAAGACCACATTACACGTAAATCAAGGTATGGACTTTTTCTACAGAGGCCACCTTCTGTCCTGCCAACGTAATGAAGATAACTCTGTAGTTATTGAAAAACCTACCATTTTTTATTCATCACTATAAAAAAGAGACAGATGCCGGATTTTAAAAGACACCCCGAATATAAAGCTTTGTCAGATGAAGGGACTACAAGATCCCGGTTTTTGAAGGAATTGTAACCGTCATTTAACAATCGATTTCGTATCTTACTTTATCTAATAGGTTAATATTGAATGATTAAGAACATAAAAAATCGAGCGCTTACAACTATAACTACATGCGCAAAATTACTCTCTCAGGGCCAAATAATGAAAAAAATACTCTATGTAGTCATAGTGACGGGGTTTTCCCTTCTACCTATCCAGGCGATTGCCAATTGTAATACCACCCCCGCTGGCTACAGCTTGCTAGGTGAATTTAACGATCATCGTTATTACCTCTCTGAAGCAAACTTTAATCATGCCCAGGCATCGGCTCAGGCTGCATCCCTTGGTGGTTACATGGCCTCAATCGTAGAAGCCACCGAAAATGATTTTCTGCGCAGCCGTATCAATCAAATTGTTCGCATTGGCTTGAGCGATAGCGAAACAGAAGGTTTTCTCAAATGGGACAGCGGCGAACCGTTTCGACTCAACAACATTCGTAACAATAATGATGCCGATAATGACTTTGCCAACATGAACTTCTGGAATGGCGGCTGGGAAATGGAAGGTAAATTTGTAGCACGACCCTACATACTCGAAGTTGAGTGCGATGGCGGATCAGAATTGCCGGCTGATCTGGTCATCAGCAATGTCAATCTTCCCGCACAACTCACTACTGGCACAAACCTGGCTCTGAGATTCGATGTCGAGAACATTGGTGAAACCACTGTTACTAATGTCTACAACCTGGACGCCAGACTCTCTAGCGACAGTAGTGTCAGTGGTGACGACATATTACTGTTGCAACGCGATGTGCAAGCTGACCTGAACCCGAACCAGCGCCTGCTGATTAACGAAAGCATCAACTTGCCGGCGTCGCTCGCGGCAGGTAGTTACAACATAATCATTCGGGTAGACCCTACTCAGAATATTCCTGAAATTGATGATGGTAATAATCAACACATACAAGCTATCACACTCCTTGATGACGGCAGTACCGGTGAGTGTCCTGCTTCATTGTCAGGTTATAGCAGCATGGGGGAGTTTAACCAGCATGCCTACTTCCTTTCGAACGAACGCGAGAACTGGAACAGTGCCAGCGCCCTGGCAGCGCAAGCTAACGGCTACCTCGCATCTATTGGCAGCCAGTCAGAAAATGACTTCCTCAAAAACGGTATCAATGAAATCTCGTTAATCGGCTTGAACGATGCTGCCAGTGAAGGCAGCTTGCAATGGGATAGCAACGAGCCTGTCAGCTATCAAAATATTACCGGTAGCAACAGCGCTACAGGTGACTACGCCAACATGAATTTCTGGAACGGTGGCTGGGACTTTGACAACGTACAAGTCGCTCGCCGTTACATCGTAGAAATTGAGTGCGATAACACCGGCGGCAGTGACCTGCCCGACCTGAACCTGTTCAACCTCAGCCCACTCGGTAGTGGCGCTGCTGGCAGTGTGGTGTCTTTCACCTTTGATCTGAATAATGGTGGTACGGCAATCGCCACTGATAGCTATCGCATTGGCATGTTCCTGACTGACAACGGTGTGATTGAGCCCGGTGACCCCTTGGTGGGTGAAATCCCGACCGGGAATACCCCGCTTGGTACCATTAGTGGTGTCACAGGTGCGATTACCATTCCTGCCGGCACAGCACCCGGAAGCTATGTACTTGTGATCAAGGCCGACAGCGACAACGTTATTACCGAAAGTAATGAAGCCAATAATACGATTGCAGCAACACTGATCGTCACTGATGATGGTGTCGCCCAGTGTGGCTTTGAAACCAATCTCGGCGCGCACCCTGCCGGCACCAACATCGCCAGCGAAAAAGTGACTGAAACCAGCACGGGTTTCAGTGTTGAAGCATTCAGCACGGTTAGCTTTCCTCGCTCTACCGAAGTGACTAATTACACCCTCAATCAACAAGGTACGTTAACCAGCCAAAACGGGCCCTTTGATGTGCCGTCTTCGGGAATTGTGCAAGCACCCAATGGCGACCGTATCCAGGTTGAACCGAATCCGGGCAACCCTCAAAGTGTGCGTTTAATCCGTACCCGGCCCGATGGCAGTACAGTCTTCAACAGGATTATTGCCGTAAATCATGCTGGCACAGCCATACCAAGTGCAGGCGTTTTTCCGTTGGAAAATGGCTTCCTGATCTCGGGTCGCCCTACTTTCGATTTCCCGCCTGACGAGACTCCATTTTTAGTGCGTACCGATGCTAACGGTAATCGTTCGTGGCAGGTGACCTTACCGCGACACGACTTCTGTGATACCTACAGTTTTATTGACGAAAGTATCAATGGCGAAATTCTGATGCAGTCAAACGATAACTGCACGCGCAGTGCCGGCCTGTTAGTGATTTCAAACAGCGGCACGGTCAAGTGGAGCGAGAATTTTATTGGTGATCTCGTTTCCAGCCGCGTTGGAACCAGCACATTCAGTCTGGATGGTCAGTTTATCTATCAGACCAATTATTATGACCCACAAACCAGAGTCACCAAACGTGATGCTGATACTGGTGAAGTTATCTGGTTCCATTCACTGGATGCATTATTCTCGCCGCTATCAGAATTTACTCGCTCTGATCGAAACGATCGAGCGATCATACTCACCAGCGATGGCGGTATTGTCGTAGGTCATGGCTTCTCTACTCCTGGCGGCTTTGGGGAAGGCGATGGCTACGAATTTGGCAAGATTAACGCTGACGGTGAAACCGTTTGGTACAAAAGGCTTGCTGAACCACTGCGCCTGATCCCGCAATTTGAAACCAGTGATGGTGGCTTGTTGTTTGTCAAAAAGAACAATCAGATCTTCAGCAACGATGATTCTGGCGATCTGGTCATTCTAAAGCTCAATAGCGATGGTTCGGCGTCACCTGACTGTGTGCAGGGCAACCTGGATATACCGGATTTCAGTTCCAGCTTCCGCAGCGTCTCGCTTAGCGTCGGCAATGGGAATCGCACCTTTGATATTAACTTGTCAATGAATGCCAATGGCGTGGGTCCGATCGATGTACCTACACTGTTTGTGATCTCAAGCGATGAAATCCCCGACGCTCAGGACATTCGACTGCGCGACGAAGCGAACTCGGCGTTTTTTGTTAGCCCCGGATCACAAGCACTATTCAGCCAGAACACCAGCTTGTCTCTGTCATTTCCGGAAAATACGCCATCAGGCAACTACTTCCTGATAGCGGTGCATGATCCACTCGGCACAATTGATGAGAGTAATGAAAGTAATAATGTGACCGTCAGCTCGCAGACATTTGCAGTCAACCCGGCTGCTGGCAATGTTGATGTTGGTACCGGTTTTAGTAACATCGTACCGAAAAGTGCATTCCCCTCGGGCAGTCCAACCACCTTTTTTGATGTGAATGTTCTCACCGCACCTAACGGCAGTAACAACAGCTTCACTTACGATGTGGCTTACTATTTATCGACCGACAACGTACTCAGTGCTGATGATGTCGGTTTTGTCGAACCCAACATCAACAGTATTTTCAGGCCGTCAATTGCACCCGCCGGCAGCTCGCCTTCGCAGCTCTTCGCTCGACTGGTCGTTCCTCAGGGCACTGCACCAGGAAACTACTTCCTGATCGTAGCGCATGACCCGAACAATGAGATTGCCGAAACCAATGAGAACAATAATGTCTTTGCCTCGGCGCAGAGCTATCCCATTGGTACCACGAGTAGCGGCACAATTGATCTTGAACTCGAAGTAACGGTCGACAGAACCGATCTTGAGAGTTTCAAGAACTACACCTTTACTATGGTCTTGACCAATAACGGACCAGAAACGGCAACCGATATCAGAGTCCGCTTTTCGAGCTTAACGGGTAAGCTGGCCTTCGTAGAAGCCTTTGCCACCAAAGGGGACCATCAGGGCTGGAACTTCAGTTGGCGTGATTTTGATCTAGCACCGGGCACATCAGCAACCGCCACCATCACCTACTTTACGCTGGTCGATGACGCCCCGATTACTTTCAGTGCCGATGTTGAAGCGCATAATGAAGAAGATATCGATTCAACCCCGGGCAATGGCTTTAATGCCAACGAAGATGATGATGACAGCGTAACGCTGTCACCCTGATAAACACAGTTTTACTTAAATCAAACCGGCGTAGATCGGTCATATTTTTTTGGGAGTTAGATAATGAAGAAGCTTTTATTAGCTGTGTTGCTATTGAGCAGCCAGCAATTGTTTGCCAATACCTGTCCAGCAAGTATTCCCGGTTACAGTTTTGTCGGCGAACGCGATGGGCATAAGTACTTTCTATCTGAAAGTAATTTCAATCACCAGAGTGCCAATCAAGCGGCAGCTGAACTGGGTGGTTATATGGCATCGATTACCAGTGCCGGAGAAAATGATTTTCTCAAAGATCGTATCAATAAAATCGTGCATATCGGATTCAATGACAAGGACACTGAAGGCAGCTTTAGCTGGCCCAGTGGTGAAGCCGTGTCGTTTAATAATCTAGAAGTCGCCAACAGTGATGAGAAAGATTACGCCAACATGAATTTCTGGAATGGTGGCTGGGATCTGGATAGCTTCTGGACCGCGCGCCCTTACCTGTTGGAAATTCCCTGTGATGACGGCGGTAATGTCTGCCCTGTACCTGATATTACTTCGACCCAAACCACACCGACCAACCCGGTTGGTATTTTTGTGATCTGGGGCCCGGTGGCTGAAGCTGATAGTTATACGGTGGAGTACACCAATACCGCCAGCAATATCACCAACAGTGAAACGACGACCTTCTCCAATACGCAAGTGGTTAATGGTATTGAGCTGGGTCAAAGCTACAGCATTAAAGTGAAGTCTATTTGTGGCGGACAGGAATCAGCTTTTTCCAATAACGTCAGCCACACTACGCAGGAAGGCTCAGCCGATGTCAGCCTCGGTTCGTTCCGTAGCCTGCAAGTAGTACCACCAGGAGCCCCGAACCTTATTAGTGCTGACATGTCGATCTCGAACCGCGGCCTACTCGATGCAACTTTCGAATTAAGGGTGTATTTGTCGACCGACAACAACCTCAGTGCAGATGATATTCGATTGAATCGTGCCAATCAGCCTGCTGGCACTCCGGAAACGATTACCTTGAGTTGTTGTTTCACCAATAGTGAGGTGGGTGGTGTCTACTCAATACCAGGTGGACTGACTTCAGGCGATTACTTCTTTATTGCTGTCATTGATGAGGACAATCAAGTCCCTGGAGTAAGTGGCACGCTCTCGCGTCAAGTCACTATTGATCCTGCGCCACAGTCATTGCCGAATCTCTTCACCGGCCTGATTCAGTTTGAACAGCCTGTGGTTTCACCGTCTTCAATGCAGATTGATTATGAAATAGCGAATTCCGGCAACAGTGATGCCAACGGCCCATTCAATGTCGAGGTCTTTATTTCACCAAATGATGTCAACCCCGCCAACGACATCTTGCTGGCTACCCGAACACTCAGCGGAGGCGTTCCACGAGCAGGAAGAAATTCCGATAGTGTGACCGTATCAATCCCGGACAATCTTGCGGCAGGACAATATCGCTTTATCATTGTCGCCGATAGCGAGAATCAAATTCCCGAGTCGGATGAAAGCAACAGCTCGGTTCGTATTTTTGAGTTAATCGAAGGCGATACGGGTGGTGGTAATGAATGTCCTGGAAATATTCAGGGCTACACCGTGATGGGCGAACTGAATGGGAGTAAATACTATCTCTCTGACGATCGTCAAAACTGGAATCAAGCATCCTCCCTGACTCGCAACCATAATGGTTATCTGGCCTCTATCAACAATGCTGCTGAAAACACCTTCCTCAAAGAACGTATCGATGAAATTGTGCTGGTCGGCCTTACAGATAAAGACAACGAAGGTACCTTTGTCTGGGATAGTGGTGAAGGACTCACCTACAACAATATCACCGGCAACAACAATTCTGACCGTAATGACTTTTCCAACATGAACTTCTGGAACGGTGGCTGGGACTTTGACAATGAACTGGTCTCGCGTCGCTATATCATGGAAGTAGAATGTGATGGTGACGGTGGTAATAACGGCGGTAGCGGTACCGACAAACCAGATCTGAATGTCTCTAACATTAGTAGTGTACCCAGTGGTATCGCCGGTGAGGTGCTCAACTTCAACTTCGATTTGAATAATTTTGAGTCAGTCGTAGCAAGCGAAAGTTATCGTATAGGGATGTACGTCTCACAAGACAGTACCTTCAGCAGTGATGATGTGCTGGCTGGCATCGTACCCACTGGCAACACCCCGGAAGGTACCATTGCTGATGTTCCCGCTGCGATTACTGTGCCATTTGGTCTCAACCCGGGCAGTTATTTTCTGATCGTCAGAGCCGATATCGATGATGACGTCGATGAAACCAACGAAAATAACAATACGGCGAGCCGATCGTTCACTATTAACCCGGGACAATTATCCGGTATTGATCTGGAACTGAGCATGACGGTCGACAAGTCGACCTTTGAGGCATTTTCCAACTACACCTTTACCATCACTGCCTTCAATCGCGGGCCGGAACGGGCAACGGGCATATCGATAGACTTTAATCGAAATCTACCTGACGATATGGCATTTGTTGAAGTCAGCACGTCCAAGGGAGATAGTGCGGGCTGGAGCGGTAACTGGGATGAACTGAATCTCGATGCCGGTGAGTCTGCCACTCTGGATGTCACTTACTTCTTCAAAGACCAAACCGGGACATCATTGTTGTTCGCTCATGTGGTAGCAGCTGATCAGGATGATACTGATTCAACGGTAGCCAATGGCCAGAATATCAGCTTTACCGTTAATGAAGATGATGAAGCCATCGCCAGAGTAGTTGGCGGAGTTGCGTCCTGTAATGACCTTAACCAGCTCTTTGCCTTTGTCGGACAAAGTAATATGGCCGGTCAGGGAGAGGCCAGTGAAGCGCCTGCGCCATTACCAGGCACAGCCTTCGAATATCATATACAAAGCGACAGCATTATCCCTCTGGCTGCGCCTACCGGAGAATGGTGGGGCTTACCCAGTAACAACAATCACAAATTAAGCGCTGCTTCTACCGGAAGTTTATTACCCGCTTTTGCCAAAAACTTTAATTTTTGGACCGGTAAAAAGATAACAGCGATACATGCTGCACGTGGTGGCGCCGGCTGGTTCTATGAATTTGCGGATTTTGGTAACTGGCAACCCGGCGGACAAACCATGACTGCAGCATTGCATAAAATTGACGCCGGTATCAGTCGCTCTGGCTTACCCCTCTCAGGTGTAGTATTTCTTGGTGGCGAAACCGACATTGTCACCAACTTTGGTAATAACTTTGTAGAGGCTGACTTTAAAGAAGGCATGCGTGAGGTGATGCGCACCTTTCGTCAGAAATACAATGCACCGTTGTATTTCATTCTGCCAGGCTGGACCACCGGATCGCCGGAGCAGTTTAAAGACCCGGCCACACTGGAAGCCAGACGATTCATGCTAGAAGTGTATAACGAACCTGAATTTGCCAGCTACACCCGCGTGATACACACCACCGCAATCAATATTCGCAATCTGATGAGTGAAGATGGTATTCACTACACCCAGGCAGGCTATAACTCAATTGGTAATTTAGCCGCTGAAAATCTGGCGCAACAACAAATCTGCAACGAGTAGTGATTCTGTTTCTGATATAAAAAAAGGCCGCTAATTGCGGCCTTTTTTATGTTCAAGCTCGTCAATAACCGCCGGCGTGGCGCATTACATGAAATATGACATGTTGTTCAATGGTACCGGACAATAAATGCGCTCCCGGCCCTTTGGCATAGACAGGAACGTCTACGACTGAATGTGTTTCATCTTCCAGCGGGACCATTGCTTCCTGATGATAACCGACATCTTCTGTATCTACACCCTCAAGAGTTTGTTTACCACTAACCGCTGCTTCGCGGTAGCGACGATCCGGGTTAGTTGATGCACTTCCCATCTCGGCATAGCCCGGACCATTCAAATAAGAAAGCGTAGTGTAGGGATTACCCTCAAGGTCTCTTGCCACCTCTTTTTTAGCATTACCTCGACCATCATTGGTTACAACTTTCCCTAAAATCGGATTGCCGCGGGTGGCATAACCACCGGCAACCAATGTATGACTATGATCGGCTGTTACTATGATGAGGGTATCCTCATCATCGGTTAACTGATCGACAGCGGCTACCGCCTCGGCAAACTCCAACGTTTCCATCAACGCTACCTTTGCGTTACCTGCGTGGTGGGCATGATCAATTCGCCCGCCTTCAACCATCAGAAAAAAACCTTTATGTTCTTGTTGTAATTTTTTAATCGCGAGGCTGGTCATTTGCGCCAGATTGGGCTCACCCTGTTCATCATTCTTTCGATCCGGTGCGTAACGCATATGCGAAGAATTGAAGAGACCGAGTACGGGTTCGCTAGTATCTTCCCGTAATTGAGAAAACTCGGCACTATTTTGTACCAGCCGCCCCTCTGGATAACGCTGTTGCCACTCCTCAAGCAGGTTTCGATTATCCGCGCGCCTGCCTTTTCTACCCTCGATACCCACCAGACTTTCAGGTAAAAAGTGTCTTCGACCGCCGCCGAGGATGACGTCGATACCATCACCATAACCAAACTCGATTAACTGTACAGCAATGTCTTCACAACCCTCGGCGAGCGCCTCTGCCGACAAGTTGTTATCACTTTCCCATTCTCTTTCTGGAGATTTTGCAAAAGTTGCAGCGGGTGTGGCGTGAGTAATTCGGGTGTTGGTAGCTAAACCGGTCGCCTTGCCCATGTCCTCGGCAATTTCCAGCAAGGTAGCTACCTCCGCGCCTTGGCTTGAACTACAATTACTGCGCTCGGCACGCTCATCAATGCCAATCAAACCGGCTTTAGTTTTTATCCCACTCACCATGGCCGTCATCGTACCGGCAGAATCCGGGGTTTGCTGATTGGTATTGTAGGTCTTGGCGAAACCAGTCCACGGGAATAACTCAAAGCTGAGTTGATGCTCTTCACCCGCTTTTCCTTGTAATTGACCTGCGTAAATTCTGGCGGCTGTGACCGTAGACAAAGACATGCCATCGCCAATCATCAAGACGATGTTTTTAGCGCTGCCTCGTTGGTTATTGGTTTGCTTTAACAAGGCTTGTTTTAACTGTGACTCGCCACTGCTATACCAGGCATTACTTACTGGAAACTCTATTAGACTACTAGAAGCATTATTCTGCTGAGTACAACCCCAACCTGCAATTAACACTAACAATAGAGACATAATCAGTGTACGCATCACTATTCCTGATTACTGAATGGCTTGAACTGAAACTTGTAGCGCGCCCCGATCAAACCAACGCTGACATCATCAAAATCAACCCCAGGACGTTTCAAACTATGGACTTTGTAACCGGCATATAAATCAAGTTTTTCGGAAAACGCATGTACATAACCCAGCGTAATGACAGACGACTCATCATCCAGTAGCGCCCGGTCATTGTTCTGCATATAGCTCACTGAGACAGCATGCTTGCCACGAATGTAACCCAGCTTTGCCAAGCCGTATTTACTATCCGGGTTGGCAGGGTCCTGGTCGGTCTCAATTGAAAACGCTAATGTCAGATTCACACCACTATTAGCCAGAAATGAAAACGAACCACCCGTGGTGATATTGTTTCCTCGGGCAGCACCAACCACACTCCCGTCATCCTGATCTTCTAGTGAGTAACCGGCTGCCGCCAGCATTTTTCCTATTTCATATTGCGACCCGATTCGAACACCAACCTCATACACATTATTGCCACCCTTGCGACCATAACTGACCGACGTTGCCAACGATCCAAATTTAGGCGCGTCATAACGTAAACGGGTATAGCGGTGTTCAAAATCCTGATCGCGAATGCTTTCTGCAATTGTGAGTGTGTCAGTACTGTTAGCATCCTGAAAACTGATGGATCCACCAATGCGCTCCGGATCAGCAAAACTGATTAACGACGTACCCGACAAGTCTCTTTGCAGATTACCATTCGATGCGCCATCCCCCCGACCTATCGACACCTTGCCCCAGGTACCGCGTGCAAAAATACTCAAGTGACGTTCTCGCGAACTTTCCGGGACAATATGGTCATTACCCATCAAATCCACTTCATTGGAAGGATTGTATTGCAATTCAAACTCAGCATGGGCCCCGACTCTGAAGGCCGGCGTCAGATCAACATTCGCCAGCACGCCAAAGCGGCTCGCACCGGCATCGTTATCAACCAACGTCGCTAATCCATCCGTGCCATCATCAGCAAACAACAGCCCGAGATTTGCCTGCGCATACAGAGTTACATCGGCCAACACCGAGGCTGAAAAAACACCGAGTAGTAGCCCTGAAGCACCTAGATATTTACGATCAAGCATCGCATCCTGCGAGATATAAAGTTAGTAATGAGAGTTTAGCCTATTCAGCAGTTACTGTAGTGCCATAGTGTTACTATCTGGCACAAATATTTGAAGGTTGTTGATGTGCGACAGGCCCTGTTATTACTCATTATGATACTGACCGGTTGTAGCAGCGGGAGTTCCACTCCGCCTGCCTCGCCGTTAATTAATGATCGCCCCTTGTTGTTACAGGGCTCGATCATGGCGTTACGGCAAGCCATGATTGATGATGAATTGACCGCAGTAGAAGTTACCCAATATTTTCTGCAACGAATTGAACAATTAAATCCGGAGCTGGCAGCAGTTATAGCCACCAATCCAGAGGCTCTGACGCTGGCGGCTTCCAGAGATGCACATTTGGCTGCGGGCAAACGACCGGGCTTGCTACATGGCATACCCATCTTGATCAAAGATAATATCGAGACAGAGGAACAACCAACTACCGCCGGCTCAAGCTTGCTCAAAGATAATTACACCCGACGCGACGCTCCACTGGTCACCAAACTACGTCAGGCCGGTGCGATTATTCTGGGTAAAACCAATTTAAGTGAATGGGCGAATTTTCGCTCGGAATCCTCCTACTCTGGCTGGAGTGCAGTAGGTGGATTGACCCGCAATTTCCACAATACAAAAAACAGTGCCTGTGGTTCGAGCTCAGGATCGGCAGTGGCGGTTGCTGCCGGACTGGCTGTCGCTGCTATCGGTACTGAAACTGACGGCTCGATAGTTTGTCCGGCACATGTCAGTGGTGTGGTAGGACTCAAACCCGGCGTTGGTTTGATCAGTCGCCGGCATATTATCCCCATTTCTCCAAGCCAGGATACGGCCGGACCCATCACCCGCAGTGTTGTAGATAGTGCGTTGTTGTTACAAGTGATGAGCGGCTATGACAGACAAGATCCGCTCTCCAGTCGCGACGCTAATAATAAAATTAACTATACAAATCAGTTACAAAAAAGTCTGGCAGGCGTACGCATTGGCGTGGTCAGAACGTTTAGCGGATATCACAACGGAGTTGACCGTTTGCTGGAACAAAGTATTGCGGCGTTGCGAGCCGAGGGTGCGATCATTGTTGACCGGCTCGAGTTCAAAGCCTGGCCCGAGTTCGACCAACAAACCTACCAATTGCTGTTACAACAATTCAAACCCGCTTTGAATCAGTATCTTGCCAGCTTACCTAACCAGCATAAAAACCTGACGCTTGAGGAAATAATTCAACTCAACCAAACCCACTCCAGTGAAGAACTGGAATTATTTGATCAAAGTATATTTATCAAAGCTCAAAACATAGCCACTGATCCGGACGCTACCGATCAGCTCAGAATACGTTTGCAACGGCATACTCAGTCAGTGATTGATGACACTATCAGTAAACATCGACTGGATGCCGTGATTACTCCAACCGGTGCGCCAGCGTGGGTAATTGATTTTAAGCTGGGCGATAAATTTCTTGGCGGCTATTCAAGCTACTCGGCGATAGCCGGTTACCCACATCTAACCGTACCGATGGGCTATGCTTATGACATGCCCGTTGGCCTCTCTATTTTCGCTGGTGCAGATACTGAAGAAAAGTTGCTTCAAGTCGGCGCAGCCTTTGAACGCTTAAACCTCTACCAGCTGCGCTAACGGATAGCCGGCATTCATTTTGTTTTCGGTCATGACTACATGCGTACTCATCTTGATCGGTGCACTCAAGGTATCGGCAAGAGCCTCAGAAAATTTTACATACTCGTCCATATCGCTGGCGATGACCTTGAGTAAATAATCAAACTCACCACTGATGGAATAACATTCAAGTACCTGTGGCATGTTGCTGATAGCCAGATCAAATTCTTTAAACAGTTCGGTTGAATGATCCTTGAAACTTAAACTCATAAAGCAGGTGATGCTACTGGCCAGTTTCTTAAGATTGAGATTGGCATGATAAGAGCTGATAAAACCGTGTTCTTCGAGTCTTCTTACCCGATGCAGGCAGGAACTGGGTGAAAGACTGACGTTTTCCGCCAGATCCTGGTTCGTAATTCTTCCGTCCGACTGAAGTTGGCTCAGTATATTCAGATCAGTTTGATCTATTTGACTACCTTTGCGCATAGCATTGCCCTGTATTTGTATATTATTTGGCTAATTACCAAATATTTGGTAATAACAATCATTTTATGGCTTGTAGTCTAATTAATTTGAATCAATTAGACAAAATTAAATTTTACGAATTTACAATTTAGTTGTTTTATCTACTGTAAATGCTGAAAAGAAAACAGCCAATTCAATCAATATTTGCTAGGCTCTCAATATTATTTGGTCTTGTAACCTGCAGAAAAGGAAATAACCGTGCGAGAAGCAATGATGCCCACCTACTCCCCACCAGAACTTTTACCCGTGCGTGGAGAAGGCTCTTACCTATACGATGAAGAAGGTAATAAATACCTCGATTTTATGGCCGGAATTGCCGTTAATTCCTTCGGCCATTGTCATCCTTACCTGATTGAAACGTTAACCAAACAAGCCAATGAGTTATGGCACACTTCCAATGTGTTCCGTATTGGCAACGGTGAGCGGTTGGCGGAAAGGTTGGTAGAACACTCGTTTGCTGACCATGTGTTCTTTGCTAACTCCGGAGCCGAAGCCGTCGAGTGTGCCTTTAAAGCCGCGCGTAAATACCACCACAGCAATGGCGCTAGCGAGCGTATGCGTATCATCAGCCTGAAAGGTGCTTTTCATGGCCGTACTATCAGTACGGTCGCAGCGTGCAAGGTACCCGCTCACTGTGATGGTTTCTTTGAAGGGGATCTTGGTTTTGATCAGGTTGAATATGGCGATATGGAAGCCTTGCAAGCTGCGGTTACGGATAAAACGGCTGCGATCATTATGGAACCGGTACAAGGCGAAGGCGGTATACGTCCTGCGACTCAGGACTACATGCAAGCTATCCGGGATTTGTGTGACGCCACGGGAACTTTGTTGATTCATGATTCGGTGCAATGTGGTTTCGGCCGAACCGGCAAACTCTTCACCTATGAAAATTATGATATCGCACCTGACATTATGACACTGGCAAAAGGTCTTGGAGGCGGCTTCCCTGTAGGCGCCTGTCTGACCAACAAAAAAGTTGGCGATGCCATGATCTTTGGCACTCACGGCTCTACTTTTGGCGGCAACCCGATGGCTACCGCAGTTGCCAATGCGGTGATGGATTTAATGCACGCTGACGGATTTCTGGACAGCGTAGTTGAGCGCGGCCAATACCTGCAAGATGGTTTGCAAAAGTTGATTGAGCAGTACCCGACCGTGCTGGAATCTACCACTGGACTGGGGTTAATGATCGGTCTCAAATGTAAAGTTGAAAACACCAAACTGCTGTTAGGCGCACGTGCCAAAGGTTTGTTGCTGGCAAAAGGTGGTAACAACATGGTGCGTATGTTGCCGCCGCTTAATATTTCTACCGCCGAAGCCGATGAAGCATTGCAAAAAGTTGCCGATGTCTGCGAAGAACTATTAGCTGCCGCATGAGTGAGGCACTTGCCTGGATAGATGGACAAGACCCTTCACTGCAGCAACGCTTACTGCAGTGGAGTGGAATTAATTCCGGTAGTCACAATCTGGAAGGTCTTGCCGACATGCATCGAGCGCTATTAGATGCATTCTCTGAAATCAGCGACAGTGCAGAAAGCATCACGGCAGACACCTACCAGGTTGTTCGTGCCGATAGCACGCTCGAGGAAAAACACTACGGAGCCATGCTGCACTGCCTGAAACGACCCGAGGCTAAGCGAAGAATATTGCTGGTCGGTCATATGGACACTGTTTTTCCTGCGGACTCTGCTTTTCAGGTACCAACACAAGTTGATGACAACACCCTTCATGGGCCCGGCGTAGCGGACATGAAAGGCGGTCTATTGTGCATGTTGACTGCCCTGACAGCCTACGAAAAATTTACGGCCAATCCTCAACTCGGCTGGGAAGTATTGATCAATGCCGATGAGGAGCTTGGCTCGCACGGTTCCAGAGCGACGATCGCCAATCTTGCTAGCCGTTCGGAAGTTGGACTGGTCTACGAACCGGCTCTGGCCGATGGCACCATGGTCAGCTCACGCAAAGGATCAGGTAATTTTTCATTGGTAGTGCGAGGTAAAGCTGCCCACGCCGGGCGTGAATTTAATCTTGGTAGGAATGCGATTGCGCAACTGGCATCCGGGATGCAAGCCTTGCACCGTTTGAACGAGAAACGTGATTCTATTATCTGTAATCTTGGCACCGTCACTGGCGGCACCGTCGTCAATTCGGTTGCTGATCTGGCGATTTGTCACTTTAACGTGCGCACAGAAACCGTCGAAGACGAGGTCTGGATCAAGGATCAGCTTAAGACCATACTTGCCACAATCAACTGCGAAGATGGTTATCGCGCAGAACTGCACGGGGGCCTTACCCGCCCACCAAAAAGCTTCAGCCCCGAAATCAAGGCTTTGTTCAAATTATTAAATGAATGCAGTGCGCAACTGGGCTTTGAGATCAAACACCAAGCTACCGGTGGTTGTTGCGATGGCAACAATCTGGCAGCGGCTGGTTTACCGAATATTGATACCCTCGGTGTGCGTGGTGGTGCGATCCATACCGAGGATGAGTTCATGTTGCTGGATAGTCTGACAGAACGTAGCAAACTCAGTTACTTGCTGCTGGAAAAAATCAATAGTATGAATTCGTTCGATGACTTTATG
>CALIRD010000070.1 GCA_938042355.1 uncultured Thiotrichales bacterium
TCTTTAAAGGTAGGTAAAAAGGTAAGATTCACTGCAAATGGCTTGCTTGTCATGTCATTACAGCGGGCGATTTCATTGGCAAGTTCCGCAGGCGACTTCTGTGTTAAACCGGTAATCGTACCCAGCCCGCCAGCATTGGATACAGCCGCGGCTAGTTCAGCAAAGCCCACATAATGCATACCACCCTGAATGATAGGATGCTCAATACCCAGCATCTCTGTAATTCTGGTTTTCATATCAAGTTCTCTTTATTCAATTCTAGTCCTGCCACCATGGATAAAAATCCGGCATATCAGTTGATGCCTCTCCGACAAATTTTGGCGCACGCTTTTCAAGAAAGGCAGGCACACCATCAGCGCCACTGTCCTCACACGTGTAAAAAACAGCCAGTGAATCTATATGGTGCGCTTTCACTGGATGGTCTTGCGCGGAGTTGCGATACATCATCTGCCGCGTCAATGCTATCGCCACCGGACTATGCCCGGTAAATTTTGCGGCCAGTTTATAGGCCTCATCCAACAATGATTCAGCAGGATAGATCGCTTTGGCAAATCCAGCCTCCACCAACACTTCCGCATTGTGAATCTCACCGGTGTAACACCATTCAAGCGCCGTTTGCATATTGATGATGCGGGGCAAAAACCAGGTCGAGCATGCTTCTGGAGTGATACCAATCTTGTTAAAGACAAAACCCACTTTGGCGTGTTCGGAAACCAGCCTGATATCCATAGCACAGGTCATCGTGGCACCAATACCGACGGCAGCACCATTGATGGCAGCAATGACCGGTTTCTTGCAATCATAGATTGCCAACACTACCCTGCCACCCGTGTCTCGCACCCCGTCAATCATCTCAGGCTCATCGGCGCGCTCCTGTAAATCTTTCAAGGTTGGCTGCATGTTCTGATTCAAGCCAAACACATTGCCCTCAACACTCAAGTCCATACCGGCACAAAAAGCACGGCCCTCACCCGTCACGACTACTGCCGCGACTTCATCATCATCGCTGGCGCGCTTAAAGGCATCAACCAGTTCATTCGCCATGGTGACAGTGAAAGCGTTCATATTATCCGGACGATTTAATGTCAGGGTTAGTATTGCATCTTGCACTTCATAACGAAGTGTTTCATAACTCATGTTCTACTCCGTAGTGTGGTTAAAGATCAGCACTGATAACTACTTCAGCACATCTCGCCCTATAATTTCTTTCATGATTTCGTTGGTGCCACCATAGATACACTGGACCCTGGCATCAAGATATGCTCGCGACACACCATACTCTTTCATATAACCGTAGCCACCATGCAACTGTAGACAGCGATCTGCAACACGATACTGCATATCAGTAGACGCATATTTGGCCATACTGGCGTCGGCAACGCTTAACTCATCATCCATAAATTGTCGCTTACACTGTTCTATGAAGGCACGGTTCAGTTTTACTTCGGTCGCTAGTTCGGCAATGGTGAACTTGGTGTTCTGAAAATCTGCAACCGTTTGTCCAAATGCCTCTCTTTCTTTGACATAGCTTATCGTCTGCTCCAGCACACCTTCGGCTGCACCGATAGCACTAACCGCAATCGCCAGTCGCTCGCGCTGTAACTCACCCATCAATATGCGAAAGCCCTGGTCGACTTGCCCGAGTACTGCGCTCGCAAGAACATGGCAATCTTCAAAAAACAACTCGGATGTATCTGACGCATGTAATCCGATCTTTTCCAGATTACGACCACGTTTGAATCCGGGGGTTTTACAGTCAAACAGAAAAACCGAGGTTCCCTTGGATCCTTTTGCATCGGTATTAGTGCGAGCCGCCAAAGCAATCAAGTCACAATGCTGACCATTGGTAATGAATATCTTGGAGCCATTAATGACAAAACCATCACCCTCTTCTCTGGCGCGCATCTTCAACCCTTGCAAGTCACTACCTGCGGCGGGTTCTGACATACCAATCGCACCAATGCATTCACCACTGATCATTTTGGGCAGGTAATGTTGTTTTTGCTCTTCAGTACCATGACGTAACACATAGTGCGGCACGATATCGTTGTGCACTTGTAGTGCTGAACCGATAGAGCTGCAATTATGATAAAAGAAACGCTCAAGGATCAAAGCTGAAAATAGAAAATTTGCACCGGCACCGCCGTACTCTTCGGGCACCTCTACCGCCAGGAATCCTTGTTCACCCAATTGAGTCCACAATGCGCGCGGGAACATTTCATCTTTTTCCCACTGCTCGTAGTTCGGCAAGACTTCCGACAGAATAAAACGATCAAGATTCTCCTGAAAAAACTCGAGCTCTGCCGTTAAGTCATTTGTCATCTAACTGCTCTCAGGCGCTCTTGGCGCGTTTAGCGTTTTCTCTTGCTTCGGCCCAGGTAATTAATCGGGTTACTGAAGTTGGCATTATTCGCGTTAATAGATCAAATATCACCGCATCCTTACCAATGCGTATTCTTGCTTTATTCTTGATAATCGCTTTGACCATCTTTGCAGCCGCGTAATCCACATCAGTACCGATTTTCTTGACCATTTCATAATTTCGCTTCGCCCATTCAACATCATCTGAATGTTCGAGCGTCGCTTTAATCATATCCGTCTTGATTGCACCCGGATGAACCACTGTCACACCAATACCATCTGCTTTTAACTCACCCCACAATGCTTCCGTCAAACCCTTGATCGCTCCTTTGGTCGCACAATAAGAAGTCTGGTTTGGCAGACCCACAAATCCGGTCATACTTGATATGTTCATCAAGTGCGCATCGCCATTAGTTTTTTTGAGCTCAGGAAGAAACTCACGACAGGTATGCAAGGTGCCCCACAAGTTAAGATTTATGGCCCAGTCCCAATCTTCTATGCTGTGTGTTTCAAACTTCTTCTGTAAGGTGATACCAGCACAATTGATTAAAATATTTGCTTTACCATGCTTGAGGATGACGTCATCTTTAAAAGCGGCGACGCCTTTTGCACTGGTAACGTCCAGTTGATGGGTCGTCACTTTGACGCTTGTCTCACCAATGGCTTCAACGCTTTCAGCCAGCGCTGTTTCATTAATATCAGCCAGAGCTAAATGACAACCTTTAGAGGCAAGATTCACCGCAACAGCTCGCCCAATACCACCACCGCCACCGACTATGACTGTAACCCTGTCCTGTAAATCTCTCATGCTAATTTTCCTCTCGATTAGCAGCAGTCATTGCTGCTTGATTGTTTCTTAGTTGATATTGCAACCAGTAAATTTCGTAACTGTTTTTGCTGCCCGCTTCTGCTTGCGCAAGCAAGTCATTTAGCGCTCTCTTTTGCGCCTGCAAGACTGGTTCCGCATCCGGCTCTACATCCAGTACAATTTCTAATAAATGCAATGCATGCAAGGGTTGTTTATTTTCAAGATAGGTAATGGCGCGGGACAATAGTGCATCAGTTCCCGCTACGTTTACGATGTCAGCGGAGACAGCATCTGCGGGTACAGAATACAACTCGGTGGTCCGGTCAAAATGAAACCAGGTAGCGTAATATTCCCATATACTTTTAACCGCCCATGAGACTTTGCCATGCTCCTGGGTCAACTGAAGATGTTCAGGTAACACAATCTCATCCATTAATTGTTCAACAGTTTTACCTGCATTCATCCCCGCAATGGTTTGATCGTGCACATAGCGGGTTGCTTGATAAATTAACGAAACACCCTCTTTAACAATATCAGGGTCGGTAATCGGCGCCCGATGACTGGGTACAATGATATCCGGCTCAAGCGCGGCCACCATTTCCAGTGACTGCAAGTACTCAACAGGCTTACGAATTTTTTCACCACGCATGGTGAATATATTCGGGAACTGTGGAAACAACGGGCCAAAAAAATCACCGCTGAATAAAATCTTTTGTTGTGGCAGCCATAGCAGCAGATTATCAGCCCCCTCAGCACCCGGCGCTGCAATCACTTCAAAATCTATACCGCCCTGACTGAATTGATAGGGCGCGCCATTGCCGACTACCCGGTCAGGCTCAATACCACCATAGGCAATTAATCCAATTTCGGGTGGTTTCTCGGGAATGAAGGGAAACAATGTTCTGTTGCGCTGCCAGAAATAGGGTTGCAACTCAGTGAGATAACGCTGCTCTTCGGCAAACTCGGCATGGGCTATCACTTCCGTACCCTCCTGCCGCCAGAACTTGACGCCACCACTATGGTCCGCATGAGAATGACTCACAATAATATGGGTGAGCTT
>CALIRD010000071.1 GCA_938042355.1 uncultured Thiotrichales bacterium
GGTGTATGAGACCGATGCGGTTGGTTTTTCAGGCGATCCATTTTATAACTTCGTCGTCGCGTTCGACACTGAAGATAAGCCGATGCAGATTCAGCAAGTAATGAAACAAATTGAAATTAACTGCGGGCGTAAGCGGGATGGACGCAAATATAATCCCCGGACTCTGGATATGGACTTGTTGCTGTATGGTAACTTGCAGATTGAATCCGCCTCATTGCAATTACCACGTGATGAAATTTTTAAATATGCGTTTGTACTCGAACCGCTGGCAGAACTAGCACCGAAGCTGGTTTGTCCGGGAAAAAATCGATCCTTCAGACAGTTATGGAGAGACTATCAGCATAGCCACGATTGGCAGCCAGCAAGGATCGTGGACTGGGATCCGGTCAGAGCGAATATGCTGGCGGAAAAGACTGCTTAAAAACCTTTATACCTGTAACACCTTCCACTACCATAGCCAGCCAGATATCACGGCAGTAGAGTTTTGAGCGAATTTACACCCGGACAACGTTGGATAAGTAATGCCGAGCTGGAGCTCTGTCTTGGCACCATCCTCAGTGTTGATGAGCGTACCGTGCAGGTTGCTTTTCCAGCCACGGAGGAGGTGCGCACCTACGCCTGGCGTACGGCGCCATTAACCCGCATTCAATTCCTGCCCGGTGACCGTGTTACCAGCGAATCAGGCTGGTCAATCAAAGTTGAATCGGTCAGTGAAGAAGATGGTCTGCTGGCCTATGTTGGTGTGACCGATGAGGGTGAGCAGCGCATCCTTTCTGAGTTCGAGTTACAGCACGCTACTCAGTTAAATCGTCCTGTAGATCGCTTGTTGACCGGTCAGCTGGATAAAAATCACGAATTCACTTTGCGTTATGCGACCCGACTGCAACGTGATCAAATGATCGGCTCTCCATTGCGTGGCTTGACCGGTGTGCGTACCGATCTGGTAGCGCATCAATTGTACATCGCGCAAGAAGTCAGCAAGCGTCACCAGCCGCGAGTGCTATTAGCTGACGAAGTCGGGTTGGGAAAAACCATCGAAGCGGGTTTGATCTTGCACCATCAATTGCTGACTGATCAGGTTAGCCGGGTGTTGATTGTAGTGCCGCAAAATTTAATCCATCAATGGTTAATCGAAATGTTGCGGCGCTTCAATTTGCGCCTGAGTATTTTTGATGAAGACCGATGCGAAGCGATGCAGGAGACCGAGCCGGACAGTAACCCATTTACGCTCGACTCAATCGTTCTTTGTTCGCTGGAGTTTGTGGTCAGCAAGCCGGAGCGTTTTGCTGAAATACAGGCGGCGGAATGGGATATGTTGATTGTGGATGAAGCGCATCATCTGCAATGGTCCGAGACTGAACCCAGTATCGAGTATCTGGCGATTGAGCGACTGGCGAGTCTGATTCCCAGTGTGTTGTTATTGACCGCAACACCAGAGCAGCTGGGACGCGCCAGTCACTTCGCACGTTTACGCTTGTTGGACCACAATCGCTATCACAGCTTGCAGGCCTATCTGGATGAGGAAGAGGCGTTTACTCCAGTGGCGAGCGCCATATCTATGTTGCTCGATCTTGAGACAGCACCGGATAAGTCTCAACTAGAGCAGTTGAATGCAGTGGTCGGAGCCGAGAATGAAAACGTCAATCAGTTACAAGACGATGAGCAACGACCGCAAGCGATAAATCTTCTGGTTGATGAGCTGCTCGATCGTCACGGTACCGGACGTTTATTGTTTCGCAATACACGTTCTTCGATTGAAGGCTTTCCCGAACGGCAGTTGCACGCCTATCCACTACCCACTCCCGACCAGTATGTCGCAATTATGAAGCAGCTTGCTGGTGGCGAGTTTAGCGAACAACAATTGCTACTCAGCCCGGAGCTGATTTACCAAGCTCTGGAGCAACCCGATACACCGCCCTGGATGAGTATTGATCCCAGAGTGGAGTGGCTGGATGACACGTTAAAATCCTTGCGCCCTGAAAAAGTATTGGTTATTTGTGCCAGTGCCGGAACGGCGCTGGATCTGGCAGAAGCATTACGGGTCAAGAGTGGTTTACACGCGGCCGTATTTCATGAAGAGATGTCGATCATTGAAAGAGATCGTGCAGCTGCCTATTTTGCAGATCATGAGTTTGGTACCCAGGTGTTGATTGCTTCTGAAATTGGTAGTGAGGGGCGTAACTTTCAGTTTGCTCATCACCTGATTTTATTTGATCTACCCTATAATCCTGATTTACTGGAGCAGCGTATCGGACGACTGGACCGGATTGGGCAAACGCAAACCATAAACATCCACGTACCCTATCTTGAAGACTCGGCACAGCATCTGATCTTTGACTGGTACCATCAGGGCCTGAATGCCTTTAAAAATACCTGTCCCGAGGGTCATGGTATTTATTCTCAGATGCAGGAGCGTGTGCTCGACTTGTTATATGGTCTGGTCGATGCTTCAACACACAAACAAGCCTTGATTGATGATACGCGCACTCTTCACGCCGAGATGACGAGCACCCATCAGCAGGGTAGAGATCGCCTGCTGGAATACAACTCCTGCCGACCACAGGTTGCGCAGGGTTTAAAAGAGCAAGCCGAGGCACAGGATGACCCTGAGTCGCTTAAGGAAGATTTGGAGGTGGTGTTTGATGCCTATGGTGTTGATCACGAAGAGAGTGGTGAAGATAAAATGATTCTTCATCCTGGTGAGCACTTGCAAACCAACTTTCCGGAGTTACTGGAAGACGGTATGACGGTCACGGTTGATCGAGAGACAGCGCTGACCAATGATGACATTCACTTTCTGACCTGGGAGCATCCGATGTTGACGGGGGTGGTCGATATGGTGGTCACCAGTGAATTGGGAAATACCGCCTTCACCGCGTTATCGCTTAAAGGGCTCGACCCGGGCACGGTCTTGGTCGAATGTCTGTTCGTCATTGATCCGCTGGCACAACAATCACTGCAGTGTGAGCGCTATCTCGAGAGTTCGATGCTGCGTGTGCTGGTTGCCAATGGTAAAGGTGATATCACTGATCATTTGCCGCATAAACTCATCAATCAACACACTGAAATCGTGAATAAGAAAACGTCGCGTCAGATTATTAAAAAAACTCGCGAGATACTGGTTGATTTGGTTCAACAGGCTGAAGCATCGGCTAGAGGTCAAATGACAGCCCGGGTGGAGAGCGCCACAGAAACGGCTGGCTGGTTGCTGGGTGCTGAAGTAGATCGATTGAAAAGCTTGCAAGCGGTAAACCCGAATGTAAGTGGCGACGAGATTGCACATTGGGAAGCGAAAGCTGAAGCCGTGCAACAGGCATTTTCCTCGGCTGTATTAAGGCTTGATGCCGTCAGAGTGATAATCATTAAATAGTTTACTGGTCGTTCAGAGTAGTTTTCTGCCGAGATCGAATGTTAGACTATTACCATCAATAAAATGGTAATTGCGTATCCTTTAGTGCACTAAAAATTGCGTAAGCAACTACATCAATATCACAAATATTCCGGGAGCCATTATGAAATGCCAATCGATCCTGTTCACTTGTTTAATCACCTTGCTGGTCGCTGCCTGTACTAGCATGCCGGTACGGATTCCAGAAGCGTCAACCAACAACAACCTGCTAAAAAGTTGGCAAGGACCCTATGGTGGTGTGCCTGCTTTCGATCAAATGCAACTGGCTGATCTAAAACCCGCCCTTGAAGAGGCGATGGCGGAAAATCTGCTGGATATTGAAGCTATAGCAGCGAATCCTGAAGCAGCTACTTTTGAGAATACAATTTTGGCCATGGAGCGATCCGGCCCCAAACTGGATCGTATATTCAGTTATTACGGCATCTGGAGCTCCAATGTTTCTTCACCTGAATTCAGGGAAATTCAGAGGGAAATGGCGCCAGTCTTATCTGCATACTTTTCAAGCATCACTCAAAATCAGGATTTATTCGCCCGGGTTAAGAAAGTCTACGAGGATAGTCTGAAGAACCCGTTGGAAGCAGACCAGCAACGTCTGGTGTTATTGACCTATGACGGCTTCGCCAGTAATGGTGCAACGCTTGAGGGCGAGGCGAAAGATCGCTACAAGGCGATTAACCAGGAGCTGGCTCAGTTGCATACGCAATTCGCCAACAATGTTCTCAATGATGAAGAGCAGTATATAACCTATATCTCTTCCGATCAGTTATCAGGTCTGTCCGAATCCTTCATTAATGCGGCGGCTAAAACGGCTACCGAGACTGGCCGCGATGGCGAGTATGCAATTACCAATACCCGTTCATCCATGTCACCGTTTCTGACTTTTTCGGATGAGCGCGAGCTGCGCCAGAAAGTATGGGAAACGTATTATAGCCGCGGTGACAATGGCGACGAGTTTGATAATAACGCCATCATTGCCAATATTCTCGCCTTGCGACATGAGCGAGTACAGTTACTTGGATATCCGAACTATGCTACCTGGCGACTCGAAAATCGTATGGCGAAGACGCCCGAACGAGCGCAAGCATTAATGGATGCCGTCTGGCCAGCGGCTTTGGCAAGAGTTGAAGAAGAAGTGGCTGACATGCAGGCGATTGCTGATGCCGAAGGTGCCGACATCACTATCAAGCCTTGGGACTATCGTTACTATGCAGAAAAAGTGCGTCGTGACAAATACGCACTCGATTCAGATGAAATCAAGCAATACTTGCAGCTGGATAACTTAACGCAGGCGTTGTTTTATGTGGCTGGAGAGTTGTTCAATTTCAATTTCACACCGGTAGAGGAAAACTCGGTACCGGTATTTCACCCTGATGTGAATGTCTGGGAAGTGACTGACAAAAATAGTGGCAAGCATGTTGGATTGTGGTACCTGGACCCATTCGCGCGCAAGGGAAAACGATCCGGGGCCTGGGCAACCAGCTATCGCACGCATTCTACTTTTGACGGGCAAAAGACCGTGCTTTCATCAAACAATTCGAACTTCATCAAGCCTGCTGAAGGCGAATCGGTGTTGGTGTCATGGGATGATGCAGAAACTTTTTTCCATGAGTTTGGACATGCCTTACATTCCTTGTCATCCAATGTTCGTTACCCCGGTTTGAATGGCGGTATTCGTGATTACACGGAGTTCCAGTCGCAGTTACTTGAGCGTTGGTTATCAACCGATGAAGTGATTAACCGTTTTCTCAAGCATCATGAAACGGGCGAGGTAATACCGGCAGAGTTAATTACAAAAATCAAAAATGCGGCAACCTTTAACCAGGGTTTTGCGACCACGGAGTATCTGGCGTCGGCATTAATGGATATGAAATACCACACCATGGACCCGGCAGGCCTGGACGTTGATCGCTATGAGCGAGAGACACTGGCAGAACTTAATATGCCGGAAGAGATAGTGATGCGACACCGCTCACCTCATTTCGGACATATATTTTCAGGCGAGGGTTATTCCACTGGTTACTACGGCTACCTGTGGGCAGATGTGCTGACGGCCGATGCCGCTGAAGCATTTGCCGAAGCGCCAGGTGGATTTTACGATAAAGATCTGGCGAAAAAATTGGTCGACTATCTATTTGCCACGCGTAACTCTCTCGATCCAGAGGTAGCTTATCGTTCATTCAGAGGTAGGGATGCGAGTATTGATGCTTTGATGAGAGATCGCGGATTTCCGGTACCCTGAGCCAGGCAGAAACAGCGATGAATGAGTTGCGCATTAGTTTGATCCAAACCGAGTTACACTGGCATAACGCGCCTGCGAATTGCGAGATGTTTGGTGAAAAAATTCATGCGCTTACAGGTAAGACAGATCTTGTTGTGTTACCCGAGGTGTTTAGTTCCGGTTTTACCAATGACGCAGAGTCGGCCTCCGAGAATGATTCGGCTGCAACGCTGGAGTGGATGCATGCTTCTGCAGCGAGTTCAGGAATTGCTATTTGTGGCAGTGTTGTCCATCGCCTCGAGCAGGGTTATAGCAATCGCCTGTATTTTGTCTGCCCGGACGGCACCGCGCATCACTATGACAAAGTGCATCTATTTCGAATGGCGGGTGAGCATAAGAAGTATGTGCCCGGTAATGAACGGCTGGTCATCGAGTATGCGGGTTGGAAGATATTACTGACGGTTTGCTATGACTTGCGTTTTCCTGTGTTCATGCGCAACCGAGTCATCGGCAATCATGAGCTGGAATACGATTTGATCGTGTGTGTGGCTAACTGGCCCAGTCCAAGAACCAACGCATGGCGAACCCTGTTGCAGGCCAGAGCCATGGAAAATTTATGTTTTGTGGCTGGTGTTAACCGAATCGGTAAAGATGGCAATGATCTTGAGTATTCTGGTGATTCGATGTTGGTTGATTTTAAAGGCGAACATGTCATTGATTATCCAGCGAATCAGGCATTTGTAGCAACCGAAACGATCAGTAAGCAGAAACTGAATACTTTTAGAGAAAAGTTTCCTGCTCATCTGGATGCAGATAACTTTTCCATAGCACTTAAAAGGGATTAGCTTTGTAAGGTGCGACCACCATCGACAGCAATGATTTGCCCGGTGATGTAGGGCGCAGAGTCTGCCAAAAATAACACCGTATCCGCAATATCTTCAGGCGTGCCCTCACGTTTTAATGCAGTGCGCTCAATAATATCTTGATGTTCTGCATCATGATCGGGCTGTTCCGGCCAGAGTATCGCACCGGGCGCAACTGCATTACAGCGTACTTTAGGTCCTAACTCTTTAGCAGTTGATTTGGTCAATGCCACCAAGCCAGCTTTTGCAATGCTATACACGGGATAGTTTTTGAGTGGTCGGTCGGCATGAATATCGACTATGTTAATAATCGAGCCCCCGCTTTTGGCTAGTGCTGTACTGGCGGCCTGTGTGAGCATGGTGGGTGCTTTCAAGTTAGACCCGATCAAGATGTCCCAGTCATACTCTTTAATTTCACCAAAAGGTGT
>CALIRD010000072.1 GCA_938042355.1 uncultured Thiotrichales bacterium
ATCCATCGCCGGGTTATTCGTCACGGCTTGATGTTTTTGTAAATATTGATAGAGGCTGCGAATTGCCGAGAGTTGTCGGCCGATAGATTTTCCGCCACTGCCTTTGCGATGTCGGTTGGCGACAAACAGACGTATGGTTTGCGGTTTTACGGCTTGCCAGTCTGTTATGTTTTGCTCGTTCAGATAATCAAGCAAGCTGCTCAGGTCGCGCTGGTAATTACTAATGGTGTGAGGAGAGTAGCGTTTCTCGAATTCAAGATATTCAAGAAAGTTGTCCAGCCCCGATTTGAGTGTCACTGATCTTGCATGTCTTGATGAGAGATAACAGCACGACCAACCAACTCGCCCAGACTTTTAATAAACAACACACCCATGGAAGGGGTAAAGCGGGATTGTCTGGCGCTGCCCATCGCTAAAAAGCCAATCGGTCGGCCTTCATTCAAGGGGATAAAGACAGATGATTTAATCTCGATATCAGTGTCGGTAAAAATCAGGTCGTTCTGTTCTTTGCTCAAGGTGCCACACAGACAATTGTGGGTGCGATAGGCACTGGAAAACTGGCGGCTGATGTCACGAGCATTGACATAGTAGGGGGCTTTGTCTTTGTTGCCGGTTTTAAATAACTTGATGCTGACCGCTTCGGCATCAAACACGGTGTCGAGTTGTTCGCGTGCCACCGAAAGCACCGAGTCGACGGTATTGGCTTCCAGCAAGGTCAGTGACAACTGATGCAATTGATCACTGAGACGATGATTATCTTTAGCGCGTTCAATCAGCTCATTGAGCTTGCTGTTGAGGTTGGTGTTGCGTCGTCTCAATACACTGACCTGATGCTCGATCAAGGATACGGCGCCATCGGTTTGATGTTCCAGCTCAAGATGTTCCAGAACCTCAGGTTGTTCCTTGAAGAACTCCGGGTTGTTATGCAGCCAGTCGATGACCTCCGCTGAAGTAAGCTTGTTCCCTGCTTTGGTCTTTGGCTGTGCTGTCATAGTTCGATAGTCCCTTGATATACAGTTTCCGCTGGCCCGGTCATCATGACCGGATGGCTTTCGCCTTGCCATTGAATGGTTAATACACCACCAGCAAGAGTAACCCGTACCGGGCTATCCAGCAAGCCAGATTGTATGCCGGTTACCACCGCGGCACAGGCGCCGGTGCCGCAGGCGAGAGTTTCTCCAACACCACGCTCATGAACGCGTAGTTTGATCTGCTGACGTCCAGTGATTTGTCGGAAACCGATGTTGGCATGTTCAGGAAAACTTGCATGTGTTTCCAGGTAGCTGCCGATGGTAGTGACAGCGGTTTTATCAACATCACTGACATCCAGTACAGCGTGTGGATTACCCATTGATACAGCGGCAAATTCATAGTTGTCTATTTTGTATAAATCCGCTTGTGGCAGGTCAATCGGAATACTGCTCGCATCGAACTCGGGAGCACCCATATTCACGGTAACGCTTTCATCATCCTGCAATTCAAGAATCAAGCGACCGGCCGCGGTCGCGACAGTGATGGTTTTTTTATCGGACAAACCTTGCTGATGTACAAACAAGGCAAAACAGCGCGCACCATTGCCACAGGCATTGACTTCACCACCATCGGCATTGAGGATGCGATAACTGAAATCGATGCCGTCATCCGGATGGCTGCCTACTAATAGAATTTGATCGCAGCCAATACCATAGCGACGATCCGCAATAGAACGTGCTTGCTCTGCGGACAATTCAATCGCCTCTGTGGTGTTATCGATGACCACAAAGTCATTGCCGCAACCGTGCATTTTGGTGAAATTTAACTGCATTTCGCTACATTATCACAGCAATAATCCGAAGTAGACAAGATTATCGCCACTTGTCTGAAGAGGGTGCCATCCGGGTTAATCATTGCTATGGTATCTTCGATAACCGGTTCTGTGTAACCACGGCTCAACGAGCCAGTCAAAAGAATAAACTGCTTGAGAGAAGAGTTATGGATCAATCAAACAATGAGCTTGATGCGCGCGGTTTAAACTGTCCTTTGCCGATCCTGAAAACGCGCAAAGCCATTAACGACATGCAGGTGGGTGACACCTTGAGAGTCATCACAACCGACCCAGGTTCGGTAAAAGATTTTCCGACCTTTGCCAAACAAACAGGCCATGAGTTGATTGCAACAGAAGAAAATGATGACGAGTACATCTTTACTCTGCGCAAAACTGACAGCGGCTCGGATCAGGAAGAATAAGACCTGATAAGCTTGTGTCTATTCGATTTAATCAGACTTGCCTGTGCATACTGTACAGGTGAAAATATCCGTTAATCAAAAGTAACTCTCAGGAGGAGTTTATGAGTATTCAAGTAGGAGACAAAATACCCGAGCATACGTTCGGCATTATGGGAGAAGAGGGCCCTACCGGTATCAGTACCAGTGATATTTTCGATGGCAAAAAAGTAGTCTTGTTTGCGGTACCGGGTGCTTTTACTCCCGGTTGTTCAATGACGCATTTACCTGGTTATGTGGTGCACTATGACGATATCATCGCCAAGGGTGTCGATACGGTTGCGTGTATGGCAGTCAACGACCCCTTTGTTATGGGCGCCTGGGGCGATGCACAAAATGCCGAAAACCTGTTAATGCTGGCGGATGGTAATGCCGAGTTCACCGATAAAATCGGGCTAGAACTGGATGGCACCGGTTTTGGTTTGGGTAAACGTTCACAGCGTTTCGCCATGATCGTTGATGATGGTGTCGTCAGTCTCCTGAATGTAGATCAAGGTGAGATCAAAGTCAGTGCTGCAGAAGCTATTCTGGAAGCACTATAATTCGTAATACAACAACCCGGTCTCAATGACCGGGTTTTTTTCAGGCACATCATTTTGAGCACACGCTACACCACTATCGAAATCGAGAAAGAATATCTGCATTTCTCGGCAGCACATTTCACTATTTTTTCAGCGACAGAGAGAGAGCGCCTGCACGGGCATAACTTTTTTGTTGCGATCAAGGTGACTTCCGAGGTTGGGGAAAACGGCATGTGTTTTGATTACAATGTGTTGAAAGATACCTTGCGTACTATCTGTGAGCGCTATGATGAGTATATGTTGATACCGGCTTCTTCGCCGTACTTAAACGTCGAAGAAGATGATGCTCACTATATATTGAAATTTAATAATGAAGTGTTGACCTACTTAAAGAGTGATTGTTTGTTATTGCCGGTTCTGAACATAACAGTGGAAGAGTTATCGAGCCACTTGCTGGATTTATTAGTGGAAGATAAAGAGGCTGTCTCAGCAATGAAACTCTCGGACATAGAATTAAAAGTATCTTCCGGACCGGGTCAATGGGGTGTCGCCAAATGGAGTTCTGGCTGACGACAAAAGTGCAGCCATTCTTCAATGGTGCTACTACGATGTTTGTTTTTATGCAGCACGGCATAAAATTGCCGACTGAAATTTCTGTGTGGTACCGCTAATTCAATCACTTCTTTTTTATGCAGTTCTTCACGAATAGTGACTCGTGACAAGCAGGCGATTCCCAGGCCGGTTTGCACCGCTTTCTTGGTTGATTCTATATTTTGTAATTCCAATACAAAATCCAGCTGGGGAAAAATACCCTGCATCGCTCGTTCAAAGGTCTGACGTGTACCTGAGCCAGCTTCTCTCACAATCCACTCGGCGTTAATCAGGTCTTCATCCCTCAGCGTTCCGATTTTTGCCAGCGGATGATTCGGCGCACAGAAGACAACTAACTCGTCATCTTGTATCGGTATAAAGTCCAGTTCATCACGATTGATTTCACCTTCGATTAATCCCAGGTCCAGTTTAAATGATGCCACCATATCGGCTATTCGCTCCGTATTACTGACTTTGAGACTGACCCGCGCTTGACGATGTTTCGCCCTGAAGGCGGCGATAATCGGTACAGCCATATAATTACCTATCGTCAGTGTGGCACCGACTTTAATTTCATCAATTACTTCTGAGCCGAGAAAATTTTCTTCGAGTGCTACCGCTCGCTGAATCAGTTCCTGGGCTTGTTCCTGCAGGGCTTTGCCACGGGAATTTATTTTCAGGCGTTTGCCTGCTCGCTCGAATAATTGAATATCGAGTCTGGATTCCAGTTCTTTGAGGGAGTCGCTGGCTGCAGACTGCGACATGGCCAATTGATCAGCGGCCTTGGTGATATTGCCATGCATGGCAATCGCCAGAAATACTTCCAATTGTCTGAGGGAATATCGCATATCCGGAAAAACCGATTAATATAATAAATTATAACCATTTTACCTATAACATTACTTTCAGTAGACTGCAAGCATTATAAATCTACTTTGTGTGAGACAACGCCAATGGCAAGTAATATACGTTCGGAAGAGGTCCTGAGTGTCCATCACTGGAATGACACCCTCTTTAGTTTTCGAACCACCAGAGATCAGGCATTCCGATTCGAGAATGGTCATTTTACGATGATCGGTCTTGAACAGGAAGGTAAGCCGTTATTACGCGCCTACAGTATGGTCAGTGCCAACTACGAAGACGAGCTGGAGTTTTTCAGTATCAAGGTACAAGACGGACCCTTAACCTCGAAGTTACAACACCTGCAGCCTGGTGATCAGTTGCTGGTCAGTCAGAAGGCGACCGGCTCATTAATTCTGGATAAGTTATTGCCCGGTAAGAACCTGTATTTAATTGCGACCGGAACCGGACTTGCTCCGTTCATGAGTATTATTAAAGACCCTGAAGTTTATGAACGATATGAAAAAGTCATTCTGACTCACGGTGTGCGTCAGGTGAACGAACTGGCCTACAGTGAATACATAACCGATGAAATTTTCAGTAATGAGTTCTTTGGTGAAGTAGCTCGCGAAAAGTTGGTCTACTACCCAACCGTAACGCGTGAGCCGTTCGTCAATGAAGGTCGTTTGACGGATGCACTGGTGTCTGGAAAGTTGGCTGAGCAGGTCGGTTTGCCGCCTGTAAATACAGAAGATGATCGATTCATGTTATGCGGTAGTCCCTCGATGCTGAAAGATTTTACCGGTTTGCTGGAGCAGATGGGCTTTGAAGAAAATGTCAGCGGTGATCAGGGCCACTGGGTGGTAGAAAGAGCCTTCGTCGAAAAGTAAATCTCAACGGTTGATGTGCATACGTGTGCTAATGTTCACATATGCGAAAATCAGATCAAGTGGTGCAACACAAGCATGTCATAGAGGCCACCAGACATTGGTTGGAAACAGTCGTGATTGCTTTGAATTTATGTCCGTTCGCCAAACCGCGTTTTGTTCAGAACACTATTCAGTATAGTTATACCGACGCAGCGAGTGAAGAAGACTTGCTGGAAGCACTCGCTGATGAATTGATTTATCTAGATTCCTCTCCTGACACCTCAACGACTTTACTTATCCACCCTAACGTACTCACGAACTTTTCTGACTACAATCAATTTTTGCAGCTGGCTGAGCAGTTACTTGAAATGAGTGGATACACCGGCGTCTATCAGGTGGTTGGCTTTCATCCGCAGTTTCAATTTGATGATACCGATAAGCATGATGTCGGTAATTACACCAATCGATCACCGTATCCGATGTTGCATATTTTACGTGAAGCAGAAGTAACAGCAGCTATAGAGCAACACCCGAACATAGAGGAGATACCTTCTCAGAACATCAGTACTCTAAAACAGCGTGGAATCAAGAAGTTACACAAACTGTTATTGGAAAGTAGTGAGTATACCGCTCACTAGTTACTTTTTGGGTGGCCTTGGAAAAAAACCGCTGGTCGTGCGCACGTATTCGTCGTATTCGGGATAACGTTCGCGCATACCTTTTTCCAGTAACGATTTACCGGTGACTTTAGTGAGAAAGAACAACATAAGAAAGGGGCTGTAAACGCCGATCAAGCCAAGCGGGTTTTCAAGTGCAATCATTGTCAGCCCAAACCAGATCGTGGCGTCACCAAAATAATTGGGGTGTCGGGTCCAGGCCCAAAGGCCGGTCGTCATCAAGCGGCCTTTGTTTTCCGGTTTGGCTTTAAACTGTTTGAGTTGATAATCGCCTACGGCTTCAAAAAATAATCCAATAAAGAATATCAGCGTGCCTGTCCAGACCAGCCAACCAAGTGTTTGTGGTTGTTGATAGATCACGCCGAGTTGTGCAGGAAGTGAAATCAGCCAGGCAATGAGACCTTGTAACAAGAAGACTTTTTTCAGAGTAAAGATATGAGGATTGATGCCTTCCGGTGCAGCAGCACGCATCGCGGTGTAGCGCGGATCTTCTCCATGACCGATATTTCGTTTTCCAAGGTGCCAGGCGAGTCGCAGTGCCCACAGTGTTACCAGGGTGAATAGCAACAGCTTACGGGGCTGATAACCATGCGAAAGTGCATAAGCAACCCACACTGGAATAGCACACGCAGGGCCCCAGAAAATATCAATAATACTGGCGTTATTGAGCCTGATACTCCACAACCACAGCAATACCACACAAGTGATTAATATCGTCAGTGATATGAGCGGGATCGTAATCAGTTCTGGCATGCTAAATATTGATGCAATTTATAACGTGTCGGTCTGGTATCAGTATAATCTCATTGAATTTAATTAACAGCGAATAACCATGACGTTTAAAGGTACTGAAAATTATATATCCACTGATGACTTGAGCATGTCGGTGAATGCAGCCATCGCGCTTGAGAAGCCACTACTCATTAAAGGCGAGCCGGGCACCGGCAAAACCATGTTGGCGTTGGAAATGGCGGCTGCCCTGGGCAAACCCTTGATTCAATGGCACATCAAGTCGACCACCAAAGCTCAACAAGGATTGTATGAGTATGACGCCGTATCACGATTGCGTGATTCTCAGCTCGGTGGTGACAAGGTGCACGATATCGCGAATTACATCAAGCCGGGCAAGCTGTGGGAGGCTTTCACCTCAGAAGATCAGGCGGTGTTGTTGATTGATGAGATTGACAAGGCAGATATCGAATTCCCTAACGATTTACTGCAAGAACTGGATCGCATGGAGTTCTTTGTTTATGAGACCGGCGAAACCATCACTGCCAAAACACGACCGATCATTGTGATTACCTCCAATAATGAAAAGGAATTGCCGGATGCATTTTTACGTCGGTGCTTCTTTCACTTCATTAATTTCCCGGATCGGGAGACTATGTCAGAAATTATTAAAGTGCATTACCCTGAAGTACAGCAGAAATTGGTGAGAGAGGCTCTGGAGGTGTTTTTCGAATTGCGTGAAATACCGGGTTTGAAAAAGAAGCCTTCAACCTCAGAGTTGCTGGATTGGCTGAAGTTATTAATGTCGGATGATATCCCGGCAGACATCTTGCAAAACCGGGACAATAGTAAAGCCATCCCGCCACTGTATGGTGCATTGCTCAAGAATGAGCAGGATGTACAGTTACTCGAGCGACTCGCGTTTATGCATCGAGGTGCTAGCCGCTAATGCTGGTCAATTTCTTCTACACACTGAAGGAATACGGTGTACCGGTTACGATCGGAGAGCATAAGGATTTATTGAATGCGCTCGATCAACAGCTGGTATTTTCCGACACTGAGCAGTTTTATCATCTGGCCCGCACCATACTGGTTAAAGATGAAAAGTACTTTGATCGTTATGACCGTGCCTTTGCTGCTTTCAGTAAAGGACTGGATACGCTCGAAGGCTTGATGGAAGCGATGATTCCAGATGACTGGATTCGTAGTGAATTCTTGAAGCAACTCAGCGACGAAGAAAAAGCAAAGATAGAATCTCTGGGTGGACTTGAAAAATTAATCGAGGAATTTAAAAAACGCCTGGAAGAACAAAAAGAACGTCATGAGGGCGGCAATAAGTGGATTGGTACCGGTGGTACATCGCCGTTTGGAAATTCCGGTTATAACCCTGAGGGTATACGGGTTGGTGGTGA
>CALIRD010000073.1 GCA_938042355.1 uncultured Thiotrichales bacterium
AATGTGGGCATATCTCGCCTAAAGTTTCAGCAGTGCTACAATGCGCCAAAATTCAATAACTGACTAACATTTAATGACCACACAGCCATCACGATCACTGGAAACTTTTCCTAACCCCAACCCCGAACACGACTACACCATTAGAATGAAAATACCGGAATTTACCTGTGTCTGCCCCAAAACCGGCCAGCCGGATTTTGCCAGCTTTCACCTGGACTATATCCCTGATGAGAAATGTGTCGAGTTAAAGTCACTCAAGCTCTACATGTGGTCATATCGCGATGAAGGCGCGTTCCATGAAGCCATCACCAATCAGATACTGAAAGACCTGGTGAGCGCCACACAACCACGCTATATGCGCTTGCGTGGAGAGTTTAATGTACGAGGCGGAATTTTTACTGACGTCGTGGTAGAACATAAACAAGATGACTGGCAGCACCCACAAGCTGTGCATCTTGCCGGGGATTAATTCTTAGCTGGAAACCATCACTTCCGGTCGCCCAATATAGTAGCCCTGAGTCATGTCTACGCCAATTTGATTGAGCTTGCGGGCGGTTGCCTCGTTTTCAACAAACTCGGCAATGGTTTTGATTTCCAGTAACTCTGCCAGTTGTTGAATACTGCACAATACTCGATAATCAACCGGGTCCTTGGTGACACCGGTGATAAACATACCATCGATCTTGATAAAGTCGACCGGCAAGTTTTTCAAATAGGCCAACGATGAAAAACCTGTACCAAAATCATCTAGAGCTATCTTGCAACCAAAAGACCGCAATCGATGAAACAGCTCTTTAGCATCGCTTAAGTTTTCAATCGCTGCATTTTCTGTAATTTCAAAACACAGTTTCTTTGCCAGTACAGGCTGGGAGCGCATATAACTTGACAGCCATTCTCTAAAACTGTCATCAGAAATCGAGCTCGGGGATAAATTCACTGAGAGGAAATCTATACTATCCAATTCATCTGTATTGTCTTCCATCCAGGTAATCACATGAGAAATCACCCATTGATCCAGTCGCGGGCTTAATTGATAACGCTGAATCACAGGAATCAATGCAGCGGGCAGCAGTTGTGTCTCGCCGTCATTGAGACGCAACAGCACCTCGTAAGCCACTGGAATACTGTCATCACCGGTATGAGTGATGGCTTGTTTGAACAAACTGAAGCCATCATGGGCAAATGCATGATTTATTTTTTCAATGGTCTCGGTCTTTACCAACGCTTCAGGAATCTCACCTACATACGAATTCTGCACATGAATCTGATTACCGCCTGATTGTTTGGCGGTATAACACGCCTTGTCTGCCTGACTTAACGCCTTGTCCAGCGTAACTGACGATGCGTCAAACGAATGTACACCGATGCTGACGCCGAGCTGGTAGGTCCGACTCTCCCACACAAAACGATAATTATTGATCGTTTCGTGGATACTTTTGACCAATCGCTGCGCCTGTTCAATGGTACAGTTTGGCATCAAGACCACAAATTCATCTCCGCCGATTCTGACTAACAAGTCTGTGCGCCTGACCTTCTTGGAGAGCAAACCTGAGATTTGAATCAATAATTCATCGCCCGCCTTGTGGCCGGCCGTGTCATTGACTGTTTTGAAAAAATCCAGATCCAGAAAACAAAGCACGTGCTGTGCGCCTGACACTTCTTTATCCTGGAGCTTGAGAAAGTGCTCTTCCAAAGCACGCTTGTTGGGGAGGTTGGTTAATGGATCATGCGTCGCTTCATGCCTGAGCCGCTCCGCCTTGTGGTGTGTCTCGGTTATGTCCTTCAACACCCCCCTGTGACCACTAAACTGCCCTCTATGATCAAAGTAAGGCTTACCCGCAACCTGAATCACTCGGCTTTTAGCAAAGCCGGACTTACTACTGATAACCGTTTCAACCTCCACCTCCGCTTTTAAATCCTGCTCCAGTTCCAACAAATCCCGTAACTTGAACTGCCGGGAAAAATATTCTGAAAAACTACGCCCTTCGGCATCACTGCTTGGGAGATCCAGACTGGAATCATTGCCGGATGCCATAAACTTGAGCTGGCCGTTATGGTCAGTTTCCCAAAAATGATCGGACAAACAAGCGGCAAAATCTTTAAAGCGAGACAAACTGTCACGTAACTGGTGTATTTCTGCTCGCAGTTCCTTAGGAAGACTTTCCATTTTCTCCATGACCCGCTCAAGGTGCTTTTTGACCAGCACTGATTCATCAGCGGGATTGGTAAAACGCATGAGTTGATCATTGACCTCATGCGTTGACAGGACTTCGCGAATTTTCTTGATTACAACGGCAGGGCCATCTTTCTTGTTCAGAACCATAGTCGCACCATAATCCAGTGCCAATGATTCATCAGCTTGCTCAAGATAGGTGCTACTGAATAACACAACCGGAATATCGCTGGTCAGAGGGTTGGATTTGACCTGACTACACAACCCAAAACCATCCAGCTTGGGCAGCATGATGTCCGAAAGTATCAAGTCTGCTCGGGATCCTTCGAGTATCGAGATTGCCTGCTGACCATCACTGGCTGTAATCACATGTGAAAACTCAATCGCAAATTCCAGCTCCCACAATGCCAGAATATCCGGATCATCTTCCACAATTAATATTGTTATGTTGTCAGATTTCAGCATTATTATAGTAGTGACGACTCGTGACTGTACCGAAAACGCATTCGGTACCCAATTAAATCATAGTGGAAGCCACGATCGTGAACCAATCTGACAGGTAAATAAATGTTAACAACTGTGTCAGGATCTCGCCGAAGGCTTTTTCTTATTCTGTTTATAGCGCTGCAGTGGCGTCATGGTATTGCGCCGTTCGGAGAACGGGTTGTCACCACTCTTGAATTCAATTTGGATAGGTGTGCCCACCAGCTTCAAGGCCTTGCGAAAAAAATTCACCAGATAACGCTTATAAGAGCCCGGGATACGTTTCGTCTGATTGCCATGAATCACAAAAACCGGAGGATGTTTGCCGCCCTGATGTGCATAACGCAACTTGATACGTCGGCCATTCACTAACGGCGGCTGATGACCCTTTAGTGCTTGCTCTAATAATGACGTCAGACGTGCGGTCGGCACATCGATCAAAGCTGACTTGTAGGCTCGCTTCACCGCTTTGTACAGCAAACCCGTGCCAGTACCGTGCAAAGCCGATATCGTATATTGCTCGGCAAAATCAAGAAATGGCATTTTGAATTTCATTTCGTCTTTGAGCTGTTCGCGACGCTCGGCCGTCAAACCATCCCATTTATTGAGCGCCACAATCACCGCCCGACCTGCCTCAAGGGTGTAACCCACTAAAGAGATATCCTGGTCAGTGATGCCTTCTTGCGCATCGAACAAATGCACCACCACATCCGAGTTTTCTATCGCTTGCAGGGTTTTAATCACACTGAATTTTTCTATCTTGTCGTTAACCTTACCGCGTCTGCGTACCCCAGCCGTGTCTATCAAGGTATATTGTTGACCATCGCGCTCAAACGGAATAAAGATGCTGTCGCGGGTGGTGCCTGCGACCGGACTTGTTACCACCCGTTCTTCACCCAGCATTCGATTAATCAAAGTAGACTTACCAACATTCGGTCGACCAACAAAAGCCAAACGTATGCCATTCTTTTCCGCCTGATTTTCAACTTCCAGATCTGGCTCGACTTCGTCAGCCAAGACGGCGGCGAGTAATGAACGCAAGCCACGTCGGTGAGAGGCGGCAATTGCAATTGGCCCGGCAAAGCCCGTGGCATAAAATTCAACCATTGCCTGATCTATATCAAGACCGTCGGTTTTATTGACGGCCAATGTCACAGGCTTACTGGTTTTACGTAGCTCGTCAGCTATTTGCTGATCCGCCCCGGTGAGGCCATCTCGCGCATCTACCAACCAGATAATGTGGTGTGCCTCTTCTATTGCCTGTCTGGTTTGTTGTGCCATGAGCGAGTCGATGGTGTCATATTCTTCGCCCAATCCGCCGGTATCTATGACAAGATATTGACCGCCCAACACACCGACACCGTATTTACGATCACGCGTCAGACCGGGGAAATTCGCAACCAAGGCGTCGCGACTGCGGGTGAGCTGATTAAATAATGTGGATTTGCCAACATTCGGTCGACCAACCAGCGCGATTACCTGATACATAAATAACTGCCTACCGAAAAGGACGCCAGAAGAGTGCGCCCACTGCTTAGCGCATTATTGCGCTGGAAGCTCCCACATGCTGAGTGAACCTTTACTGTTCAGCACATAGAGTCTGTCATTCTCGACAAAGGGCGCGGTCAGGATACTACCACCCGCTTTCTCACGAGCAACTACCCGGCCATCATCTTTGGCAAGCCAGTGCAGATATCCATCGTAGTCACCTACCACCAGGTAGTCGCCATGCACGACGGGAAGCGTTAACGCACGATACTGCATATCTTCCTGCTTCCAGAAAGATTCACCCAGATTTTTATCCAGCGCATGCACCTGATCGTCACTGTCAGTGAAGTAAACACGCTCATCGTCTACTGAAACTCCTGAAATACTGGAAGCTTCCTTAGTCCAGATAACATCGCCCGCCTCTATATTGACTGCACTGACGTTACCCTGGAAGGTAATGACATAAATAAGGTCATTTTCAACTACAAAGTGCCCATCTATATCTACCATGCGGTCCAGTTCAGTCCTGCCACGACCGGTAGCAATCGCTCGCTCCCATAAGACCTTGCCGTCTTTCAAGGACAAAGCGAGTAACTGACCGTTATCAAGACCCACTAAAACTTTGTCACCTTTTATTAGCGGTATGCTTTGCGTGTGCAAAGACAAATCGGGAACTTGACGATTGATCGACCACAGATTTTCACCGCTATTAATATCCAGTGAGTGTATATAACCATTTTTGGTACGTACGATGACACTATCTTCAACCGCTCTGGAAATAGCGGTAACCTCACTATTGACGTTAACTGTCCATAGTGACGCACCCTCTGACATGCTGTACGCATTGATATCACCCGAGGTGTTGCCAATAACAATGACTGCATCGTTGCCGTTAGCACCGGTTCTCACCTTCAGCCCGGTTTTTTGCTTCCACAGCTGCTTGCCAGAATTTTTTTCAAGCACAGAAAGCAAGCCATCCCTATCAATCGTGATTAAATTAGCCTCTGTTTGCATCGGTGCCAGCCGAAAAAATTCATCATCATTGCCGGCGCCCGTATTAACACGCCACACAGACTTGGGGTCTAATTCATAACTGTATTTTTTCAGTTCAGCCGGCACTCTGACCGAGCTGGTTGATTTAAAAATACCGCAGCCAGCCAGAGAGGCCAACAATACAAGAATAATTAAACGCTGATAGATCAAGATGCATCACCCGTAACTTCCGCGTCACCAAGACTGTCTCTTTTCCATTGCAAGAACTCTGCACCGGGAGAGTTTTGTAATGCTTGATCGTAGGCGGCACGCGCCTCTTCTAATTGTCCCAACCCACCATAGGCATCGCCACGGTGTTCATCAGCTAATGACGAAAATGCATCGGAAATACCTGAAGCTAGCAGATTCAATGCCTCTTGATAGTTGCCCGCTGCATTATGGACAGCAGCTAATCTGAGCTTGGCCAGATCACGGGTCTCTGCATCATTGGCATTAGAAACAACCCAGGAAAGCGCTTTTTGTGCGGCAGGATAATCACCGGTTTCAGCCTTTAACTTGGCTTCTGCCAACTTGCCCAACGCTAGATACGGTGTACCACCATACTTTCCTTCAAGCTGTGCGATGCCGCTTTCCATAGTCGGCGTATCATTCAACTCAAGTGCACGCTCTACCTGACTGAACAACTCTGCGCCCTCTTGTGCTCTGGCCAACTTATAGCTCTGCCAGTAATTCCACCCCACCAGTACACAAACACCGAGAATCACACCGGTAAATATCGCTCGTCCATGCTCTTTCCAGGCCGCTTTTAGCGCCGCAATTTGTTCATCATCAGTTGAGTTATGATCTATCATGGTTTTGTTCCATTAATTACTATTCCTCAAAACCTCAATTAATTGCTCATAGGCAACCAATTGCTGTTCATTTCCCGCGGTTCGCAGGTCTTTAAGACCAATTAAACCTTGTTCCAGTTCATTTTCAGCCAGAATTATCGCATATCGGGCGGTGCTTTTATCGGCTCGTTTGAGCTGGGATTTAAAGCTGCCACCACCCATATTGCTAATCACGGACAAAGTGGATTCTTCGCTGCGCATTCTATCAGCAAGCTGCAATCCTTCAAGCTCCGCTTCAGCGCCAATGGTAATCATATAGGCATCTGCAGGAGACTGTGCGAGCATCTCTGGAGAGTACTGACCCACCAGTTCTATGAATCGCTCCATGCCCATCGCAAAACCTACCCCGGCGATCTCTTTACCTCCCAACTGCTTGATCAGGCCATCATAACGACCTCCTGCACAAATAGTGCCCTGAGCACCCAGTTCGGTGGTTACCCACTCAAAGACAGTATGGCAATAGTAGTCCAGTCCTCTTACCAGGCGCTGGTTGACAGTATAGGCAATATTCAGTGTGTCCAGATATGCGAGTAATTGAGCGAAATGTTCCCTGGCTTCTTCGCATAAGTAGTCATGTAACACCGGTGCCCCAGCGGCTAATGTCTGCATCTCCGGATTCTTACTATCCAGAATCCGCAACGGGTTGGAGTCAAGACGTCTTTTGCTGTCTTCGTCCAACGCTTCTTTATGCGCACCAAAATACTCTACCAGGGCGGTTCGATATGCCGCCCGGCAAGCCGGTGTACCTAATGAATTCAATTCCAGACGAACATTCGAGTCAATCTTGAATGTTTCCCATAGGCGCTGACAAAGCACCAGTAATTCTGCTTCTATATCCGCACCTGGAATTCCATAGGCTTCAACACCTAACTGATGGAATTGACGGTACCGTCCTTTTTGAGGTTTTTCATGACGAAACAT
>CALIRD010000074.1 GCA_938042355.1 uncultured Thiotrichales bacterium
TAAAGCTTAATAGTCGAGCAGCAGTTAAAAATACGTGCAGGCTTTTTAGTGAAGCTGTATGTGGTGAAATGATAGCTTTACTATCCATTTAATGATTGTCCATTGTGTTTGTGCTTACGGATTTAAAAACACGGTCCCATATACTCACAATGCAATAATTATGCCGTTGAAATTAACGCGTTGTATGAGGCTATTGATAACTGCTTATAGTCTAAATTGGTGCATGTCTTTCTCATGATGAGACAAGACTGTGCACGAGATAAGCTTAAGTAGAAGCTGCTATCATATTGTTTTACGAATAATACTCAGCTATGAATATTGCACAGAGAATTTTAGTTGTAATTTCCGTTGTTTTTTTGGTTGCATGTACTTCTACATCGCTCAAACAGACAGACGTAGTATCGAAGCAAGTGGCGGTTGCCAGTGCGACACCTGAGGCAACTCAGGCCGGCCTGGAGATACTCGAAGCCGGTGGTAATGCCTTTGATGCTGCAATTGCAATATCAGCAGCGCTCGGTGTGACTGAACCTTATTCCTCAGGTTTCGGAGGAGGAGGCTTGTGGTTGTTGCAACGTGCCTCGGATGGTAAGCAAGTCATGATTGATGGAAGAGAGATTGCCCCACTAGCTGCGCATCGAGATATGTATCTCGACGATGACGGCAATGTCAAGGAAGAAGAGGTGCGTTGGGGTGCTCTGGCTGCCGGTATTCCAGGCATGCCAGCAGGGTTGGTTCATCTGGCAGAGAATTATGGTCGACTGCCGTTAGCACAAAGTTTGGCGCCTTCGATAAAGCTGGCAGATGAGGGCTATAAGGCGACCTCGGTTTTCTCCGGTCATAGCGAAGAATTTTTAGACTATATGCAGCGTTCGCCTGCAGTCAGTGAGATTTTTCTCAGAGACAATCAACCGATGCCTGAAGGCGATTTGGTGATCCAGAAAGATCTGGCAAAAACGATCACCAAGCTCGCTGAAAAAGGCCGCGATGGATTTTATAAAGGCGAAGTGTCAAAGGCATTGATAGAAGGAACCAATGCCGCCGGTGGTATCTGGACCCAGCAGGATTTTGATAACTATAAAATAGTCGAACGTGAACCGATTGAGTTCAGTTATAAAGACATGACGGTGGTTTCTTCAACCTTGCCCTCGTCAGGTGGAGTCGTGATGGCTGAGTTTTTTAATATTCTCGAGCCGTTTGATCTGGCGAGCATGAGTGAAGCGCGACGTTATCATGTCATCATCGAAGCGATGAAGAGAGCGTATCGTGATCGTGCCGAATATCTTGGCGATATGGATTTTGTTGATGTGCCGCTGGCGAAATTAACGAGCAAGGAATATGCGGCTAGCTTGCGTCAAACGATCGATTTATTTCGTGCGACGCCCAGCAGTGAGTTGCCACCTGCGTCAGTCGATAGCTCTAAAGGTGCGCATACTACCCATTTCTCGGTGATGGATGCTGAAGGCAACCGGGTTGCTGCTACTTTAACCATTAACTACCCTTTTGGTGCCTGCTTTATGCCGCCCGGAACCGGCGTGATTCTCAATAACGAGATGGATGATTTTTCTGCCAAGCCAGGTGCACCTAATCTATATGGTTTAGTGGGCGGTGATGCCAATGCGATTGCCCCGGGCAAGCGTATGCTCTCAAGCATGTCACCAACCATAGTTGAAACCAATGATCGCGTTGGTATTTTAGGTACTCCGGGTGGCAGTAAAATAATTTCCATGGTGATGCTGGCGACACTGGCGTTTATGGATGGCGCAGATGCACAGCAGATGGTGGACTTGCCACGCTACCATCACCAGTATCTTCCTGACAGCGTTGAAGTTGAGCCAGATGCGATGAGTGAAGGTTTGCAGGCAGTACTTATTGAGCAGGGACATACTTTAAAGTCATCTGAACCCTGGGGTAACATGCACGTGGTGCTTAAAGATAAATTAAATGGTCAGCTGGATGCTGCCTCTGATAAACGAGAGGTAGGGCAGGCGGAAGTTCGTACGCTGGGATTAGAGCAGTAGTCTTCTAGATCAAGACCAGGTTATTTCGATGTATCAGTTCAGACTCATTGACATATCCAAGCAAGCTCTCAATCTCGACACTGCTTTTTCCGGCGATCAAAGCGCATTCATGGTTATTGTAATTTGTTAACCCACAGGCGATTATTTTGCCTTGCGGATTAGTCAGATTCACCAGATCTCCGCGCTTGAAATCACCTTCAATGTTTGTCACACCAACCGCCAGCAAACTTTTGCCATCCTCGCTAACAATCCTGGCCGCACCATCATCTAGAATGAGGTTTCCGAGCGGCTCAAGCTGACTGGCGATCCACTGTTTGCGTGCTGCTAATGGCTGTTGTGGTGCTTCCAGTAACGTACCCGGTGTTTCTCCAGCAGCTATTTTCAATAGTATGTTGTCCGAGCTTCCATTGACAATAATAGTATCAGTGCCGGATAAAGCTGCGACTTTCGCTGCCTCTACCTTGGTGCGCATACCACCAGTGCTCAAGCCTGAACCGGCACCTCCTGCATAAGCCAGTAATTGTGAATCGGTGCTATCGCCATGCTCAATCAACTGTGCCTCGGTATTGGTTCTTGGGTCACTGTCATAGAGCCCATCCTGATCAGTGAGAATCACCAGTAGATCAGCCTCGATTAGATTACTGACCATAGCGGCGAGGTTATCGTTGTCACCTACACGGATTTCATCGGTCGCTACAGTATCGTTTTCATTGATGATGGCGATCACCCGTTGTTCGATTAGTGTAATGAGGGTAGAGCGCGCATTGAGATAGCGTTTGCGGTTACGCAAGTCTTCATGAGTTAAGAGTATTTGTGCGGTAGTAATGTGATAGTGCTGGAACTGACTTTCCCAGAGTTGTACCAGCTCCATCTGACCGACTGCTGCTGCTGCCTGCAATTCATGCAATGCAGCAGGCCGTTTATCCCAACCCAGTTTGCCAATACCTGCTGCGACTGCACCAGAGGAAACCAGCACTATCTCGATATTCTCTTTGAGAAGCTCGTTGAGTTGTCTGGTAAATGACTCAACTCGGGTTTGACTTAACAAGCCGTCACTACCTGTGAGTTGTGCACTGCCGATTTTGACTACCCAGCGTTCGTTCTTGGCATTACTCATCGCGCTTGTCGTCCAGGTATTGCATGATGTCTTGCATCAGTTTATCGGTACCTTTTTGTGCCACAGCCGAGATAGTATATACCGGTCCTTGCCAGTCAATTTTCTCAAGTAGTTCCGAGCGTACTTGTGCCACATCTTCCTCACTGAGCAAATCACTTTTATTCAATACCAGCCAGCGTGGTTTACCCGCCAGTTCATCACTGTATTTTTCAAGTTCATGGCTGAGTGCTGTGAAAGCTGCATAGGGCTCATGGGTAATATCCGCTGGTGAGAGATCAACCAGATGTAATAACAAGCCGGTGCGCGAGAGATGTTTTAAAAACTGTATCCCAAGACCCGCGCCTTCAGCAGCACCTTCAATCAAGCCGGGAATATCTGCGATCACGAAGCTTTTGTGTGTGCCAATATTGACCACCCCAAGATTCGGGTAGAGGGTTGTAAATGGGTAGTCAGCAATTTTCGGACGCGCTGAAGAAACCGAGGAGATCAGGGTTGATTTGCCGGCATTGGGTAAACCAAGCAAGCCAACATCGGCCAATAACTTCAGCTCCATGTTGAGGGTGCGATGTTCACCCGGTGTGCCATCGGTATGCTGTCTCGGGGTTCGATTCACCGAGCTTTTAAAACGGGTATTGCCAATGCCATGATAGCCACCTTTGGCCACCATCAGTTTTTGTCCGGGTTCGGTTAAATCGCCAATTAACTCTCGCGTGTCAGCATCGTAGACCAGCGTGCCTACCGGTACATTGATCTCAGTGTCATCACCACCGGCCCCTGTCATATTACGGCCGCGCCCTTTCTTGCCATTCGCGGCGCGATAGAGGGTGCTATGTCTGAAGTCAGCTAGAGTATTTAAATTGCGATCTGCAACGAGATACACGTCACCGCCGTCACCGCCGTCGCCACCATCAGGCCCACCGAATTCGACATACTTTTCACGCCTGAAGCTGGTGCAGCCATTACCGCCATTACCGGCGGTCACATCTATTCTGGCTTCGTCAACGAATTTCATGTTGGTATTCTACTCATTATTGGCATGAAAGGCTTACCAAGTATCAAGCCACAAAAAAGGCCCCTGAATCGGGGCCTTCGTAAGTGCTTTGAGGTATTTGCCTAGCTGGCTTCTCTAACACTCACGTGTGCTCTGCCTTTCGGGCCGCGTTTGTGGAATTCAATCTGACCATCGATCAGGGCAAACAAGGTGTGGTCTTTGCCAACACCTACGTTATCTCCGGCGTGAGTCTTGGTGCCACGCTGACGAATGATGATATTGCCTGCTTTCACGTGTTCGCCACCAAAGCGTTTTACGCCAAGGCGTTTGGAGACCGAATCGCGTCCGTTATTAGTACTACCACCGGCTTTTTTATGTGCCATTGTGAATTACCTCGTATGTGTGTGTTATTCGGCGTCGTCGCCAGCAGCCAGTTTGGCTGCTTGACCAAGCCAGTCTTCTCGTTCGATACGGCCTTTAAAACTCAGGCGCTCATCGACCATTGCAATTTCGTCGGCGGTGAATGCCGCGATCTGGCTAAAGTTATAAATGCCGAGATCGTTTAACTTACCTTCCAGTACCGGGCCTACCCCTGAAATCTGTTTCAGATCATCGGCTTGTCCACCGGCTGGACCGCTGGTAAATAACGGGCTGGAATCGTCCGCTTTGGCTTGAGTCTTGGGTGCTTCAACCGCTGCTGGTTTTTCAGCTTTGGCTTTCTTCGGAGCCGCTCCGCCTTTGCCCATGGCAATGCCGGTTATTTCAACTTCAGTGTAATCCTGACGATGTCCCATCTGCTTGCGATGATGCTTACGGCGATGGAATTTGATGATTTCGACTTTCTTGCCGCGACCGATGCTGGCCACTTTTGCGCTGACGCTACCGCCGCTTACATACGGTGTGCCGATGTTGACATTATCCCCATCAGCGACGAGCAATACCTTGTCGAATTCTACCGTGTCACCGGCTTCTGCCGGGAGCTTCTCGATCCTGAGGGTTTGTCCCTCGGATACTTTATATTGTTTGCCACCTGTTGCGATTACTGCGTACATGTCGGGCACCGGCTCGAGTCGTGAAAAAAAGAGGCGGAATCATAGCCGCAGACCCGTCTCAGGTCAACAAACCAGCCACTAATTCACGCAGATTCGG
>CALIRD010000075.1 GCA_938042355.1 uncultured Thiotrichales bacterium
TGTACCGTTAATGGTGTAGACCAGCACGTCACCACTGACCGCATCGCCAGGAAGTTCAATCGTGATATCGACTTCGCCTTCCAGTTCAGCACCACTGATGATGCCGTCATTATTTTTATCTTCGATGATCGTGACGATCGGGGCAGCAGGACCGGTAGTATCTTTGATAGCTGGGTCTGCATCATTTACTTCCGGGTTCTTACCATCGTTAATAGTGCTGACGACTTTTATCTCGCCATCGATCAGCTTTGAAGCATTCAACATGGCTGAAAACTCACCGTCCTTGCACTCAACCTTGGTATCAGCCTGATTACTAACAGAGTCATACAAAGACACAACAACCGTGTTTCCATTCTTACCACAAATACCACTGACAATATAAGACGATTGATTAGCCGGGGTGATAGCTTGAAGCATGCCGTGACTCACGCTCGGCAATAGATTTATCTCCGTCACTGCTTTTGCAGTAACCGCATCAACTTCATTAGTGGAAACCATAACTGTATTTATGATCTCTCCACCTGCTGCAATCACCTCTTCAGTAACGTTGTAACTTATAGAGTAGGTCCAAACTTCACCCACTTCGAGCTGAGCATTGTTATTTGTATCCCCGCTAACCGCACTTAATTTGCCCTTTTCTCCATTTGGCAAAGTGTCAACCGGCTGAACGTTGGTTAAGGTCACCTCACCTGTATTGGCAAGTGTGATGGTGTAATTTATCTCTGTTGCTGAACTGATAGTTTTCTTGTCAGCAACTTTCTTTACTGAAAAACTTTTAATTGAAATATCTTCACAAGAAGCGCCACCACTGTTGGCTGCAGTCGCACCCGATATACCATCGGCAGCGAGCTTGAATGCGTTCATGACGAACTTATCCTGATCAGTACTTACCGTACCACCCCCAGTAATTTCCGGATTAAAACCGGTAAACATATCGATATCAGCGGTTAACAAAAATGTTGGCTGAGTCAGGCTGTCAGTAACAATTAATGGGAGCTCTGATCCATCTGAATATTGACCTAGCGCAATACCACCCGTGAAATAGCCAGAAGCGCCACCGGCGGTCGTTAACACCATATCGTTATTAACTGTATCGCCATCACAAGTCAGCATGTTTTCTGGAGAGGTGATGGTGTATTCACCCGGAATATTGCTATAACCATTTACCGGCAAACCAAGACCTTCACAAACAGCATCATTATTCACGCTGTCGCAACCACCAATGACAAAACCGCCATCGGCGATAAAAGTTGTCAGTGCTGTATAAGGCGTGCCTGGGTCATAACCAGAAAACCAGACATCACAACTGTTGGCTGCAAGATTTTCTGTGGTCGGTGTTCCAACGGTAACAAAACTAAACTGGTAATCACCATAAACGCCTGAAGGACCGAAGTTATTTGCATCGGTTAATTTAGTGCGCGCTTTGGCAAGGTTGTTAGTATTGATTCCACCCCAGTTGCTGTTACCACAAACTACAACTTCTGTAGATGCAGACGCTTGTGAGGTGAACGATAGAGAAAACACAAAAATGAATAAACAGATTGTGTTTGAACTCATTAGGTTTTTAAATGTGACCATGTTCATGCTGGTATGTCCCGTGTAAATAAATCGTTTAAGTACCCGGGACATTGCAATAGGCATGCCAATTTAAAAAACCCCATAGCTAAGGGATTTTTATAAATGATCGATCAAGAATGTTTAATCAAAATTGCAAATTGCAATTCAATTTCAGACGGCTAAAAACAGAGTGTCACAGACTGTTTCCAGAAGAATAAAAATGTTCCAGTGTTGAATTACTGATTAATGAGACGAACGTCTGCTCTTATCAGACAGGATTTACAACCGCTTGAAAGGTTAAAACAACTTCAGTCGCACCCGACGCAAAAGCATTAATAATCCACTCCAGTCCTGACACGACGGGATCAGATTGATCCTGACTATCACCGCCCGTCATTGAGCCAACTACATAACTAAAGCCGTCCGGCACAATGTCAGTCACTACCACATTACTGGCGTCAGCTGGCCCAAGGTTATTAATTTTCAGAGTAAAGGTTACAGTTTGTCCCACATCAGGCTCCGGAATATCGACTGATTTTTCGATGGTAAGATCAACTTCAGCGTCATCGATGGTCAAGAAATAATCCTCTATTTCACCATCATGCATGGTGCCTTCCTCGGCACCAGTATCAGTCAAGTCAGGATCTGAGGTTAAACGTAAGCGCAAGTAAGAATCACCAGCTTGAGTGCCCGCTGGAATTGAACTCCAGGTCAAGGTCAAAGGAGTTCCCGGTGAGGTACCATCGGGCACATTGACGCGGGTCGTCTCATCGGGCTGAAATGTTCCATCCCGATCAAAATCTATCCAAGCCCAGAGTGTGGCAGCAGCTCCAGTACCATTACTTACTGCAACATCGATACTGTAACTGGTAGCACTTTGTGCCAGTGCTGGCAAAACACCGGATATACCATCTTCATCATCTCCCGCCGCATCCAGATCATCTCCATCCGCCCCGGCTGAATGCGCTGGCGCTGTTTCCGCATCGGGAACTACAGAGCCAATGATCAAGCGTGGTGATCGCAAGATGTAATGAGAAGGAGAACCGTAGGTAAGTGGTGCATCACCATAATCTCTGGCGATATCGGCACCGATGACACTCAACTTTTCAGCAAACGCATTGCCATTGTGATCATCGTCTCCGACGATATAGAGCACTTCCTTTACCCGTGGTGCTGCAGCGTTATCAACGAAGCCGACCCACCGGGTTGACTGATTACCGCAACCTTCATCGACCCCGGAGCCTCCTCCCGTACCGGTACCACAATCGTCCTGATCTACCGGTACAGATACTCCTGAACTGTCGATTATGTTTGAGGGAGCTATCGGTATATCACTACCAATTCGGTTACCCGCGCTATCAAGCAGACGCATATACCCTGCTTCACCATCACCTCCCGACGCACTGTCTGGTTCAGTCCGGGACTCAAGATCACCGACCCACAAACCAAAGGCACTGACCGGCACATCAAAGACGAATCGGAATGCATTCCTGCTAGTGCTACTACCGGCATTTTCATTCAAGTGCGAGGCAATGGGCACATCTCTTAGTGGCTGTGGCTTCGGAGAGCTAGCCTGCATGTTACCGCTATCACTTAATAATGGATTTCCACTTGCATTTACATCTCCATTACAATCATTCGGGTCTTCCATGTTAACGAAATAAAAATCTACCGATACGCCTTCCGTTTCGAATAAATCCAACTCGGTATTACCAAGTGGGTTGACATCCGCATCACCAAACCAGGGAATGTATTCACCTTCGGTTGGCTGACCGACCGCGGTACGCCAGGCATCATCAAATGTTTCAGCGGCAGCGCGGGTAGCAACACTATTCAAATAAGCCTCATCACTGAGATATGGAGTGATTAGAGGATCGTCAATACCGCCACCAAAATCACAAATTGGGGTAGCTGATACCGGGGTACTGTGACTGGCAGTATTATCGGTAAAGTCTGTTTCGCCATAGCCAGAACCTTTTAATACTTCGGCATCGTTAGTGATGGTCGACCCGCCAGCGCTACCAGGCAACGGGTCAGTGTCAAACGCTAAAATACTGACATCACCCGATAAAATACCACTGGCAGGGCCAGCATAGGTGCAACTGATTTCTTGTGGTGTAGAGGTATCTGAACCACAACTCCAATCACCGGCATCGCTACCGGTAAGCGCCACCGGGCCTGCTGCTCCGGCATTGATAGTGACATTGGTCGGTAGCGTATCAACCACAGTGATACCATCG
>CALIRD010000076.1 GCA_938042355.1 uncultured Thiotrichales bacterium
CCGGGCGCGCCATGTAAATCATGGTTGGAAACTCAGGTTGGATAAGAAATGAAAATGGTGGGCGTAGCTCAGTTGGTAGAGCCCCGGATTGTGATTCCGGTGGTCGTGGGTTCGAGCCCCATCGTCCACCCCATTTCATCATAAGTCGTTCTAAAGATGCGAGAGTGGCGGAATTGGTAGACGCGCTGGTTTTAGGTACCAGTGGGGTAACCCGTGAGAGTTCGAGTCTCTCCTTTCGCACCATCTTTAACTTACTATAAATACCTGGCAAGCAGCCAGGAATGAGGTCGTCATGCAAGTAACGGTTGAGTCCGTCAGCAATCTGGAAAGAAAGCTAACCATTCAGGTTCCCGCCGCGGAAATAGATCAAGAAGTAGAATCACGTTTGAACTCGATGCGTCCCAAGGTCAAGCTGGATGGTTTTCGTCCTGGTAAGACACCGATCTCTGAAGTGCGTAAGCGTTACGGTAAAGACGTCCATCGGGAAGTAGTGGGCGAAGCAATGCAGCGAACCTTTCAGGAAGCTGTTATGGAGAAGGAATTGCGACCCGCTGGAATGCCTGAAATAGATTCCGGTGATCCCATCATGGGGCAAGACCTTGAATATGTTGCCAAGTTTGAGGTTTATCCGGAAGTCACCCTCGGTGATGTTTCAAAAATTTCAGTTCGTAAACCGGTTGTTGAAATAAACGACAGTGATGTTGAAGACATGCTGGAAACCTTGCGTGAACAGCGCATGAATTGGGAGCCGGTTGAGCGCGCTGCTGCTGATGGTGACATGGCAGTGATTAGTATCCTCGGCAAAATTGATGGCGAGCCCTTTGAAGGTGGTACCGGAGAGGGTCTGGAAGTGACTCTGGGGAGTGGCAGCATGATTCCGGGTTTTGAAGAGCAGTTGGAAGGTATCAAGAAAGATGAGGAGCGTGTACTGAATGTTACTTTTCCGGACGACTACCAGGCAGATGAGTTGAAAGGAAAAGATGCAACGTTCGATGTAACCTGCACTGAAGTCAAAGCATCGGTCAAGCCGGAACTGGATGAAGAGTTTGCCAAAGGTTTGGGTGTTGAAGATGGGTCACTGGAGGCGTTACGTAAAGATGTTAAAGAGAATCTTGAAAGTCAGGCCAAAGCAACTATCAAGGCAAAAGTAAAAGAACAGATTGTCGAGCAGCTCACCGAGATGCATGAGATTGAGCTGCCCAAGGCTTTGGTAGATCAAGAGATCGGCCTGGAGAAACAACGCGCTATGCAAAATATGCAAGGTGTGTCTGAAGATGCCTTGCCATCAGACTTGTTTGAAGAAAATGCACGAAAACGCGTTACGCTCGGTTTGGTAATGGGGCAGATCATCAGTGAAAAAGAAATTTCACTGGATGCCGAAAAAGTTGATACATATCTCGAAGAAATGTCGGCTGGTTATGGAGATTCTGCATCGTTTATTGAATACTATAAAAGTGACCCGCAACGCCTCGCGCAGATAGAGAGTGTGGTCATGGAAGAACAGGTCATTGACTGGGTGGTCGAACAAGGATCAGCCAAAGATCAAAAGATGACATTTAAAGAGCTGTCTGAGCCAGCGAAAGAGGATTAAAAATGAGTAACAGTAACGACAGGGATGATTTGGCAGCACAGATGAACTTGGTGCCCATGGTAGTCGAGCAAAGCTCACGTGGTGAGCGTGCCTATGATATTTATTCGCGCCTGCTTAAAGAACGCGTTATTTTTGTCGTGGGTCCGGTGGATGACTATATGGCAAATCTGGTAGTTGCCCAGTTACTTTTTCTCGAGTCTGAAAACCCGGATAAAGACATTAGCCTCTATATCAACTCCCCGGGTGGTGTCATCACCTCGGGTATGGGTATCTACGACACCATGCAATTTATCAAGCCTGATGTCAGTACATTATGCATCGGTCAGGCGGCCAGTATGGGAGCTTTTTTATTGGCTGGCGGCACTAAAGGGAAGCGTTACGCATTGCCTAATTCGCGCGTGATGATTCATCAGCCATCGGGTGGCTCGCAAGGACAGGCGACTGATATCGAAATTCAGGCCAAGGAAATCCTCAAAATTCGTACCCAAATCAACGAAATACTTGCTGACCATACCGGTCAAAGCGTTGAGAAAATTGCCGAAGATACCGAGCGTGACAACTTTATGAGCGCGGTAGAGGCAGCAGATTACGGTCTGATTGACTCAGTCCTTGAAAAGCGCCTTTTATCCGGTAGTGAAGACGAATAAGAGTCACGTATCTCAAAATTGAATACCCGCTTAGTCTGTGGGTTGAATATTGGTAGTAAAACAGGCATTGTTCAGGCTCTAGCGTAGGGGCAGTGCGATTCAATGAGCGATAAAAAAGGCGATAAAAACAGCGAAAAACTGTTGTATTGTTCCTTTTGCGGAAAAACCCAACACGAAGTCAGAAAGCTGATTGCAGGACCATCGGTTTTCATCTGCGACGAGTGTGTCGATCTCTGTAACGACATTATCCGCGAAGAAATGCAGGAGAGTGTCGGTGATGAATCTGGCTACCTGCCAAAACCTGCTGAAATAAATCAAATATTGAACGAGTATGTGATTGGTCAGGATATCGCCAAGCGCGTACTGTCTGTAGCTGTATATAACCACTACAAACGTCTCGAGTCACGCATCAACAAAGATGATGTTGAACTGGCTAAGAGTAATATCTTGCTGATAGGCCCAACTGGCTCTGGTAAAACCTTGCTGGCAGAGACGCTGGCCAGAATGCTCAATGTGCCTTTCACTATTGCTGATGCTACCACTTTGACCGAAGCCGGTTACGTGGGTGAGGACGTTGAGAACATCATTCAAAAGCTGTTACAAAAATGCGATTACGATGTAGACAAAGCTCAAACCGGTATTGTTTACATCGATGAGATTGACAAGATTTCTCGCAAGTCTGACAACCCGTCTATCACTCGTGATGTTTCAGGTGAGGGTGTTCAACAAGCGTTACTTAAATTAATTGAAGGTACGGTTGCATCCGTTCCACCACAAGGCGGTCGCAAACACCCGCAGCAGGAATTCCTGCAAGTTGATACGGCTAACATTCTGTTCATTGTTGGTGGCGCTTTTGCCGGTCTGGAAAAAGTGATCAGAGATCGTACTGCCAAGGGTGGTATAGGTTTTGGCGCTGAAGTCCACAGCCAGGAAAATGAAAGTACCATCGGCGAAGCACTGTTAGGTGTAGAACCTGAAGATTTGGTGCATTTTGGTCTGATCCCCGAGTTTGTGGGTCGTTTACCAGTAGTAGCCACGCTGGAAGAGCTGGATCAGGACGCATTAGTACAAATTCTTACCGAGCCCCGCAACGCGCTCACCAAGCAATACGCCAAGTTATTTGAAATGGAAGGTGTAGAGCTGGAGTTTCGCGAAGACGCGTTGTTGGCGATTGCCGTCAAGGCAATGAAACGCAAGACCGGCGCTCGTGGTCTGCGTACCATTATGGAGAAGGTTTTACTCGATACCATGTACGACATTCCATCAATTCCTGATGTAAGCAAGGTTGTTATAGATGGCTCAGTGGTTGAAGGCGAGTCACAACCTTATCTTATCTATGAGCAGAGTGATCTCAAAGCCGCCGCAGATTAGTACCTAAGAGACAGCTGTACAAAGCTGCTTGAAATCCCGGGAATAAGTCGCACATTAGTAGTAATTGATATCAATTCGAACACGGATGACTAATTATGTCTGACAGTAAAGACGACAAGAAAAAAAGCAAAACGCAAGATAAGGTGGAGCATACTGAAACGGTGCTGATCAATCCGATCAGCGTAGTACCGGTGTTGCCACTTCGAGATGTAGTGGTCTATCCACACATGGTAATTCCATTATTCGTCGGTCGTGCCAAGTCCATACGCGCACTAGATGCGGCGATGGCTGATAACAAACAAATCCTGCTGGTCTCTCAGATGAGCGCCGAGACGGATGAGCCTGGTGTTAAGGATATTTATCGCATTGGCACGCTTTCAACTATTCTGCAGTTACTCAAATTGCCTGATGGCACCATCAAAGTCCTGGTAGAGGGTGTGCAGCGCGCGAGTATCATCGAGATGCATGACAGTGATGAGTATTTCTCGTCGCAGGTGACCTTGCTGGACCAGCAAGAGATTGACGACGAGGAACAACGCGAACTGGAAGTCATGCAGCGCAGCTTGATTGGTTTGTTTGATCAGTACGTGAAACTTAACAAGAAAGTGCCGGCCGAGATCTTGACCTCGCTCAATGGCATTGACGACATGGCCCGCCTCGCAGACACGATTGCTGCGCATATGTCACTCAAGCTCTCTGAAAAACAAAAGGTACTTGAGATAGAAAGTGTGCGACAACGTTTTGAGCATATCATGGCGCTGATCGATGGCGAGATAGATATCTTGCAGGTTGAAAAACGGATTCGCGGTCGGGTCAAGCAGCAGATGGAGAAGAGCCAGCGCGAGTACTATTTGAATGAGCAGATGAAAGCCATTCAAAAAGAGCTGGGTGATATCGAAGACGCACCAAACGAGCTTGAAGATATCCAGCAAAAAATTGAAAAAGCCGGCATGCCGAAAGAGGCGCTCACTAAAGCTGAATCTGAATTTAATAAATTGAAGATGATGTCTCCGATGTCAGCTGAAGCCTCAGTAGTCAGAAATTACATTGAGACCCTGACCAAGGTACCCTGGAAAAAGAAAACCAAAGTACACAAAGACATTATCAAGGCCGAGAAAGTACTTGATGAGGATCATTATGGTCTGGAGAAGGTTAAGGAACGCATATTGGAGTATCTCGCTGTACAACAGCGTGTGAAAAAGCTCAAAGGACCGATTTTATGTTTGGTGGGCCCACCGGGTGTTGGTAAAACTTCATTAGGCAAATCAATTGCGCGAGCAACGAATCGCAAGTATACCCGCATGTCACTGGGTGGCGTGCGCGATGAGGCCGAAATACGCGGTCACCGCCGTACCTATATAGGCTCTATGCCTGGCAAGATTATCCAGAATGTCTCGAAGGTTGGAGTACGTAACCCGTTATTTTTACTCGACGAAATAGACAAGATGGCGATGGATTTTCGTGGTGATCCAGCTTCAGCATTGCTTGAAGTACTCGATCCAGAGCAAAACAATACCTTTGCTGATCATTATCTTGAAGTCGATTACGACCTCTCAGACATCATGTTCGTGGCGACTTCAAACAGTATGAATATTCCAGGCCCGTTACTGGATCGTATGGAAGTGATTCGTCTGGAGGGTTATACCGAAGACGAAAAGACCAATATCGCGCTGGATTATCTGGTGCCAAAGAAGGTCAAGGATAATGGCTTGTCCAAGAAAGAGATCAAAATAGAAAAGTCCGCCATTGTCGGTATCATCCGTCACTATACCCGCGAGGCTGGTGTACGAAATCTGGAGCGCGAAATTTCCAAGATTTGTCGCAAGGTTGTGAAAGAGCATTTAACCACTAAAGACATCACGAAAACGACGGTGACCGAGAAGAATCTTGGTGATTATTTAGGCGTACAAAAGTTCAATTACGGCATTGCCGAAGAAAAAGACCAGATTGGTCAGGTTACCGGCCTGGCATGGACGCAGGTTGGTGGTGAATTGCTGACCATTGAGACGGCTATTATGCCGGGTAAGGGCAATATTATCCGCACCGGACAACTGGGTGATGTCATGAAAGAGTCCATTCAGGCAGCGCGTACGGTGGTCAGGTCAAGAGCTCCTGTGCTCGGGATTGCGGATGACTTTTTTGAGAAGCATGACTTGCATGTTCATGTTCCGGAGGGTGCTACCAAGAAGGATGGGCCGAGTGCTGGTATCGGTATGTGTACCGCACTGGTATCTGCCATTACCGAGATTCCGGTGCGTGCTGACGTTGCCATGACAGGTGAAATTACCCTTAGAGGCGAAGTTTTACCTATCGGTGGACTCAAGGAAAAGCTCCTTGCTGCACACCGTGGTGGTATCAATACGGTTATCATTCCGCATGAAAACGAGAAAGATTTGGCTGAAATACCGGGAAATATTAAAAATAAATTAGAGATTATTCCTGTTAAGTGGTTGGAGCAAGTGCTTGAAATTGCTTTAACTTCTCAGCCAGAACCCATCTCAACAAGTGCTGCTAACTCACCAGAAGACAAGAAAAATCCTAAAATATCTGATCCTGATTCTACTCAGGTATTGCCTCACTAAGACGACTTAAAAAGCCCTGTACCCCGCATAAAACAGGGCTTTTTAAGTGCTTTTCATTGGTTGACATCGCGAGAATTAGCCTGCTATAAAACCTCCGCCGTATTGCGTAATAAGGACATAAGCTCAAAGGTCAGGCTTGTTCCGACAATCTCAGGACGTAAATGGTGACCAACAATTACTTACAACCATGAAAGGAATTATCCATGAATAAGAAAGATTTTATGAGCGCAGTAGCAGACAGATCAGGGCTGAGCAAAAGCGATGCGGAAAGTGCTGTTGAAGCGGTACTTGAGACCATCACAGCGACTTTAAAGAAAGGAGATCAAGTCCAGCTGGTGGGTTTTGGTTCGTTCCTGTCTCGTCGTCGTGAAGCGCGTGAAGGCCGTAACCCACGTACGGGTGAAACAATTCAGATAAAAGCGAGTAATGTGCCTAGTTTTAAGGCTGGTAAAGCCCTTAAGGATGCCTTAAACTAGCGCGCCCTTGATTTGCAAGGGTGCTTAGCTCAGCTGGTAGAGCATCTCCCTTACAAGGAGGAGGTCGGGGGT
>CALIRD010000077.1 GCA_938042355.1 uncultured Thiotrichales bacterium
CGCCGGGTTGGGTAACTCAGCCTCGAAGATGACGAAATTACGGTTAAGAAACGATGTCTTACCCGAGCTTCTGGCAAAGGTAATACGATACTGACCACAGCTTGAACCATCAGTACCCGCCAGATCAAAGCGGTTTGATAAGGCAATCGGCTCATAGGCCGTTGCCGTACCCAGTGCAAACGGGTCATTGTTGACTTCATCCCCTTCTGGACGAGGACACTCAAGATCGAAGCCGTTGAAGGTTGGGTTAGCCGTTGATTCGTCATCACAATGTGCCCCCCGCCCCAAACCAGGACCCGGGTTTTGTGTATCCCAAAACTGCTGCCAGAAACCCAAACCGGTTAAATCATTATCTCCGGATTGACTGGCGAGCTGATCAAGAACATTCTCGAGTGTAAATACATTCAAGACCTCAACTGCTGTCTCGGTCATGGTCCGATCGATATTGATTTCTGTTGGCCCGGTAGACGCGGTAATCGTAAACGAGCGACTGGTAACATTATTTCCTTCATTCAACTCATCTACGGTATTTTCTGTGTCCGCCATAAGTATCAGTCGATAGTTACCTGCAGGCAGATCAGGTACCGTAATGGCACCGCCGACCGCACTAATGGTGCCTACGGGGGTATTACCCGTTGGCACAACACCCGCCAGCGAATCGCTATTATCGACAACATTATCTTCTGAAACAAAGGCGCCGATAAAGTAGGAGTTTTCAGCCATCACATCACCGATATTGTTGAGGTCAAAGGTAAAGTCGACCACATCACCAGCTTGGCCAGAAGCCGGCTGACTCATATTGGTTACCGTCAGGTCAGGCTTGTCTTCACCACCTCCGCCTCCACCACCGGAGCCTTCATCAACTTCTATACTGGTAATGAAGTTGGAATCGATGGCATTACCATGCTGATTATTATCCTCTCCAAGCCAGACGAAATCGGAGCTGCCACCGGTAAAGGTAATACTGGCAATGCCAATTTCCCATGGCGCAGCGTCTCTGGAAAACAATTCAATGCGTGTAATGTCTTCAAAGATATTTGCTGGAAAAGCACTGACCGGTATGCTGATAGTAAACCAGTCAGAGGTATCAGACGGTAGAAAACTGCCCAATCGAACGGTTCCAGCACGATCATTAATAATGACTGCGATATTTTCCCAGTCTGTATTACCACTGAAATCCTTAACCACGAATTCGAGACGGGTATTTCCATTCAAGGGTGAAATGGGCGGGCCCCACAAGTTATCCGGATTATGTCCAATCTTGAGTTTCTGCCAACCACCAATTGTATTATTCACATGCAAATGCTGGACATCTTCACCACCCCCTCCACCGCCACCACCGCCTTCGGTAGTTACTGCAAATGGAATGCTGGCTGTGTTGTTATTTTCATTGGATTCAAAGATCTCACTATTCATGTCTGCCACAATGATCAAATGATAATCACCAGGCTCAAGATCAACCGGAACCGTAATTGCCGCGCCAACGTCCTGAATTGTTCCCAGTGGTGTATTACCGGTACTGACATCACCCGCCTCTATATCGTCACTACTGAAGGTGGCATCGGTAGATAGAAATGCGCCAATGGTATAGTCATCTTCAGCGATCACATCACCCAGGTTATTCAGATCAAAGGTGTAAATGACAATTTCACCCGGCTCGCCAACAGCAACCGATTGCAGATCCGAAATCGTTAAGTCTGGCAAATTACCATTGGTTCCAAAAACCCTGATTCCCCTGCTGGCAATATTATTATTTTCATTAAGCTCAACTATATTAGCGCCCGCATCAACGGCAATAATCATCCGGTAATCACCGGGCGGAACATCCTCTGGTATTGCTACTGTTCGGGTCGGTGTTCGGGTACTGCCGATAGCATCATTACCGAACAAAAAACTATCCAGCAAGAAATCATCATCGCTGACAAAACTGTCATCTGATAAAAAAGCATTGACGAAATAATTACCCTCGACAGCAGCAGTCCCGATATTGGAATAACTGAAGCGCATACTGATTGAAGTGCCAGGATCAACTCCGGGCGGCAAATCAAGAATGCCGACAGCTCGCAGATCCGGGAAATCAGTAGTCTCGGTAAAGACACTCACAGCTCTGCTTACTGTGTTATTACTTTCATCAGACTCAACAATATTATTGCCACCATCCACATTGACAATAACCTGATAATCTCCCGGTGCAATATCACTCGGCATTACTACCGAGCGTGTCGCGGTGCTGATCGTTCCAACGCCGGTATTACCAAACAAAAAACTACGCAAGAGGCGATCATCTGAACTGACAACACCGTCGGCGGATAAACTGACGCTCACCACAAAATCCCCATCAACAGCTGCTGCGCCGGTATTATTAAATCTAAATCGCATACTGAATGTATTGCCTGCCTCTATGGGAGACGGCAGATCAAGAATACTGACCGCTTCAAGGTCTGGCAGTTCTCCACCACCGCCATTACCATCATCCGGTATTAACTCGCTGGTAATACTGCCTTGCCGGGCATTATCATTGTTAGTCTCGGCATCAAACCAGACCAGGTCTTGACTACCTCCAACAAAAGTAACGCTATCCAGCCCAAAAGCGTAGGGATTAGCGCCATTGCTAAACGGCAAACTCAGGTGCGTCAGATTACCTAGTGCAGATGCTGGAAAAGCGGACAGTGGAATACTGACGGTCACCCAGTCCGAGGCATTGCCGTTAAAGTGATTACCAATAGTAACGCCATTGGAACCATTGGGTGCAACCTGCAATTTATCCCAATCTGCATTATCCAGATCCTTGATCACCAGCTCCAGACTGGTATGACTGGAAACATCGATACCGGGACCCCATACGTTGAAGGGGTTATTACCCATCTTGAGATGTTCCCAGCCGCCGCTAGCCGATGAGATTCTTAGGTGTGCTCGTTCCGCCAGAACCGGCGATGCGAAAGTGAATAAAATCAAAAGGTACGCGAACTTGATGCGCAGATTTACGATCGACATGTCCTCCTCCCGGACAACCCAATGACTGCAGCGTATATATTATTTTTAGAGTGCAGCCGGGTTAACACAATTACGTAGCAATCATCATAGCTCAGAAAGGCTCAGGCACCTAACGACACAGTAAAATGTAAATTTAGTTTACATTTTACTCAATCCATGAAATCTAGTTCGGATCCCAACAGGCCACTTCATGATTATTTTCGTAAATCTCTAATCCAGGCATCTCTTCTTTACAGCGCTGATGCGCTTTTGGGCATCGGGTGCGAAATGCACAACCACTAGGTGGCGCTAATGGTGACGGTAAATCGCCCTCGAGCGTATTTATTGTCTTGTTACGTTCCAACTCGGGATCAGGCAATGGAATGGAATCAATCAGGGCTCTGGTATACGGATGTTTCGGATTTTTATACAACTCATCACGAGTCGCCAGCTCCACTACTTTACCCAGATACATAACCATCACTCGATGACTGATATGCTTCACTACACTCAGGTCATGCGCGATGAACACCATGGCCAAACCGAACTCCTGCTGCAACTCCATCAACAAATTAATAATTTGCGCTTGTATCGAAACATCAAGAGCACTTACCGGCTCATCGCAAATCAGTAGTTTGGGTTTGAGTATGAGCGCACGAGCAATGCCAATACGTTGGCACTGGCCACCAGAAAATTCATGCGGGTAACGGTTGATTAAATTGGGCAACAAACCAACCCGGTCCATCATTGAGGCAACCTGTTGCTTGAGATCTTTAGCAGACATATCAGGGTTATACACTTTTAAAGGTTCAGCAATGATTTCTCCGACTGTCATACGCGGGTTCAATGATGCTAAAGGATCCTGAAAGATAACCTGCATGGTTCTTCGTTGCTCACGCATCTCAGCGCGTTTGAGTTCAGTCAGCTCAACTCCGTTCAGCTTGATACTTCCCGACGTCACCGGCACCAGACCCAAAATACCGCGCGCCAGAGTCGACTTACCGCAGCCAGACTCACCCACCACACCCAACGTCTCACCGGGATTGAGGCTGAAACTGATGCCATCGACCGCTTTGAGTATTTTTTTACCCGGCCAGATCAGGCCATCTCCAGGTAAAGTAAAGTGGACTCTCTGTTGATCTACCGCCAGCAGTGGCTCACTCATGGCAGCACATCCAGATGACAGGCTTTTTGTCGCCCGTCTGAAACCGACCTCAACAGTGGGCGATCTTCGAGACACTTCTCTTTCTGATGATCACAGCGCTCGGCAAAGGCACAACCTTGTGGCAGATGTAGCAGGTTCGGCGGGTTACCGGGTATGGCATACAAATCTTCCTGACCCGCTTTATCGAGGCGAGGAATTGAACGTAATAAAGCTTTGGTATAGGGATGGTTCGGCGACTCAAACAGCCCATGCACCGGGGCGTACTCAACGGCACGACTGGCATACATTACCAACACGTTATCACTAATGCCGGCAATCACACCAAGGTCATGCGTAATCATAATGATACTCATGCCCAGATCTTCTTTAAGATCATTCAATAGCTCGATAATTTGTGCCTGCACAGTTACATCCAGTGCTGTGGTTGGCTCATCGGCAATCAACAAATCCGGCTTACACAACAGTGACATGGCAATCATCACCCGTTGTCGCATACCACCGGAGAATTCATGTGGATAGCGTTTGACCCGGTTTTTAGCATCAGGAATTTTTACCGCATCCAGCATCTCGGTAGAACGAGCCAAAGCCGTTTGATAGTCCATACCTTTATGCAGCATTAGCACTTCGGTCATTTGTTTGGCAATCGTTAAATAACCATTCAGACAGGTCATTGGGTCTTGAAAAATCATGCTGACACGATCGCCCCGAATTTCATTCAGTGCGGCCGGCTTCATGCCGATCAATTCCTGTCCATCAAATTTCACACTGCCACTGGCTTCACCATTACTGGCGAGCAAACCCAGCATACTCAAGACCAACTGGCTTTTCCCTGAACCGGACTCACCCACTACCCCGAGGATCTCACCCTTTTCCAGCGCAAAGGAGACTTTATTGACCGCTGCCACTTCGCCATCTCTGACTCTGAACTTTACACTGAGATCATTAACTTCGAGTATCGACATGTTTAACGATCCTTAGGGTCGAGCGCATCACGCAGACCGTCACCGATAAAGTTAAAACAGAACAAGGTGACTGCTAAAAACACACCGGGGAACAATAATACCCA
>CALIRD010000078.1 GCA_938042355.1 uncultured Thiotrichales bacterium
TTTCAATCCGGACAAGCTGATTTCCATGTTGCTGTGTTACGATACCGCATCAATAAATGCTGACTGATGTGACAAAACAATAGCAGCTAACACGATTTAAGTCCGAACAATTTGAAACACTTCCAGTATGACTGAACAAGACAATAAAGGCCTTTTTGGCCGACTGCGCCAGGGGCTTAATCGCACCAGCACCAATCTGACTGATGGCCTGGGTGATGCATTACTGGGCAAAGTCAAACTGGATGACGAGGTGCTCGAAGAAATTGAGACCCGCCTGCTAACCTCTGATGTCGGTATCGAGGCAACCAACACCATACTGGCTGATATTGGCAATCATTTGAAACGCAGCCAAAGCGACCAGCCCAATGCCTTACGTGATGCCCTGGTGCAAAGCATGGTCAACATCCTCGAACCCTGTGAAGATCCGCTAGATATCTACCGCGAAGAAAAGCCGTTCGTAATGTTGGTGGTGGGTATTAATGGCGCAGGCAAGACTACTACTATCGGCAAGCTCGCCAACAAATTCAGCCAGGCAGGAAACAAAGTCATGCTGGCTGCTGGCGATACCTTTCGCGCCGCGGCGGTGGAGCAACTGCAAACCTGGGGTGAACGAAATAATGTCACGGTGGTTGCCCAACAAAGTGGTAGTGACAGCGCTTCGGTATGTTTCGATGCAATGGAGTCAGCAAAGGCCAAACAAGCCAACTTGCTGATTGCCGATACCGCTGGTCGTCTTCACACCCAAATCAACTTGATGGATGAATTGAAAAAGGTAAAACGTGTCATCAACAAAGTAGATGACAGCGCGCCACATGAGACCCTGCTGGTGCTCGATGGCGGTACCGGGCAAAACGCTATCAAGCAAGCCGAAGAGTTTCATAAAGAGATCGGTGTCACCGGCCTCGCTATTACTAAGCTGGATGGCACCGCCAAAGGCGGCGTACTCTTCGCCATTGCCAGCAAGCTTGGTTTACCGATCCGATTTATCGGGGTGGGAGAGCAACTCGAGGACCTGCGTCCTTTTGTGGCACGAGATTTCGTCAACGCCTTACTCTCGGTCGATGATTGAACTTAAGCATCTGGGCAAACGCTACCCGGGTGGCCAGGAAGCCTTGCTGGATATCAATCTGAGTATTGATAAAGGTGAAATGGTTTTTCTCAGCGGCCATTCAGGCGCTGGCAAAAGTACGCTGCTACGCTTACTGGCTTTAATTGAACGACCTACCCGCGGCAAGATCTCCCTTAACGACAAAGTTGTATCCAATCTACCGTCACACTCTATACCCTACTATCGTCGCAACATTGGCATGATTTTTCAGGATCACCGCCTGTTGCCGGATCACACCATCGCAGATAATGTCGCCCTGCCCTTGCGCATCAGTGGTGTCGACCAAAGTGTCATTCAGCGCCGGGTGGATGCCGCTCTGGATAAAGTCGGCTTACTCAAGCGTAGCAAGTTCATGCCGATAGAGCTTTCCACCGGTCAACAACAACGTGTTGGTATCGCCCGAGCAGTAGTAAGCCGACCCAGTATCCTGCTGGCGGATGAGCCAACCGGCAACCTCGATCACGAACTATCGCTGGGCATCATGAAACTGTTTCAGGAATTCAATGATGTTGGCGTGACCGTTATTATTGCCAGCCATGATCAAGCCATCATGGATAGTTTTGCCAAACGTCAAGTCGAATTAAAGGAAGCCCGCCTGGTTTCCGACTCTGCCGCCAACACAGAAGAAGTCGATGTCTAATCTCTCAGACATTCTGCGGCATCAGAGCAGCGGCTTGCGCGAGGCGGTGCAACAAACTCTGGCGCAACCCTTCACCTCATTGCTGACCATATTTTCGATTGCACTGGCTTTGTGTTTGCCTGGGCTACTACTCTCCACGTTAGAGCAAATGCAGCAGAGCAATATATCGATAGAAGGCGAACGTAAAATCAATGTCTTTTTGAAAATGGATAGCGCCGATGAAACTATCATGGGGCTGGTAAACCAACTCACCAATGATGAACGCATTATCAAACTTGAACAAATCAACCCGGACGCCGCCCTTGCCAGCCTGCGCGAAAAATCCGAGTTCGGTAACACCCTGGATGCGTTGACAGATAACCCGCTACCGACCACGTTAATTCTTACCGCCGCAACCACTCTTGAAAATCCAGCGATTGAGTCGCTGGCCAAAGAGCTGGAAAGTTACCGTGAAGTTGATCAGGCACGGCTGGATTCGGAATATTTACAGCGTATCGCACAGCTGGGAAAGTTCATGCGTACTCTGGTAACTATCGTAGCCATACTGTTTCTGGCACTGGTCTGTCTGGTTCTGATGAACAACGCGCGCTTGGAAATTTTACGCCGCCGGGAAGAAATCGAAGTCACCAAACTGGTCGGTGGTACGGACGGCTATATCATCAGGCCGTTTGTCTACCAAGCCCTGATCCTCTGCTTTATCGGCTCGTTATTAGCCTTGTTACTAATTAGCCTGATCTTTTCAGCCATCAGTCCGGCGCTGGCAGATCTGGTGAGTGGTTATCAGAGCACTTTTGAGCTTAAAATCGGCCAGAAAACCCGCCTTTATTTACCCATAATAACGGTGTTGGCAGCGGTTACTGCGACGTGGATCACCGTCAAATCCACTTTGAAGAATATATATATCCAATAAATACAAAGACTTATATTAATTCCCGAACTATTGAATAAATTAGCACTCTTAGGTGGAGAGTGCTAAAATGAGCACATGCAAGACCTACTACGGGAGGTAAACAATATGACGAATAATTTAACCCTTAATGGCAATCTGGTTGTCTCTACAGCCAACCTTGAAAGCTATATACAAGGCGCCTATGCCCTGCCGGTTCTCACCAGAGAAGAAGAGCAAGCCATAGCGATCGCCTACCGCGACGAAGAGAATCTCGACGCCGCCAAGCAGTTAGTACTACACAACCTGCGCTTCGTGATTCAGGTTGCTCGCGGCTACAACGGCTACGGCCTGCCTCTGGCTGACCTGATTCAGGAAGGTAATGTAGGACTGATGAAAGCAGTGAAACGCTTTGACCCTGATGTGAAAGTCAGACTGGTGTCGTTCGCGGTGCACTGGATACGTGCCGAGATACACGAGTATGTACTGCGTAACTGGCGCATTGTAAAAGTCGCTACTACCAAAGCTCAACGTAAATTGTTCTTTAACCTGCGCAGCAAAAAGAAACGCCTTGCCTGGTTGAACGATAAAGAAGTGAAAGCGGTTGCTGATGAACTCGGCGTCAAGCCTAAAGAAGTGATGGAGATGGAATCTCGCCTGACAGGCAGAGACATCGGCTTCGACCTGGACGATGACAACGATGATGACAGCGCCTACGTCGCCCCGGCTGGCTACCTCACTCATGAAGAGAGTATGGACCCGTCAGAATTGTATGAAGCGCATGATTCAGCGACTGAAAATAAATCAGATCTGATGGACGCACTGGAAGATCTGGATGAGCGCAGCCGCGACATCCTGTCTCGTCGCTGGCTGGACGAGGACAACAAGTCCACACTCCAGGAACTGGCAGACGAGTACGGTGTATCAGCCGAGCGCATACGCCAGATAGAAAAACAGGCGATGAACAAAATGCGCGATACTATCGCCGCTTAGTTCAGTACTAAAGTTGCTAACCTAAGGCCGCTCAATGAGCGGCCTTTTTATTTCACTCCCTGTGGCGGCACATAAGCACTTGCTTCTTCCTCACTGATACCATCCAGCCCATCGATGCTTTGTGCATTATTACCCGTCAATGCTTTGCGTATTTTTTCGGTTGAATTGTTGTTGGCATACTCTACTGCTGTGCTTCGATCTCCCAGATATTCATACTGGGGCACGCCATAACCACAGGAATCTGATATGCGAGTGACATCTACTTTGATGATATTGCGTATTCCCAGTTCGGTGCCTTCGAAATGTGTGGCCAAGTCTGAAAATCCCTCGTCCAGGGGTGTGTAGACGCTACCCTTGCCGTGAAAACGAAATATTTTGGGTGCATTCCCAAATGAACACATCATGATAACGATGCGTTGATTCTCTCGAATATGCGCTACCGTCTCAATACCGCTGCCACCGGAGTCCTGGTAGATAAGCGTATGTGGATCAAGCACCCGTAAGGTATCGTTACCTTTGGGTGAAAGATTGACTGAACCCTCCGATGATAACGGCGCTGTTCCCACAAAGAACATCTTTTGATGAGCCATCCATTGCTGGATACGCTCATCTATTGCTTCAAACGTTTTACCCATGATGAGAACTCGCCACTTGAAATGAATTCAGGATACACTCTGACTATCAATTGACCAATAGCCTATCGTGCCAAGCTTAAAAATAATCCATCGGCCTGCCAGCTACTGACTTTCAAACCATCAATCTCTTGCTCGCTCTCGTTTAATCCTTTGAACTTCTCACTCAGACGAGTCACATACAAAGTATGCAATTCTCCAGAGTCGTGTCGTAATTTAAGTTGGCCCGCTATCTGTCCCTGCAAAGAACAGTAACGCGCACCGGTCAATTGATACCCTGTCAGTTTTTCATGCAAAGGTTTATTGATTGAAAAATCCAGCTTATCCATAGCGGTTGTGAGTTCAAAATAACTCTCGGTAACAAAGTCACTGGGTAGTTGCTTGTGATGGTTCAAGGCGACTTCTGTCGCAATATTACTTAACAAATTCTGTTGTGAAACCCCTGCATTGTTCAGCACTAATAGAGGAGCAAAAAGTAATACCAAAACCAACGCAAATACTGTCACACCCTGAGGTCCGATAAACAATTCCTTGAATGAATTCACTATAGCGTCAAAGCGGTTACTACTAACATTCGCCTGAATAGACTGCATCTCTAACAATCGCTGCATTACTTCGGGAGCCAATGATTGATCGCTATAATGCCGCCTTAGATGCTTATCAAAATTATTGCTCATGTTGATTCTCCACAGTCGCTTGCGACAGCATGTCTTTTAATTTCGACTTGGCACGATGCACCAAACTCAATACAGTGCCTCGGGGTTGCCCGGTAAATTCAGCAACTTCTCTGGCGCTGTACCCCTCGACTACCATCAAGAAAAGAGCTTCACGCTCTATCGACCTAAGCTTACCCAAGCTCTTGTCTAACAACACATGATCTACATAATCATCAAGATCAGGAGTCTGATTCTGAATCTGGTACTCCGGCGCTTCATCCATCGAAACAAAAGGCACTAGTTGTTCGCGTTTGTTTGCGTTCAGAAAACGGGTACGAATCGCCGCGTATAAGTAGGGTCGGGTATGTGATCCATTTGCCTTGAGCACGGCCAGCCAGGCATCTTGCAAAATATCTTCTGCTTGATGCTGATGCCTGGTCAATGAAAGTGCATAACGAAAACCGCTCTGCAATAACTCTTTTACCGGCTGTACCTCAGGTTCTGTCACGAGTAATTATTTTTCGAGATGATAAGCGCGCTTCTTACCATCGACTGAATGAACCAATGCCTGGGTAGTCGTGAGAGCATTGTCGATAACCCTGACCATAAAATCGACATCAATCTTGCGGCCTGACTGATCCTGAAAATCAGCACAACTCACATAAAAATTGCCTTTCTTGACAATACCACTATGGAGTTCAACCAGCTTCAATTTTAATAACTTACCATCAACATTGTCATACATATACAACTGACCATCTTCGGTCTGGTAGTCGATAAAGTTATTCATCGACTGCTGTATCCCAGCTCGTAAACTACCCTGTATTGAAGGATCATCGGCTGCCAGAAGTGACTGACTAAAAAAAGACAATCCAAGTATGGCTGTAAACAGAAATAATGATTTTTTCATAGTTATTCTCCAGTTGATATTGATACGGGTAAATTCAGCTTCTGGTTACATAAACAATCGTAAGCGTGATTTGATTGCGTGCAGCGCAGTAATTTCTGATCATTCCTACACCAAGATAAGCTATGCTTCACCCATGGCATTGTTAGAAACCACAAAACTCGGTAAAACGTACGGTAGCCTAACCGCTTTGAAAGACCTGAACTTCAGCGTCGAACAAGGACAGGTAATGGGCTTACTCGGCCCAAATGGTAGCGGCAAATCGACCACGCTCGGTATTTTGCTAGGTGTGATTAAAAATTACCGCGGCTCCTACCGTTGGTTTGAAGCCGACAACAGCGCATTACAACGGCAAAGAATTGGCGCAATTCTGGAAACGCCGATCTTTTATCCCTATTTATCCGGTGTCGATAATTTAAAGATTGCCGCAAAAATCAAACGTGTCGATAAACACGATATAGAACGTGTAATTGAGCAGGTTGGTTTAAGCGAACGCAAAAAGAGTCGCTTTAAAACCTACTCTTTAGGCATGAAACAAAGACTTGCCTTTGCCAGTGCACTCCTGGGCAAACCCGAAGTGCTGGTACTTGATGAACCAACCAATGGCTTGGACCCACAAGGTATTGCCGATATCAGAAAACTGATCACCGAACTGGCTGATCAGGGGCTGACAATCATTCTGGCATCACACTTGCTCGACGAAGTTGAGAAAGTCTGCACGCATGTCACGGTATTGAAGCGCGGGAAGTTAATCAGTAGCGGAGCCGTTGACGAAATCGTTCAGGGTAATGATGAACTGCACCTCAAGAGCAAAGAACCGAATAAGCTACTCGCGGCGCTATCGAAAATGCCTGAACTCGAAAACCCTAAAATTACTGGTGATACAGTGATTGTCACAGTTGATAAAAACTATAACGAAGAGCAGCTGAATCGTACGCTAATGAAGCAGGATATAGTTTTAGTAGGTATACAACGTATTCAAAAACGTCTCGAAGATCAATTCCTGGAGTTGACCAAATAATGTTGCGCTTACTAACAATCGAATGGCTTAAACTCAAATCATTCAGAATGTTCTGGGTAGTACTGATCGCATATACAGTCATCATAGCAATGGTGATTAATCAGGCCGCCGAATTGAAACTGGACTTACCCATCGCTCAACTCGAAGCACTGCAATTCCCGGATGTTTGGCACATCATTACCTGGGCCTCTAACACATTGAACATTCTGCTCGCTGCTGTAATGGTTTTTTATGTGTGCGACGAGTTCAGGAATCATACCGTGCGAAAACAGATGATAGATGGTATGACTGAGGCAGAGTTTGTGCTTGGAAAAGTCTTGATCTTGATTAGCCTGACAATATTTTCAACGCTGATTTTATTTCTAATCGGACTAGTGTTCGGTGTCAAACCACCATTAGCTGATAACAGCGTGATCTGGGAAAAAATTCATTATCTAGGATTACATTTTCTATCTTTATTGACTTACATGTCATTAGCCATGTTACTGGGAATAATATTCAAACGCGCCATCCCAGCACTGATGGTGTTTATAGTTCTACATATCGTAGAGTTTTATTTTGTGCGAAGAATTGGTGGTAGCATCATTGAATTATTGCCGCTTCACGCCATGGATGACATGATTTCAATACCTTTCCTCGCAGGCAAAGTCACCAAAGCACCTCTGAACGGAGTCACTATAATAGCCACAGTAGTCGCTATCTATTTTTTAGTATTTAACTTACTTTCCTGGCTAAAACTCAAGCGCTCAAGCCTCTAACGTAAACGGATCATCCACTGTATGTGATGGCTCGGTAAACCACTCCGGCCCACTTGCGGTCATGTTTGTAAACAGAACTTAAACCAAAACAACCATCAGACCCTAGTGCGAGTGTGAATAATGACTGATGTCCTGTCGCCTGCTGTTGTCATTCGCCTCTTTAACGGCAGCCAGCATTTTGTCCAGCACAGTTCGATCAAGCACACGTCCATTGAGAATAACGCTGTTAATTAACTTTGTGTGAGTAATATCCAGTAACGGGTCTTGATCCAGTAATACCAGATTCGCTTTTTTACCGACGCTGATTTCACCTGCATTATTATTCAGCCAGGCGGCAGGAATTGATGTCGCTGAACGCAATATTTGAGCAGCGGACATGCCTGCTTTTTCGAGGCTGGCAAATTCACGGTGCAAGGAAAAGCCCGGCACAGTGGGCGGCAAGTTAGCGTCAGTACCTGTCATAATTCTGACGCCTTTATCAGATAGAATTTTTAAGATGACGGCACAGGCTTTGGCATAGGTCTCCCAGTAGTTTCTGGATTTCTCTCTGCGCTCCTGATCCCACTCATCCGGCCACTTGTAACGATTCACTTCAGGCAGCCAACCGATGCCGCGTGGCGAGGTAGTTGACCATTCACTGATACCCGGGTTCTCATACTCCAGCTCGATCTCTTTCAAGACTTTATCCAGATCTGTTTTTTGCTCGACAAAACTCTCAACCAACCACAGTGTGGTTGTGATCGCTAAATCATGTTCAAGCAACTCTGCTGCAACCTCATGACTACGCTTTTCTACGTAGTTCAAAAACTCATCGGTAGAGTCATAACCGAATTCGCCAAACTCGCGATTAAAAGCATTCATGATTTCTTCCAGATGGCCGATACTATTCTGTCTGCCATACAAGTCTGACAACTCCAGCTCCCATGGTACGTGACCGACCACTTTCATGCCAAGCTCACTGGCCGTACTGGCAACAGCCTCATAGGTTTCCCGATTAATCTGGCTATAGATTTTTACCGCATCGTATCCTTGCTCGTGAAATTTCTTTACCGCTGCCTCTGCCTGTTTGGCGTTAGTCAAATTTACATACCCTTGCGACCACTCCATAAACTTGCCTTGTATAAAACCAAAACTTCCAACACGAGGTGACGCTATAAACATATCCGGACCAATACCGTTTTCATGAACCTTTTTCCTCCAGAGCAAGTGATCATCTTCGCCGATTAGTTCACGAACCTGAGTAACACCGTTTGCAACATACAGCAGCAAATCGTTAGGGCTTTTAAATAAATGTACGTGTGCATCTACCAAACCCGGAATAATGTATTTCCCCTGCGCATCAATCACTGAATAATCCGCTGGTAACTCCTCACTGCTACTTAAAGAGGTAATCAAACCATTCTCAATAGTGATGGTTTGCCCCGATAAAAACCGGTCGCCTTCAGGTGCCAGGATAGTGGCATTGGTGATCACAACCGGAGATATTGCTATGTCGAACTGGCTCAGATTTACCTGTTCGGTTAAGCCGCCATAGATTCTTTTGAGATCGCGATTAGCCAGGATGGTTAATACGATCATAGCCAGTAAGACTGTAATACCCAGATATTTGAAGAAGTTTTTGATGTTCATGTTTGACTCGTTGCTTGATTAACAATGAATCCAACTTAACAGCCTCAAAACTTGCCGCCACCACAATGTGACCAATAACGGAAACAGGGACGAATAACTGGCAGAAAATGACTAGTTACAAGGGGTTGGGACGAAATACACGCTTGCTAAACAGTAATTACTGACGAAAAACAGACACAAAACTACGCGATACCGGGATTTCTTTCTCGCAGTCCGACAGCGTTAATAATAAACCTTGAGCATTTCCCGCAGCCGACAAAACCTTGTCCCGGTTAACGAGATACGAGCGATGACAACGAACCAGATTGTGATTCGCGAGTTCCATAATATTTTTTAATGTCTCTCGCACAACTTTCTCGGACATCTGGGCATCTTCTGAGAGATGGCCTATCTTGACGTAATTCTGCATCGCCTCAATGTATCGAATCTGACCTACAGGTATTTCACAAATAACATTATCCGCTGAAGTTTCAAGCGCTTGCCTGCTGGTTTGCCCTTGATTGACTTCAGCAGCGATTTTTGAGTACTTCTGTTCCTGCTTGAGCAGCGCCAAAGCACCCATCAACACCACGGGAAAGAGCCCAATCGCGAACACAGCACGAATCATATAGGGGTATAAAGACCACTGAATATCACCAAAATAAACCAGCCTGATGAAAATGAAATTTGCCAAACTGATAAACAGCATGGCACCACAAAAATAGAGTACCCATCTACCGAAGGTAAAAGCACTTGCCTCATTTTTTATTTTCAAGATGGGCACTACACCGAACTCATAGACTAACGACGCAACCCATGACACCAGACCAAAGCCAACACAATATAACAACAGTTTGGGCTCGAGCGTGTGCAAACCGAACGGCTTAAACAGGTATAAAAATACAATCACAAACATACTGATCGCTGTAATTATCTTGAATAACTGCGCTTTACTTTCTTCCAGCGGAAAAGGTTTTTGCAGAAATTCCAGTATTCTGTTCATTTCGATGTATCGAAACTAGCTTGCAGATTCCAGCTTGAACGGATCGTCCACGGTGTGCGATGGCTCGGTAAACCACTCCGGCCCACTTTCGGTCATGTAAAAATGATCTTCATGTCTGATTCCAAATTCACCAGGAATACAGATCACAGGCTCATTACTGAAACACATACCCACATCCAGAGACGCTTGATCACTCCCCACCAGATACGGCCACTCATGTATATCCACACCAATGCCTTGTTCTGGTGTAAAGTGAAACATTCAAGTTTGTAAACAGAACTCAAACCAAAACAACCATCAGACCCTAGTGCGAGTGTGAATAATGACTGATGTCCTGTCGCCTGCTGTTGTCATTCGCTTCCTTAACGGCAGCCAGCATTTTGTCCAGCACAGTTCGATCAAGCACACGTCCATTGAGAATAA
>CALIRD010000079.1 GCA_938042355.1 uncultured Thiotrichales bacterium
TACCGGAGCTGCTGGCAACATCAGTTACGCCCTGTTATTCAGAATTGCGTCGGGCGCCATGCTCGGCCCTGATCAACCGGTCATTCTTCAATTACTGGAAATCAAACCAGCTATGAATGCCCTCAAGGGTGTTGTGATGGAGCTTGAAGACTGCGCTTTCCCTACCCTGCACAGTGTTATTGCAACTGATAACGCACGCAAAGCTTTCAAAGATGCCGATTACGCTTTATTGGTTGGCGCCAAACCGCGCGGACCAGGCATGGAGCGAAAAGATTTATTGATGGGTAATGCCAAGATATTTTCAGCACAAGGCAAGGCACTGAATGCTGTTGCCAAGAAAAGCGTCAAGGTTCTGGTTGTTGGTAACCCCGCCAACACCAATGCTTTAATTGCCATGTCGAATGCGCCGCGCATACCCAACAAGCAATTCACGGCGATGACGCGTCTGGATCATAATCGCGCTATCAGCCAGTTAGCAGGTAAACTGAAATGTCAGACTACGGATATCAAACGTATGACGATTTGGGGCAATCACTCTGCTACCCAGTATCCGGATATATCTGACTGCAAAGTCAAAAACCGCAAAGCTGACAAGCTGGTGACCAAGAGCTGGTATCGCAGTCGCTTCATTCCTACTGTACAACAACGCGGTGCGGCCATTATTAAAGCGCGTGGCGCATCGAGTGCCGCTTCTGCAGGCTCTGCGGCGGTAGATCACATGCGCACCTGGGCGCTTGGCACTCCAAAAGGTGACTGGGTCAGCATGGCAATCCCATCTGATGGAAGTTACGGCATTCAAAAAGGCGTAATCTACTCTTTCCCGGTTACTTGCGAAAAAGGCAAGTACAAGATTGTTAAAGGTTTGGAGATTGACAGTTATAGCCGTAAGAAAATGGATGAAACAGCTGCTGAGTTATTCGAAGAACGAGCGGCGGTTGAAGATCTGCTCTAGGCTTCTATCGCGAGTAAAAATACCCGCCATGGCGGGTATTTTTTTGCCTGATAGAAATACATCAAACTATTCACCAGACAAAATAGCATGACTAATTCACTCACTGATGCCCGCTACATCTGAAATTTTTTGATAGGGTGTAAAAAATAAGAAAAACAGGAGAGAAGCATTGCAACGATTAAAAGACTGGTGGGCGCTGGATGCCGAGAAAGAAAATAACAGTGCAGACAACCCGTTAACACCACTCAAAGATTCTCAACGTCGAGAGACTTTACCGCTACTGGCACTCGCCTTCGGCTGGGGCTTTTTGGTTACTGGGCTGCTCACCGGTGGTGCATTAGGTAAAGGCATGCCGTTTTGGCCGGACTTGATCATGGCCTCATTTCTGGGCAACTTCATCAACTTCATCATTGGTGGCCTGGTGGGATATATAGGCTACAAGACCGCCTGCAATAGCGGCCTGCTCTATCGTTTTGCCTACGGCAACATTGGCGCCTATTTACCGGTTCTCTTTATCGCGATCCTCACTATTGGCTGGCAAGGCATTGTGGTGGGTGGCTTTGGTTTTACCTGGGCACAATCTTTTGACAGCCCGACCTTTTACATTGTCTCAATTCTGGCGGGCATTTTGTTTACCGTCACCACCTACTTTGGCGTCTCAGCACTGGAAAAAATCAGTATGCCGTCCGTACTGCTATTAATAGGTGTTGGTATTTACGCGGCCTGGTTCAATATCGACAAGATCGGTGGCTGGGCTGCCTTCGTCAACTTCTCTGTAGAACAAGCGAAAGAAGCACCGTTATCTATGAAAGACGCTGTCAATCTGGTTGTTGGCTCATGGATAGTGGGAGCGATTGTCATGGCGGAATACACCCGCTTTGCCAAAAAGGCCTGGGTTGCTTTTGCCATACCGTTTATTGTGTTGATTATTTCCCAATGGTTCCTGCAGATCATTGGCTCCATGGGGGGCATCGTCTCGGGCACCTATGAATTCACCACCTACATGTTGCAACAAGGCATGATCATCGGTGGACTGGGCTTGATCGCCATGAGTCTTGCGTTATGGACCACGGGTGATGCCAACCTGTATCTCCCTTCTATACAGACCGCCAGTGTCTTCAGACGGCCACAAAAAGTCATGACGGTAATTTGCGGTGTACTCGGCACACTGCTTGGGTTGGTGGTCTACAAATATTTTCTGGACTGGATTGGTTTACTCGCAAGCCTCGTTCCACCACTGATCGGGCCGGTACTGGTTGATTACTATCTCGTCAATAAAATGAAATACGATGCCAATGACCTGAGTCGACTACCCAGCTGGAACCCGGCTGCGGTCGGTGCTTACATCATTGGTGCCGTAGCTGCGTACGCGTCCAGTCAGGGTTATTCCATTCCCGGCCTGAGCGGCGTTATTCCCGCCCTGCTGGGCCTGGTGGTATCCATGCTGGCGTATTTAGTGCTCTATGGCATTGGTAAACTGCTGGGTAAAACCTTTGGCCCAGCGGGTCTGAACAAGACTTGAACCCGATTTAACCCTCTCTGAAAGTCAGACATCGATCCCCGCTTCATGCGGGGATTATTTTTTCTGTGTACTAGTAATAAAAACTAACAATAAATGCTTGCTAATGAGAATCATTCTCATTAGCATATGCGAACTGTAATCATTCACCATTTAACACCATGCAATCGAGGATTTTGGCTGTAGCAGCCTTCATTTCATCTCTCTCAACCACACTTTATGCTGAGACAGACACCCCATTGGAAGAAATCACCGTCCACGGTCATTACCTCTATACCGATCAGGTCAACGCCCTGAAAACACCGACACCCATCCTTGACGTACCACAGAGCCTTTCGATTATTTCGGCTGATCAGATCACTGAACAGGGTTTCACCAGCATCGGAGATATAGTCAACTACACACCTGGTGTGAGCTCTTCTCAGGGAGAAGGCCATCGTGACTCCGTGGTGTTTCGTGGTGTGCGTTCAACGGCTGACTTTTATATCGATGGTATGCGCGATGATGTGCAGTATTACCGACCTTTATACAACCTGGAACAAGTTGAAATCATTCGCGGACCCAATGCGCTATTGTTTGGCCGCGGAGGCACTGGCGGAATCCTCAACCGTGTTAGCAAGAAAGGTGTGATCGGTGAACAATTTACAGACTACAAGGCGAGCGTAAACTCGTTTGGCGCACACACCGCCGAGATTGATTTCAATCTAGCAACAGGCAATCACTCGGCCTTCAGAATCAATGCCTTTTACGAGGGTCTGGAAAATCATCGAGATTTCTTTGATGGCGAGAATGTTGGTATCAACCCGACTTTCAAACTCGAATTGAGCCCCGCAACCACGCTGGATCTGTCCTATGAATATGCCGACCATGAGCGCTTTATCGATCGCGGTATTCCAGCAGGTGATGACAACCGTCCGGTGGAAGCGCTGGAGGATGTTGTCTTTGGTGATCCAGAGTTGAATACCACAACGCTCACCGCGCACTTACTGCGTGCGACGCTACAACACCAATTTTCAGATACCATGAAAGCAAACGTCAGTGCATTTTACGGCGACTACGAAAAGTTGTATCAAAACTTTTATGCATCGGCTTATGACGAGAGCACCAATATCGTCACACTGGATGGCTATCGTGATCCAACCGACAGACAGAATATGATTCTCTCTGGCAACCTGATTAGCGAAGCAACTACCGGTGGCATTACTCACAATCTGTTAGTCGGTGTTGAGTATATTGATACCTCATCTGATAACCTGCGCTTTGATACATTTTTCGACACGACCGCTGACGATAATGAAACGTTCTTTGCCAACCGTCCACTGGGACTCACTAACGGCACAGGAATCAATGCCACTGGCGTGACAACCAGTAATGACTTTGCGGTCGATTTAAATCGCAGTACCGAAGTTGACATCCAGGTGATGTCTCTCTATGTGCAAGATGAAATTGACCTGAGCAACAATTTCAAGGCTGTCGTCGGCGCACGCTTTGACAGCTTTGATATCGATGTATTCAACATTGTCGCTAATGACAATCGAAGTCGTACCGATGAGGAAATCTCGCCACGTGCCGGCTTAATTTACAAACCACGTGACAATGTCTCGATTTACGCTGGCTACAGTAAAACTTTTCTGCCGCGCAGTGGTGAGCAGTTTAAAAACATTAACGGCAACAATGATGCGCTTGATCCCAATATGTATGAAAATTTAGAAGTCGGCCTGAAATGGGATCTCGCTTCAGGCTTGAGCCTGACAGCCGCCATCTTTGAAATTGAGGAAAGCTCTCCTCAACCTAATGATAGTGACCCCTCAACTCTGGATGTCATCGATACCGTGACAGAAGGGTTTGAAATACAGGCTTTCGGTCAGCTCACAGACAACTGGAGTATTTCTGCTGGTTACAGTTACCTCGATGGTAATCAGGTCAATGCAGATGGCTCTGAAGGTAATCGTAAACGTGAACTTCCCGAGAATGCACTGTCACTCTGGAATAACTATCAGTTCAATGAGCAACTTGGTTTTGGTCTCGGGGTCGTCTATCAGGACGAATACTTTGCAACCAACAGCGGTGCGAGCAGCACCACGGTGCCCGATTTCACCCGTGTCGATGCCGGCGTTTACTACGATGTATCTGAC
>CALIRD010000080.1 GCA_938042355.1 uncultured Thiotrichales bacterium
AATATTCTATGGATGAGTGATCAATTATTTTTTCTACTCTTCACCGGACTGACCATGATGGCAATGGCTGTAATATGGAGCAAGCGTGCGGCAACTGAGACGATGAGCAAGCGCTGGATGATGGTGCTGGTACCCATAGTAGTGATCATCACTTACGCACTCTACATGAAATTTATCAATCCGGATTCACGCGCCTGGAATTTTGTGTTGCTCGGTTTGAGTACAATTTCCAACCTGGTTTTGAGTATTACCTTGATCCTGCAAGCAAAAAAAGAACACCTTACATTAGCGGCTATTCTGATCGCGCTGAATTTAATTGCGGTCTTTGTTTTGTCCGGACTGGGCAGAATAGAAGTTCAAACCGCGGCGCTACAATGGATAGAGGAAGGGGTTAATACCTTCGCCCAGGGCTCTTTCCTGTATGGCGTATGGATGATGTATAACAATACTAGAAACCCGGGAACTCAAAAACAGGCAGGAGCAGCATAAATGAATAAACCCACACAAACCGATGGCATTCGTTTTCTGGGTCTGGATCTGAATCCGGATGTTTCCAAAAACAATATGCGCGCTTTCTATCTGATCTGTTTTTCATCGATCATGGTGGCGGTGTTTATTGCTGGTGCGCAACCGTTCGTGCTGGAAGAAATTCTCGGCATACCGACCGAGTTACAAGGCTCGATCAGTGGCTCACTCGCCTTTTGGGGTGAAATCGTCATCATTTTAACCGCCTCGATGTATGGCGCACTGTCGGACAAAATCGGGCGCAGATATATTACGGTGATCGGGTTCCTGTTAATGGCCGGCGGTGTATTTGCGTATGGCTTCGCCGAGGATTACAAAACCCTGTTGATCGCCAGATTGATTTTTGCGCTGGGCTTTTCTGCCCTGAACGCGATGTTGATCGCGCTGGTTGCGGATTACGCCAGGAATCGCAGCCGCGGCCGTGCGACCGGATATCTGGGCGTGATGAATGGACTCGGTGCCATGATTGCGGTACTGGTACTCTTGAAACTGCCTGCCATTCTCACAGGTCGGGGCATGGATCCAGCCTCAGCCGCCTTCACTACCTACGCTATCATCGCGGGCATCGTAGTCGTGATTGCAGCGCTGTTGTTTCTTGGTCTGAAACCTGGACTGTCTGGCAGTTCCGAACACACTGAAAAAAATCTCTGGGCGCAATCCAAAGAAGGTTTCGCCGCGGCAAAAGATCCCGGGGTGCGGCTAGCGTATTTCGCCTGTTTTGTCGCTCGCGGCAATCTGGCTGTGGTCGGCACATTCTTTACTCTGTGGGCGGCACTCTATGGTAAATCTGAACTGGGCCTGACCTATGCCGATGGTATTGCAAAAGGTGGTGCGTTTCTCGTGATCTCATACGTCGCCTCCTTGCTGAGTGCCCCGATATTTGGAATTCTCAGCGATCGTATGAATCGTGTCTCCGCCTTGTCGGTGACACTCTTCATTGGTTTCATCGGTTATGGCAGCACCTTCTTCATCAATGATCCTTTCAGCATTAAAATGCTATTGAGTCTGGTACTGATCGGGATGGCAGAAGTGGGCTGCATCATTACCAGCGGTGTACTGATCGCCCAACAAGCACCGGCAGCTATTCGTGGTTCGGTGATAGGCACCTTTTCCTTGTGCGGAGCCATAGGTATTTTATTTGCCAGTAAAGCCGGAGGCTGGTTGTTTGATCACTGGATGGCAACCGGACCATTTGTGTTATTCGGCATGGTGGCAGGATTAGTTTTTATCTGGTCAATAATCGTCAAACCCCAAGTCTTACCTTACAGAGAGAAGGACTTAGGTATGAGATCAGTTGTTATCACTGGCAGTACCCGCGGCATCGGTCGCGGTCTGGCCGAAGAATTTTTAAAGAGAGATTGTCAGGTAACCATCAGTGGCCGTACACAATCGGATGTCGATAAAAACGTTGCTGAACTGGCTGCTATTCACGGCGCTGACAAGGTCACAGGAGAAGTCTGTGAAGTGACCGATGCCGACACCATTCAAACCTTGTGGGATAAAGCCAGCAGCACGTTCGGCAAAGTAGATATCTGGATTAACAATGCGGGCATGAGTATCGAACGCAAACCTTTACATGAAACCTCCAATCAAGATATCGAAAAAATCGTCGACGTGAATTTGACCGGACTGTTACTGTGCAGCAAAACCGTCATGGCGGAAATGTTCGAACAAGGCTTTGGTCAAATCTGGAACATGGAAGGTTTTGGTAGTGGCGGTCAAACCGCTCCGGGTATGACCCCGTATGGCGCAACCAAGCGCGCGGTTACCTACATCAACAAGGCACTACAAAAAGAGGTCAAAGGTACAGAGGTTCAAGTCTGTACACTGAGCCCCGGTATCGTGGTCACTGACTTACTGGTCGGAGATTATGATCTGGAATCGGAAGAATGGGAAAAGAGTAAAAAGTTTCTCAACATACTCGGTGACAAGGTTGAAACCGTCACTCCTTATCTGGCCAATGGCGTACTTTCGAGTAACCGCAGCGGTGCCAGTGTGCGTTGGCTTACTACCGGTAAAGCATTCAAGCGCTTTATGACCGCTGCATTTAATAAACGAGATCTATTCACCGAGATCGAACAAGCGCATCAATGACCACTGACAGTTACCCGGTCGGGTCCGTTGGCCATAACCTGTCATTACTGCAGGGTACCTGGCTGGACAAAGTATCCTTATACAATCTCGATGGATCGCCACTGGATGATGATACCGCAGCAGGTAGTGGCACACCGGGAAAGAGTCCATTTGAGAATCTGGTCTACATCAGCTTCAGCAAGGGTCGTTTAACACTGACCAACGTACATATTCGTGGTCGCGACAGTGTCGCTAAAACATTTGCCGGGTCAATCGTAGAGGACGTGTTGGTGTTTGATTCTCTGGGGTCTGGTGCCTATGAAAACATTGGTATGTCAGGCGGCGAAGGTATATTGACATTTAGTACCCGGGCACTGGGTAAGGCGACCAACATTTATCTGGAACCGGATTTTATTATTATAAACCCGCCCGATAAACGCATCCGTCATACGGTGCTGTATCGTCATGGTGTCGCTCAAAGAACACTCACTGCTCATGGTACACGCCTGTCAGAAAACTGTCAGCAGCGACACTCGCTTGATCCTCGCGGAAAGCATGGCGAGGTACATGAAACCCCTTTCAAAAGCACGCTCTGGGAAGCATGAGTTATGGCCGCTAACGACATACAAGACATCATCGAATTACTCGATAAAAAACTGATTAACCCAGAGTTACCGGCTCCTCTCTATCATCAACTCTATAAGGTATTACATGACGCTATCACTGAGGGCGTAATTCCCAACGGGGTTAAAATGCCTACCGAGAAAAAGCTGGCAGCTGCCTTTGATGTATCACATATTACGGCACGTCGCGCCATGGATGAACTGGCACTCAAGGGCATGGTCATCAGACAACGTGGGCGCGGTTCGTTTGTTGACCATCACTTTCATCCTGATCCGATTCATAGCCCTCTGAAACAGTTGATGCTGACGCTCGAACATAATGGCAGCGAAACCACCACCAAAGTCTTAAGCAAAGCCAACAAAATTCCGCCTGAGAAAATCGCTTCTTTATTCAATATTAAAAATGATCAACAGCTGTTTTTTATGATTCGGATTCGACTTGATGAAGGCATTGCCTTTGCCCACTATACTTCCTGGACGCGCGGCCTTGATCCTGATCTGAGTAAAGAGGAGATTGAAAACACACCTCGGATTAAACTCTTTGCTGACCAGGGTATAGAAGTCGTGCGCATGGACCACACC
>CALIRD010000081.1 GCA_938042355.1 uncultured Thiotrichales bacterium
ACCTCGAGATCGCCTAACCACAAGCCATCATAGGCAGCACTGTTCATACCTTGCTGAACACGAGGCAAGTTGTAACCATCCTGATCAATCACCATGCCGAGTGACTTGCTACCGTACTCATGAAATTTATGTCGAGGCCGATACTCAGGCATTTCTTCCTCGTCAACAATGTACTCCAGCATCCACACATCAAAATACATTTTGTTAGGGTCGGATGCATGCGGGCGATGACGAAACAACATCAAATGATCCGCATGGGTATTGAAAGTCACATTGGGGAAAATTAAATAATTATAGTCATCGGTCAGCTGATCATCATTCAATTCCGAATAATCACGTCCCTCTTCACCGGCATGTTCACGCAACTGTTTCTGTACGGCTTCGCGTATGCCGTCAACATGACCCGACCATTCCGCTGGATCCAGACCTGCTTCGCTTAACATAAACTTCAACGGGGGTGGTACTTCAGGCACCCGATCAATGTGTGGACTGGTAACACCGAACGGCACCAGATAACGTGAGTGACGATCATAACAATCAATTTGAATATCCAGATCATCCAGATACCACTTTAATTGGGGATGGGTAGCAGCTACATGATAGGTCTCGTTAAAAGCATCAACTGAAGTTTTCCAATTGCACGGCCATTCCATGGTGACGTCACGCGTCAACGTCATGCGCTCAAAGTGATAAGGCTCAAAATGTTGTTTTAATGGCGCCATATACTCTTCAAAAGGAATCGCATTTTTATCGAGGCTGAACCAGACAAAATTATTCCATACTTCGCAAGGCAACTCAGACAAGCCATCGCAAGGTTTGCCTTGAGGGAAAAGTTCTGCGTTGGGTATACGGTTAAAACGCCCATCCAGTTTGTACTGCCAACCATGATAACCACAAGTAAACAGTTCTTCAGTTTCTCCCATACCGGATTCGACCAAACGGTTGCCACGATGTGGACAGACATTGAAAAATGCTTTGATCTCACCAGAGTGTTGACGAACAAGTATGACTGATTCTCTGCCTATCTCGGTACAGACGTAGCTACCTGCTTCTTCCAGATCTCGTTCGAGACAACCCAGTAGCCAGACCTTCGACCACATTTGCTGCCATTCCTGCTCGTAGTATTCGGGCGAGATGTACTTTTCTTTGGCAATACGCTCGTAACCGAGGTCCTCTGGAGGTACATTTTCAACCGGCGTACCACCTTCAACTGCCCGAGCGACTCTCGGTATATCTTTGTAGGTTTTTTTAGCCATCAACTAGAACTGCACACGCTTGGTGAAACCACCATCAACCACGACATTACTTCCGGTAACCCAGGATGCAGCAGGGCTGGACAGAAACACAATACAGTTTGCTACTTCAGCTGGTGTACCGAGTCTGCCACTGGGATGGTCGCTAATGATCTTGTCATACCACTTGGGCATAGTGTCCTTAATCATCTCCCAACTACCGCCAGGAAATTCAATCGGACCAGGCAAGACCGTGTTAACGCGAATGTTCTCATGACCGATAAATTGGGAAAGTTGCTTGGCGTAAGTGATCAGTGACGCTTTCATAGCGTTGTAAGCCATGGGTCCGCCAAATGTTTCAACTGCGGCGGTAGTACTGATCATGGTGATAGCGCCACTGCCCTGCTCTTTCATATGCGGCATAACCGCCTCACAACCTCTTACCGTACCCAGCACGTCAGTTTCAAAATTTTTCCACCAATTCTTTTCGCTGTCCATACCACCACCAGCAGAAACGTTCGGTATGAAAATATCTACACCATCCATCTTCTCGACCATGGCATCAATCCAGCCCTCGTACTCTTCTTTGTCACTGACATTACAGACATCACCAAAAACCTCGGCTCGACGAGTCGAACATTTATCGATGGTTTTGTTAACGTCTTCGATTGATCTTGAACAGGTTGCGACATTACACCCCTCGTTAATCAATAGCTCGAGAATCACTCTACCGATACCTTTCGTACCGCCTGTGATAATTGCTTTTTTATCTCGTAACCCCAGATCCATTTTTATCTCCTGAACAACGTGTATTAGTGTCGCCTGTTAACCAGCATTTACTTATGCCGAAAACACGGCGACAGAGTCATCCAGAAAGTATAATACAAAACAGCCATGAATGTTTGTTTTTGGCTCTTTAGCTGATATAGTTCATTACACAACAGATTGTTAAATCAGACTTTTAGGCTAGTTTAATTCTGTAAAGAATTCTCTGAACAATACGCCAATAACATCGGAACAGCTGAGCAATAATGGATAAAGACAAACTCCTGAGAGCTTACTCTCAACTTAAAACCATTCGTGAATTTGAAGAACGCCTGAATGTCGAAATTGCAACGGGTGAAATCGCCGGTTTTACACATCTGTATGCTGGTCAAGAGGCCGTCGCTGTTGGAGTGTGCGAATCGCTTGATGACAAAGACTATATTGTCAGCACCCACCGCGGACACGGACACTGCATGGCAAAAGGTGGCGATGTCATCGATATGATGAAAGAGATTTACGGCTCGACCGAAGGCCTTTGCAAAGGTAAAGGCGGTTCGATGCACATCGCCGACTTCGATCGAGGCATACTGGGCGCTAATGGCATTGTCGGAGGTGGACCACCACTTGCCGTTGGAGCAGCTATTGCTATTAAGCAACGCGGTGATAAAAACGTAGCAGTATCATTCAGCGGTGATGGCAGCTCTAATCAAGGCACAGTGTTCGAGGCGATGAATCTGGCTGTGGTTTTGGAGGTTCCATCAATATTTGTATTTGAGAATAACGGCTATGGTGAACACACCGGCGCAGACTATGCCGTCGGCGGGGATTTACTAAAGCGTACCCAAGGCTTTGGTATGCCGGTATTTACTGCCGATGGTGCTGATTTCTTTTCGGTGTATGACGCCACCCAAAAAGCCATTGCGCATGCCAATGCCGGTCAGGGCCCTTCTGCAATTTATGCGGAATGCCCTCGCTACTTTGGACATTATGTCGGTGATCCTCAAAAGTACCGCTCCAAAGATGAACTCAGCGATATACGCGAGAATCAGGACTGTCTGAAAATCTTGAGAGCAAAAGTGATCGAAGACGCATCCCTCACAGAAGCAGAGCTGGCAACAGCTGACGAACAAGTTATGAAGCTGATCGACGACGCTGTGACAGCGGCTCGAGCAGCACCGCGTCCGGTAGCCGCCGATGTACTTGAAGATGTTTATATCAATTATTAGAAGGAAGTAGTCGTGCCAATTAAAACTTATCGTGATGCCTTAAACGAAGCACTACACCAGGAGTTCGAAAGAGACGAGCGCGTCTTTATTCTGGGAGAAGATGTTTCAGGTGGACAAGCTGGCAGCGCCGGCGTTGTTGATGCTGCCGGTGGTATCTTTGGTGTTACCAAAGGCCTGGTTAATAAATTCGGGGTCGACAGGGTAATCGATACACCCATCTCGGAGTCGGCCATTATTGGTGCCGCTAACGGCGCCGCTCTGGCGGGTATGCGACCCATCGCCGAACTCATGTTTGCCGATTTTATCGGTGTGAGCATGGATCAAATCTTCAATCAGCTAGCAAAATTTCGCTATATGTTTGGCGGCAAAACCACGTGTCCGGTAGTAGTGAGGTTACCAACCGGTGCCGGCATGAACATGGCAGCACAACACTCTCAAACCATGTATCAAATGATGACGTCAGTACCTGGACTTAAGGTGGTAATGCCAGCGAATGCCTATGATGCGAAGGGTTTGTTGATCAGCGCGATTCGTGATGATGACCCGGTCTTGTTTTTTGAACATAAAGGACTTTATAACGACAAGTGTGAAGTTCCAGATGAACCCTATACCGTTCCTATTGGCGAAGCTGATATGCCACGGGAAGGCGACGATGTAACCGTGGTTGCTTTTAGTCGAAGCGTCAAGTTCGCCATCAAAGCCATCGACAAACTGCAAGAGGAAGGTATCAGTTGTGATCTGGTTGATCCGCGCTCCAGCTCTCCTCTGGATGAAGAGACGATACTGGAAAGTGTTGAGGCAACCAGTAGATTGGTAGTGGTTGATGAATCCCCTCCACGTTGCGGCTTAACCGCCGATATAGCCGCGATGGTAGCTAGCAAGGGCTTTTCCTCACTCAAGGCACCGATTGAGCAAGTCTCAGCACCACATACGCCGGTACCATTTGCACGTGAGTTGGAACGCGCCTATGTACCAGGACCGGCTCATATCGAAGCGGCTATACGTAAAACACTGGCCTGAGTCTTTATTATACCTAATCGAGTTGGTCCTGATGCGACCACATAAATAAAAAACAATCGTGGTTGTTTTTTTTATTTTTTGGTATAATTCCAGTTAGTTAACCTATTCATGTCACACATTGCACATTCTTTCAGAGGTAGAGTATGGATCAGGAATCCAGCCAAATAATTCGTGATGGCATAGCTTACGAAAAGGAACGCAAAGAGCCCCCCGCTGGTTTTCCGATGTTTCCTGAAGTACCCAAGGGTAGATACAACGACGCCGAGTACCTCGCAGCCGAACAAACACTGATGTGGCAAAAGGCGTGGTTGTTTGCCGGTCATACTGATGAAATCCCGAATGCTGGCGACTACATGCTCTGGCAACATGGCAGCGCCCCTATCGTACTCGTCAGAGATGAAAACGATGCAATTAACGGCTTCTACAATACCTGCCGACACCGCGGTGCACCGATAGTACGTGATGAAGCCGGCTCGGTTAAACGCAGTCTGGTGTGTGGCTACCACGGCTGGACATACAATCTTCAAGGCGAGTTAATTCGTCTGCGCGACAAAAGAGATTTTGTAGGGCTCGATACAAAATGCCACTCTTTGAATGCAGTAAGAGTAGAGCAACTGGGCAACTGGATATTTGTCAATGAAGATCTCAACGCTGAACCATTACTGGAACATCTCGGCCCGCTGGTTGATGACTTTGCACAAATGCAGCCGGAAAAATTACACTTCATTCATCGCGATGTCTTTACCGTTAACTGTAATGTAAAGGTTCTGATGGACGCCTTTCTTGAGGTCTATCACCTGCCCTCGATCCATAAAAACACGGTTGATAGATTCCTTGATCACCGTGGTTGCCATATCAGCCTGTTCAAGAATGGCCACTCGCGCATGATTACCCCGTGGAGACGTGATGACTGGGTTGATCCTGGCACCGTTGACATGAAGCAAATCGAAACGATTACAGAAATTCCACTGACCAATAATTGCTCCTATAACTTTTTTCCGAACCTGGTTGCACCAATAGACCCTGCCGGCGTACCTTTCTTGCTATTCTGGCCAAAAGGAACAGACAGTATGTATATTGAAGTCATCTGGTTTGGGCCGGAACCCAAAACCGAGCCACTGACCAAAACCTGGGCGACACGCATCAAAAACTTTGAGCGTATTCTGGAAGAAGACACCCAGTTCGCCGAAGAAATACAAAAATCGATTGGCGCTAAGTCATTAAAAGGTATGAAACTAAACTATCAGGAGCGACGCATTTATTACTGGCATGAAGAACTCGACCGTCGCATTGGTAAAGACAATATCGATAGTGCCCTGCAACTGCCAGAACTACTCGCAGATTATGTAGAAGAATAATGACAGATTTTGGAATCACAACCAGTGCCGTATCTGTACCACGGTTAAGATTACAACGCTCTGCAATTGCACAAGCACTTGAGTGGATTAATCCCGGACTGATTGCTCGCGCCAAAGGCCAACGAGCCTTTTGCAGCAGTGATGAAGATGCCGTCACCATGGCAGTAAGCGCTGGCAATGACTGCTTGTTACAAGATGACAGTCACAGTATTCAATCACTGACATTTGCATCAACCAGCGCTCCCTTTATTGATAGACAACATGCCACCCTGATCGGAGAAGCGCTCAATCTCGATAATTCTATTACAACGCAGGATGTTGGCTCATCAATGCGCGCTGGTACATCTGCCCTGCTCCGTTTGTTCCAACAGGGTTCTAGTAACAAACAGTCACTACTGATCGCATCGGATACTAGTACACCCAAAGCAGGCAACGCAGCAGAAATGATCGATGGTGATGGTGCCGCAGCCGTGACCATTGGCTCGGACCCGATCGCATCATTTATCGCGGCCAAATCAATTTCCATAGATTTGGTTGATCACTACCGAACCCCGCAACAACCGCACAACTATCACTTTGAAGAACGCTGGGTGCGCGATGAGGGCATTAACCAGATACTACCTGAAGTAATTGAAAAACTGCTGAGCGAGGCAAAGCTGAGTGCCGATGCCGTTGATCATCTGATTCTCCCCCTCAGCAACCAGAGAACTGCTGCCACATTGGCAAAAATAACCGGTTTGAAGAATACCGTTTTGGCAGACAACTTGATTAATGATGTTGGAAACTGTGCAAGCGCACACCCCCTGGTCATGTTGCACCAAACGTTGCTGGCTGCCAAACCAGAGCAAATAATTTTGTTGATTGGCTTTGGTCAGGGTGCAGATGCCATCTTGTTGAAAACAACAGGGAAATTAAAACAACAACAATCAACAATGCTGCCAATCAGTCATGGCACGCAGGTCGAAAGTTATACTCGTTACTTATCCAGCAAGCAGTTACTTGATGTGGATTGGGGTATGCGAGCTGAAAGAGATAATCGCACGGCAATGTCTGTCTACTATCGTAAACGCAAAAGTATCAATGCTTTCATTGGCGGACGTTGCGAAAGTTGCGAAACCATCCAGTATCCAATGGCAAAACTATGTGTTGACCCGCAGTGTGGCGCCTATGAAACGCAACAAGAATATTGCCTGCAAAATCAATCTGCGCAGGTAAAGTCCTTTACCGAAGACTGGCTGGGACACAGTACCAGCCCCCCTCTTAAATACGGCAATGTGCAATTTGATAATGGCGCCAACGTGATGATG
>CALIRD010000082.1 GCA_938042355.1 uncultured Thiotrichales bacterium
CGATGAAATAAACTGGTCCATTACGACTTGTGCACCATTGGCAAAATCACCAAATTGCGCTTCCCAAATATCCAGCGTTGCCGGCGAAGTGGTGGAATAACCATATTCAAATGCCAGAACAGCTTCTTCAGAGAGTAAGGAATCGATGATTTCCATGAAACCTTGGTCACTGGAAATATGACGCAAAGGAATATAACCCTTGCGATTATCCTGATGATGCAACACAGCATGTCGATGCGAGAAGGTGCCACGACCACTGTCCTGTCCACACAAACGGATCGGTGTCCCCTCATCAACCAGTGAGGCATAAGCCAACACCTCGGCCGCGCCCCAGTCAAAAGGTTTATTACCCTTGGCCATTTCCAAGCGCTCATCATACAACTTGGCAACGCGTCGATGTACCTTGAATCCATCAGGCAATTTCATCATCGCCTTGGCATAGGCGAGTAACTTGCTTTTGGAGACCGAGGTTTTGACTTGCTCTTCCCAGTCTCCAGTCAAATATTTATCCCAGTCAACTGGATTTGGCTTGGCCGCATCAACGGGTAATAAGTGAGGTACTACTGGATGCCCTTTCTCCAGGATCTTGCGCGAATCCTGCATTAATTGATCGGCTTTCGCCTCAGTGATCACACCGACTTCAACCAGCTTTTGGGCATACAATGTTCTGGTGGTTGGCAAGGCTTTAATCTGGTCATACATCACTGGCTGAGTCATAGCAGGCTCGTCCGCTTCGTTATGCCCATGACGGCGATAGCAGACCATATCGATAAAGACATCTTTCTTGAAAGTATTGCGATAGTCCAACGCCAGCTGAGTAATAAAAACCACCGCCTCGGGATCATCACCATTAACGTGAAAGACCGGCGCATCAACCATTTTGGCAACATCGGTACAGTATTGGGTCGAGCGAGCGTCTATTTCTTGACTGGTGGTAAAACCAATCTGGTTATTAACGACAATATGTACCGTACCTTTGGTATTAAAACCACGGGTACGTGACATGTTCAGGGTTTCCATGTTGACCCCCTGACCAGCAAGTGCCGCATCACCATGGATGATAACCGGGATAACCTGGCGACCGTTTGCATCATTACGGCGCTCCTGACGAGCACGTACACTGCCTTCCACGACCGGCCCGACAATTTCGAGATGGGATGGATTAAATGCCAGCGACAGGTGTACCGCACCACCAGGGGTGTTCATATCCGATGAAAAACCCATGTGGTATTTCACGTCACCCGAACCTTTCAGTTCTTTCTTGCCTTCAAACTCGTCAAATAAATCACTCGGGGACTTACCCAGAATATTCACCAGCACATTTAAACGCCCGCGATGAGCCATACCAATCACGACTTCCTTGGCACCGGCTGTTCCTGCTTGCTGGACTAACTCATCCAGCAATGGAATCAGGCTTTCTCCACCTTCAAGAGAAAAGCGTTTTTGCCCAACATATTTAGTATGCAGAAAGCGTTCAAGCGCTTCCGCTGACACCAGACGGTCGAGAATATAACGTCGTTGCTGGTCGGTGAAGGTAGGTTTGGCACGACTGGTTTCAATCCTTTCTTGTAACCAGTCGCGTTCGGTCGTATTTCGAATATGAACATATTCAGAACCGATAGAACCTGAGTAGGTTTCCTGTACCTGCGCGATAATATCGCGCAACGTCATCTGCTCGTTGGCAGTATGCAGTATGCCAGTGTTAAAAACCGAGTCGAGATCAGCTTCACTCAGGTCATAATATTCCAGCGTCAGATCGTCAACGAATTCATCATGATCAGGATGCAAAGGATTAATATCAGCTTTCAGGTGGCCATTACGACGCCATGCCTGAATGTATTGCAGCACACTGATTTGTTTTGCCGAAGCAGCGCCACCACCTTCGACCACTACAGATTTAGTACTACTTCGACCCCGGAAGTAATCACGTACCTGTGAATGCTTCATTTCACCGTTGCTATGACCATTCACACGAGGTAATTCGGCAAAATAGTTTTGCCAGTGAGGCTCCACTGAACCAGGATCTGTCAGCCAATCTTCATAGAGACTTTCAAGGTATACCTGATTATTACCTCCAAGCGGAGTTTCGGTTACTTGTTGTTGAAAAGGTAATGGGGTCGAACGAGATTTATTATCATTCACGATGATAGCCGTGTTTTAGTTGAAGTATTTGAAGGGACACTATTAGAACCTGAAAATATTCTTACTTCCTTGATGTGCCGCTAGTTTAAACCCCTGCTACGAAAATACCACCGTTTTTTGCGGTATTTCACACCTCTTGATGATTAACCGACGTAGTTACTGATACGACTGTAAATCATTTCAGGGTTCCATTTTTTCGGTTGGCCGTACTGCATGGCGATGGATCTTCTGCTGACTGAAAATCCATTTTCAATCAACAGATCAGCTGCCACAGTATTTTGCGTTGGCAGCACCACCATATTGTTGTCCATGATATGTCGTTCCAGCAGCTTTACACCGCCTTCCTCGTCCTTGGCAACAATCAAGCCCTCACCAATCGTAGGCATATAAAAGCCATCGATGGCTGAGTCCCCATTCTTGAGCGCTGAATACACCTCACATTCCTCAAGGTGTTCACGCAAAAGAACTTCACGGTCTTCGCCACATGCTAAATGATCGAGTTCAATGATTTCATTGAGCTCGTCATAGTCCGCAGGGCGAAAATGCGGGTCGCTTTCATCGAGGTCTTCTTCATAAAAGACATCGTGATCGCGGTGAAATGAAGTAAACGCTCCGAATTCCTGAAAACCAAACTTTTTATAGACCGGCACACCCATGTCAGTGGCGATCAGATACAGGCTCTTTACCTGCTTTTCTTCGGTTGCGATTCGTATTAACTCTTCAGTCAAAGCACGCCCGATACCATGACTGCGGCAATCTTCTTTGACAATGACATTACCCATCCACGCTGAATCACCATAGGTCACCAGTTGGGCCACACCAACTAACTCACCTTCAAAAATATACTTTATAGGGGTGTAATATTCCTGACCGAAATGTGAGGCGTATTGCGTACGGATATCATCCCAGTCAGCCGGTTGTAACGGACCGAGTAAAAAGATATCTTCCTGTTTGAGTGGTTGTACGCCGTTCATCTATACTACTAACCATTGTTCACGTTGAAATAACTGACTAGAATTATATCTGCCGTTATACTTTGCATTACTCGGATAGATCACACAAAGGGAAACATCATGCGCAGCCTGCTACTAATTTTGCTCATTTCATCGGTTTGTATTGCTTGCGGACCGTCTGCTCCAGACAATACAGATACGAGCACAAGCATTGAACCGGCCTCCACCAAAGGCTCTAGTGCGGTTTCCAGCGCACCTGAGACAGTAGCGGTCGCCAGCCCCGCTGGCGAGGCTCTTCCAGAAGATGAAGCACCGTCATCAGGCACAATTGAATTTGATGACCCCTGGATACGAATGGTTCCCAGTGTTTCACCAAACTCGGCCGCTTATGTCAGCATCACCAATGGCACAGAGGATGCTGTGACACTTACTGGTATCAATTCACAAGTTGCTGACCGGATTGAAATTCACAATGTCGAAGTCGATGCGGCGGGCACGATGAGTATGTTTAAAATTGATGAACTGATGATCGAGCCTGACAGCACGACCATGCTGGAACCCAGCGGTGCACACATCATGATCTATGGCTTGAAAGAACCACTCAACGAAGGTGATATGGTGACCATGTTGATGTCTTTCAACAACCAGCCACCTATACCCGTTAATTTCAGCGTCAAGTAAGATGCTAAACAAAGGCGTTATCATAGCGATAGCTCTCGCCTCGCTGGCAGCCGGGTATTTTGTCGCGCAAAGCAGCCGTCCCAAAACCCCGGTTATTGATGACAGTGTTATTTTTGTATACCCGCAAACACGAAGTCTCGCAGCGGTCAGCCTGACTGACATGTATGGTCAGAGCATCACACCGGCAGACTTTAAAGGAGATTGGTGGGTATTGTATTTTGGCTTCACCTTTTGCCCCGATGCCTGCCCGATGGCATTGGCGAACATGAAACAAATTAAAACCCGCCTGCCAGAAAACACCAACATCAAATTTGGCTTGATCTCGGTTGACCCACAACGTGATACCCCCGATCGACTCAAAGAGTATGTTACTTTTTTTCATCCTGAATTTTACGCGGCGACCAGTGATGCTGAAGCTATCGATGCGCTGACAGCAAGTGTCAATGTGGTTTATGCGATCAGTGGTGACCAAAGTAAAGACGACTACAGCGTAGATCACTCTAACTTCATGGTGCTGTTAAATCCTGAGGGTGAACATGCCGGCATCATATCGTCGCCACATGACCCGGAAAAAATTGCCGTCGAGTTAAGCAAGCTGACAGCCAGCTAAGACAACTTCAGTACGTACAACTGGTGCTCAACTTCATACTCATCAGAAACACTCAATCCCAGCTTTTCACACAACCTGATTGACGCTTCGTTACCTGGCATCACCTCTGCAAGAAGGGTATGGAAATCCTGTAGTTCAAGTGCCAGATTTTTAAGCTCCAGAGCTGCCTCGGTAGCGTAACCAAAACCCCAGGATTGCCGATTAAACCGCCAACCAATTTCAGCAATACCGGCATGCTGTTGGAAAGGCAACAACATCACCCAACCTAAAAACTGTTTCGATGATTTTTCCAGCACCGCGTAATAACCCATTTTTTCCGGGAAGCGGATCGCCATGCGTTGCTTAATGAAAGCAATATGCTCGTCGGACTTGTTCCATGGCCCCGGAATATATCGCGTTACCTCTGGGTCACGATCCATCGCCAGACAATCATCCAGATACTGAAGAGATCGTGGCTTGAGCAGTAATCGATTGGTCTCAATCATCTTCAACATCAATCTAAAAAGGTCGCGCATGATAATCAGTTTTATATGAATAGTCATCACTGAATGTAAGGCTATAAAGAGTCATTTCCAGCCGCGCAATTGTGCCCGGATTGCCCTACACTATAGCCATGCAAGCAGACGTCTCAGAAATACTCAACGAGCTCAATCAAGCCCAACGCCAGGCGGTTTCCAGCCCTTCTGGACCAGTTTTGGTCCTAGCCGGGGCTGGCAGCGGCAAAACACGGGTGCTGGTACACAGAATCGCCTGGTTGATTCAGGTAGAAGGTGTCTCTCCCTACTCTATATTGGCTGTCACCTTTACCAACAAAGCCGCCGCTGAAATGCGCGGGCGCATCGAGCAGTTACTCGACATGCCAGCCACCGGCTTGTGGGTCGGTACCTTTCATGGTCTGGCTCATCGCTTGTTACGCCAACACTGGCAAGAAGCCAGATTGCCACAAAACTTTCAAATTATAGATACCCAGGACCAACTCGGCGTCATCAAACGCGTACATAAAGCTCTGGATCTGGAAGACAGTCGCTGGCCACCGAAACAGTCGATGTACTTCGTCAACGGTAAAAAAGATGAAGGTATACGCCCGCAAAACATGCAGGACACCGGCGACCCGATTACACGCCAGATGATTCGTATTTATACCGCCTACCAATCTGCCTGTGAGCGTGGCGGGCTGGTTGATTTTGGTGAGCTTCTGTTGCGCTCACTGGAAACGTTACGTGATAACGAAACCTTGTTGAAACATTATCGCGATCGATTCAGCAATATCCTGGTGGATGAGTTTCAGGACACCAATACGCTGCAATACAGCTGGTTACGCTTGCTCGCCGGCAATACCAGTCCGATCTTTGCCGTCGGCGATGATGACCAGTCTATTTACGGCTGGCGTGGCGCTAAAGTAGAGCACTTGCAACGCTTTGATAAAGACTTCAAAAATACACAAATGGTGCGACTGGAGCAAAACTACCGCTCCACCAGCACCATTTTGAACGCAGCCAATGCAGTAATTGCCAACAATGCCGAACGCATGGGTAAAAACTTGTGGACCGATGGCAATGACGGCGAACAAATTCAATTGTATACCGCCTATAACGAGCAGGAAGAAGCTCGCTACGTGGCAGAGCGTATTCGGCAATACGCTGAAAGTGGCGGCATGCGTAGCGATGTGGCCGTGCTGTATCGCTCCAACGCACAATCACGCGTCTTTGAAGAAGTCTTCATTGGCATGCGCATTCCTTACAAGGTTTATGGCGGCCTACGCTTCTTTGAACGCGCAGAAATCAAGGACGCCCTGGCGTACATGAGACTCGGCTCTAACCAACACGACGACGCAAGTTTTGAACGAGTGGTCAATCGACCGACACGAGGTATTGGGGCACGTACCGTTGACCAGATCCGGGCGGAAGCCCGCGAGCACGAACTGAGTATGTTTGCCGCTGCGCAACGTTTACTCGAACATAAAATCCTGACAGCACGTGCCGCTGGTGCTGTACGTAACTTTATCGAGCTGGTCAATGATATTGCCGCTGCCAGTGCCGATTTGCCTATTCATGAACTGGTCGATCATATTAATGTTGTTTCCGGATTGCTTGATTTTCATGGCAAAGAGAACAATGAAAAATCCCAGTCTCGCATCGACAACCTCAACGAATTGGTCAGCGCTGCGCGTGGTTTTGAATACAACGAGGAAGAACACGGCGAGATGAGCTTGCTCGATGCGTTTCTGGCTCATGCTGCATTGGAGTCTGGTGAAGGTCAGGGGGAAAGCTGGGAAGACTGCGTACAAATGATGAGCATGCATGCTGCCAAAGGACTGGAGTTTCCTCTGGTCTTTATCACAGGCATGGAAGATGGTTTATTCCCGCATCAAATGAGTATTGAAGAACCCGGTCGACTAGAAGAAGAGCGACGCCTCTGTTACGTAGGTATTACCCGAGCCAGAGAAAACCTGGTACTGACATTGACCGAGCGCCGACGACTGCATGGTTCGGATCGTTACAATATGCCATCCCAGTTTATTGGCGAGATACCCAAAGAATTACTGCATGAAATACGACCAAGCGTACCAAGCTATAAAAAACAATCGTCGAGTAGTTATACATCCAGTAGCGGTAAAAACCTGGTTGATGACGAAAGCTCGGAATATAAGTTAGGCGATCGTGTCTTCCATCAAAAATTTGGTGAGGGCACCGTTACCAACTACGAAGGCAGTGGCAGTCATGCCCGTATCGAAATCAACTTCAAACATGCCGGCAGTAAGTGGCTGGTAGTAGCCTATGCAAAACTTGAACGGGCTTAATCAAGATCGGAGGATAATCGTATGAAACAGAAAAAATTTACCAACATCCTGTTACTAACAATACTACCTGGTTTTATCACATTCATTTTACCAGCGTGTGCATCAACATCTGGTGCCACATTAAAACCACCCATGATGGTTAAACCCGATGGCAGCTACCCGACCATACCACTAGCAAAAGATGTGATTACCCTCAAAGTTGTGCAGAACGGCGTACAAAATCTACAGGATGCAGAAACTGTAGCGGCAGGGCTCGAATACAATCTGAACAAGATGCTGGAGTTTATCAACCAGGCCTGCAGAGAGGGAGATAAACCCGACATTATTCTGTTTAATGAATTCCCTTTGACCGGTTATTCAACAGGAACTCGTCAAGAAAAACTGGAATTCACATTAACCATACCGGGACCGGAGACAGACCGACTGGGAGAGGCTGCACGTAAGTGCGACAGCTATATTGTATTTGGCTCTTATGCTCAGGATAAGGACTGGCCTGGTCACATCTTGAGCCTGAATACGGTCATTAATCGTCAAGGTGAAATTGTCGAAAAATTCTGGAAAACACGGAACGTAAAACGTCTGGGCGGCGGAGAAATTCCTACCACTACCATCGAAAATGTAAGAACACGCTATCGAGCAATGTATGGAATGGAAGCAGAATTTCCGGTGCTCAAAACCGAGTTCGGCAATATCGCTGTGAGTACCGTTCAGCTTGATGCCTTTGTGTTTGCCGCCTTTGCCATGCGCGGCACCGAAATCATGTTACGCACCTCGACATTATTCTCACAAGAAGACGTGCAGGCAATGGCACGCTTTAATAATTTTTACAGTGCGATGTCGAATATTACCTTTCCACCAGACGGCCCTTATGCCAAGTACGGCGGCAATTCACTTATCGTTGGTCCAGACGCCAAAATACTAGCGATTGAAGCCTCCAATGATGAAAAAATAATTTCTGCACAAATACCGATCAAGGCGTTTCGTGAAGGTCGTACCATTCCTCATTATCCACTGGAGGTAGTAAGTCCGGTGTTCAATCAATACCAGCAGGAAATACCACTGGATCATCTGGACCTGCCAGCCGAGCAGCTACCTAAAACTCGCGAAGAGATGAAAGAATTGCTCGACCGGGAAAGTCGTTATCTCAACAAGTAAGTTATTACTTACGTCTGGTCGCCAGCTGAATCTTCATCGGATCGATGATCTTTCGGCTGACGTCCAGCACTTGTTTAAACGAGTGAATGTTGGATTGCTGATCCGCCTGCATCACCAAGCTACCTCCCGGGTTTTCAGCTCCCAGCCGTTCGATGTGAGCAGGTAATGCTCGTATATCGACGATTTTTCCGTCTACCCAAATTCTGTTTTTATTATCAATGGCGACCAGAATCGAGACCTGCACTGGCTTGCTTGAAGTCTTGGCATTTGGTCGAGAAACCTCCACTCCGGTTTCTTTGATAAACACTGCGGTTACAATGAAAAAGATCAGCATAATAAACACCACATCCAGCATCGGGGTTAGATCAATCGCACCATCTTCTTCCACTACCAACTCTGTATTTGCAATACGTCTCATAGTGCACCTCTCGTCGTTACGGTTTTACATCCACATCTCCATTCTTGGCTATTCAACTTAAGACTACGCCTGACAAAAAGGGATTACTAATAACAGGTTAACCACAATCATCCATGGCGGTTTGTTTTCAGTCTATTGATGTAAACGATCAGCAATCAATAAAGGGTTAACTCATATAAAAAAGGAGCATGTCGTTATGACATGCCCCCTTACTTTAACGCTATGACTTTAAGACTCAGTTGCTAATTGGCGCTGCTTTCTTGCTACCAGCTTCAATTTAATTCCAGGGCCATGCCGATCCAACACAGAAGCAGAAATAATAGTACCGCCCCCTATCAGTGCCAGCACCATCCAGTTGTTAAAATCAAACAACTGAAGTAGCGCATCAAAGTTCAGCAACAGACTGGCAGCAATCAAACCTGCACCAACGACACTGAATAAATTTCTACCCAGAAAATACCCGGCAACCACTAGGCCAGCTCCAGCCAGCATGGCAATGACCACCTCAAATGTGCCACCAAAGGCCATGGCAAGCAGTAACGCACCACCTGAAATGATGACCGCCTGAAAAGCCAGAATGTCTTTTTGAATCTTGATATTTGCTCGCCAATACATGTCGGTTGAAAGACCCGCGTACGCCAGAGTGAAAACAATCAATTCAAAGTTACTACCGAGACTTAACTGTAACAGTGACGAAAAACTAACCGCCATTGAGATGGCTAACGGTACTGATAAATAAATCAACACCATTTCGAATAGTCCCGATTTCTTCACACCCTTACCCATCTCACGAGCAATCAAATACAACATCGAAGAAAGCAGCAGAACCACAATTTCATCAACACCGTAAAAGATCACACTGCGGGCGAATAAAATACCAGCCGGCACAAACAACATAAAACGAGCAAAACGTCCTTCCATGGTTTGCAGAGTGTGATCGGCTGTCAAAAAGCGCAGCACTGATAGCACACCCAACACAACGACTACCGCCACCAGGCTTACCATCCACGCCTCACGTACCGGCAAAAGTAACGCTGTGTTAGCCAATAAAAATGTACCCGTCAAGAGCTTACTGGAACGCCTGGCAAGAATAGTAAATACCAGTAACGATAACGGGGTTAATACCAACATCGAACCAGCGACTGTTAACCCCAACATTGAAGAGTCACTCACCCAATGTGCGAAATCGGCGTATTCACCCAGCACACCACCCCACTGGATCACTGAATACATCAGCGCCCCGAGAATCGTAAAGTTAGCGACGATGGCTACCAGACTCAGACTGAAAAACAGCCGTGCGCCTTTGCTTTCTTTGAGCCAACGATGTAAGGCAAAACCACTGAATGCCAGCAACAGCGTATGCGCCAGCAACTGTAAATAGCGCATCGTGTCATTGCCGACTTCCCACCCCTGAATTAAAAATACAGAGAGTGAAGCGGTAACAATAATCGCCCCGATGACCCGGAGAATTTGCGAGATGGTAGCAAATTGACTGATACTCTCCGCACTCTGCTGCAACCATGATTGCTCAGATGCCATGTACTCTGAACGGGTGATTTTTGAATTACTCATTTTGATCACCTTCACCCTTCAGAATAGCGTCTAGCTCCTGTTTCAATTGAGCCTCTTGTTCCTGATCTTCAAACTCGGTAGCGAAAAGATCTACCGGAGTATCCAGTAACACATCACCTGAACAAATCTCTGATTCTGTGATGATGGATTCCCAGCGATCAAAAGTGTCGTCAAGATTACTGTTACCCTGAATATTGTTCATTACACGCGTAGCATCTGCTACCGATTGACGCGACTTCATCTGGTTACGCTGCAGACTGATTTCCTCCAGTCTGCTGTCTATCTTGCGCACGTTGATAGAGAGCTTTTCTTCGAGGACCCGATGTTCTTCCAGCGTCTTTTCCAGCTCAGCAATCTTGTCGAGACATTGCTGGCGTCGACGCAAACACTCCACAGCGCGTTGCTCGTCCAGTTCTCCAACATGTTTAGCCCTGCTTAACCAGTCTGCTTCAGCACTCTGTAACGATTCCTTCTGGCGACGTAAACGTTCGCCGTCTTTATGAATACGCGCCAAACGAACCCTGGAGTCTGCAGCCGATTTTCTGATTTCCCGAATACCGGCTTCTACCACGGCATCATGATTTTCTACTTTAGTGACCATTTCATCGACCGTACCGGCGACAGTGGCTGTGATTCGACTGAATAGTTTCATAACTTACACCTCATAAAAAGTTGAGGGATAAGTATTGATCTCTAGTGCAATATTTGGGACTTATTTCTCTATAGTTCCACTATTTTCGACATTTAGTATTATATTATTATACTTTATAGGCGCAGGTCGCATGAAAGACACTCTTGATTAAGATAGTGCTTCAATTCAACAGAGACAACAAAATGGCAAGATCCAGTAAATTAATCCAGACCTTAAAGACTCAACTCAAACAGCAATCGATCACCTATCGGGCTCTGGCAAAACGACTCGATCTGTCTGAGTCCGCGATTAAACACATGTTTTCCAGTGGTAACATTTCTCTCAAACGCATGGATGCAATCTGCGAGGTGCTGCAAATAGAATTGAGTGACCTGGCTGAACTTGCTATATCCTCAGATAAAAAGATCGACATGCTGAGTATCGAACAGGAGCGGGAACTGATCGCCGATGAACGCTTTTTATTGGTGGCTTTTTGTATCGTCAATTACTGGAGTATGGAAGATATTATTGAGCGCTACGACATATGCGAAGCTGAGTGTATCCAGCATCTCGCCAAAATGGATAGAATGATGCTAATCGAGCTCCAACCAAACAACCGTGTCAGACTGAGAATCAGTAACAATTTCAGCTGGCAAGCCAATGGCCCTATCGAAAAATACTTTCGCCGACAGGTACAAAATCATTTTCTGAATGCTGCGTTTAATCAGGACGGGGAATTACGACTGGTGATGAGTGGCTCAATCTCACGTACATCACGTCTGAAAGTCATCGAGAAGTTGAATGCAGTGGGAGAATTATTCAATGAACTGAGCTGGGCTGATCGAAAACTACCGATCGGTGAGCGTGAAGGAACCTCGATGGTAACAGCGATCAGAACCTGGCAATTCGCCGGTTTCGCCGGTTTTGAGCGAGAAATCTAGGGGTTAGCCAGCATCGGCAGGACCAGGCTCTCCACATTCTCACTAAAATTGCTTTATGATGTCTATAAGGAAAAGATATCGGGGATTCAAGGAAGAGTTTTATAAGGTAGCCACTACATAGTAACTGACTAACGAAATGCTTATCCAAAAACACCTGAACGTTATAAGTCTTACCAGTGCGGCGCTGATCATCAGCACACTCGCGATCGTTAGAAAATTTGTTTATCTGCAAGGCCCACTTATTAAAGGCACCCCTGAGATAAGCGGGATGTACCTGATCAGTACGGTATGCATCATTATTTCCCTGTTACTGATTTACTACCCGCTTCTACTAACTTCGCATGCCTCAATAACTGCATTTAGCAACAACAATAAAAGACAACATACCAGTATTGGTGTTGCAGTAGCGCTATCCGTCTTTCTGACCTGTTTATTATTCTTCAATCAACCCTGGTTCAACAGCATTTCTTATGAAGACAAACTCATCGAATGGCTGAGTTTTTTCTTCTTATTGAGCGGCGCTTTCATTCTCGTTTTCAACTTCAACAAGATTAGAAAAATCTACAGCCTGATTGAACTGTACATACCCCTGTTGTTTTTTCTGGTTCTCTATATCCTCATTGCGATGGAAGAAGTTTCCTGGTTCAGCAGGGTTTTCAATATTGAAACGCCTGAATTGTTCTATGCCAATGATCAAAACGAAATCAACCTGCATAACTTTTTTACTGACTATTCTGAAAACCTCTACTATGTTGGTACTCATATTTATTTCGTTGCGATACCGCTGATCACTTGTTGTCTTGGTTTACAAAATCAAACTCGCCTGTTACGAATATTCCTGGCAAAACCACATCTGATACTCATTGCCATGATTTCCAGCGCCTATAACTACAACATGTGGAACAGTCTGTTTATCCAACTCACCTTTTTTAGCAGTATTATTGCGCTTTCATTTATCTATCTTAAAAATACGATGAGTAAAGAAAAAATCTATATCCTGTTATTCCTGGGTTTTATTCTTGTTACTCAAACCCTGTATTTGTGTAGTGGAGAACGTTATCAACGCTTACATGAAATCACAGAATTCAAGGAAATGTTCATTGCGTTCACATTATTTGTGTATGCGCTGGATATACATGCTGAAATCAAATCTCTTATTGACGAATAAGCCTTATTTGCCAGTACGTGAACTGTTGCCAACTTCGCCCTATAGAGATTACGTTCATTCTCGAAATTGCTACGTTTGTCGTTAGCTTCTTTCTACCCAGACGGAGTAACAGTAAGTTGTTTTTCCATCAATTAGAAACATCATTCTATGTTTTCAGCCACACAATCGATTACTCCCTTAAAAGATTTCAGCAGCGACCTGGAAATTCGCAAAACGAAACGACCACAAAACATTGAGGCCAAGCCTGCCTGCTGGTCACAAAACCTGATAGCTGATCTGGCACACGAAAAATTAGACGAATTAACACAAAATATCTATCAGAGAAAAGGCTTTACGTTAATCCGAAAAACGAGCCATGAAAATGTTTCAACACTAACATTTCATGCCGAAAAGAACCCTAATTACAGCCTGATGATTTCAACAGGCTGTCAGACTGAGAGCATAAGTATTGCTACCGTTAAACATCACTGCGATCAAACCGCACAAGCTTCGGAGTCAGCTTTCATAACACAAAGTAATTTTTCCAGCGGTGCTCTGGATTATTGTGCACGCAAGCCTGTGACTTTGATTTCAAATCGTGAGTTATTAAGTTTGATTGTAAAGCTGGACTCGTCGTCACAAAGTGAACTGTTAGCGCTGGCAACATCCTGAGTAGGCAGAACATCTAGTTAATCAGCTTTCACCTTCATGTTCCGGATTGAATAATCCTGAACTGTTCCAGATAGGGTAAGATTAGAGGTATACAGATAATAATCTCTACCCTTTCATGACCAACGAAACACCAGATCATCACCACCCCGTTCAGATAGCCCAGGACATACTCTGGGGTGATATGGATGAGTTTGGGCATATTAACAACACGGTGTACTTCAGATACTTCGAAGACATTCGCATGATCTACTTTGAAAAAGTCGGCATCATGGAGTACAAGCAGAAACATAATATCGGGCCGATACTGGCCAACACCCAATGTCAATTCAGAATACCATTGAGCTACCCTGACACAATTACCATTTCGACCAGTATCGATCAAGTTGAAGGAAAACGTTTCATGATGGAATATGAAGTCTATAGTCAGCAGCATCAGAAGCTGGCTGCCGAGGGTAACGGACTAATAATATTTTACGACTATGAACACAAAAAAACTTGTCAGGTGCCTGAAAGCATCAAACAATTAATCGATACATTAGAACAGAAGAAAAACTAATTCGTTACATCCAAAGGGTATGTTACCAACGTAAGTACCCCCAAGCAGATGATAACAAACAACAGGAGAGACATATGAGTCAACAAATTAAAGCCATTATTAGCTGGGTTATCGTGTTATGGAGTAGCTACATATTTCTGGGTTCTCTACCCTATAAGTTCACAGGACATCCCGATACTCAACATATCTTCAGCACCATTGGCAACTGGCTCGGTGGTTTTCTGGGTGATGGTCTGGGCGGCCTATTTACCAGACTCGGAGCCTTTGGCGTTGGTGGCTTTGAACTGATTACCTCTCTGATCTTATTATCGCCAGCTCTGTTTTGGCTAATCAATAAAGTCGGCGGTAGTAAAAGTTACAGTCGCGCTCGACTGCACCAATTAGGTGGACTTATGGCTGCAACGGTCATGGCTGGCGCTGTGTTCTTTCATGTCTTCAGTCCGCTTGGCATCGAAGTACTGCACCAGGGGAAAAGTGATGGTGGCTCACTCTTTAAAGCCGCAGTATCGGTGTTAATAGGTGGGATAATTTTATTTGTGATTAATCGCAATGTTAACAATGAACCAGTGGCTTGATGCCATTGTCAGCTAGTCTGGCTGATATTATCTAGTGATGTATCGATGCTGTTATCAGTGGCTGCGGCTTCAAGTACGGCCAAAGCCATTTCATCGGCAACGTCACTGGTTGCATGTCCTGTAGTTTTAGAACGTTGAAATATCGTCTTCAAATTATCAGCAATGATGTCGACATGCTCTCTAATACGATTACTATTTTCCTCAGCAACAGTCTGGTAATAGCAATCGATAATACCGCCAGCGTTAATCACATAGTCAGGAGCGTATAAAATTCCGAGCCCGGCTAACGCCTGACCCATCTCTTCGGTATCAAGTTGGTTATTGGCTCCACCGGCGATAATCACTGCCTTGATATTTTTTATGGTTTTAGAATTAATAGCGCCACCCATAGCACAAGGTGACAGCACCTCGGCCTCGGCCGAGAGTATTTGATCCAAGGGTACCTCTTGTACACCAAACTCTTGCACCACACGATCAAGGTTGGCTTGATTGATGTCTGCTGCCAGCACTACCGCACCCGCTTCACTCAAGTGCCTGACCAAGTGGTAGCCAACATTACCAACGCCTTGGATCGCGACCCTGACGCCTTTCAGATCACTACCCAGCTGATGTTCTACCGCTACTTCAATGCCTTTGTAGACTCCATAAGCGGTACTTGGAGAAGGGTCACCACCATGCTCACCATCACTAAAGATCCCGGAAATATGTTTGGTTCTTTTTGACATCATTGAGAGATCGGCAACACTGGTGCCCGAATCCTCAGCGCCGATGTAGCAACCATTCTGACTCTCAATGAAATCGCCCATAGCTAACAACAATTCAGGAGTTTTCTGTGTATAAGGATCACCAATAATGACGGATTTACCACCACCAACAGGGATATTGCCCAAAGCTGATTTATAGGTCATGCCCTTGGATAATCGCAACACATCCGTTAACGCCTGCTCTTCGTCAACATAAGGAAACATACGGCAACCGCCCATGGAAGGACCAAGCGTCGTATTGTGAACTGCAATAATTGCCTTCAAACCGCTCTGTTCATTAGCGTGAAACGCTACCGTTTCGTGATGATCAAAATCAGGATGATGAAATACTGTCATAGATTAATCCGTATTATAATTGTCAGGCAGCCGCATCGATAAACTTGACCGGTGCACTTGTCTCACCTCGGAATTCAGCTAGTACTCGATCGCGCCTGACACGTTGCTGCTCAATATGTTTGTGCTTGATGTGACCATAGCCACGAATTTGTTCCGGTAGTACACTCAGCTCGAGTGCCTGCGCATAATTATCTGCGGTTAAACTGGTCTCAAATTCGTCTAATAGCGATACATACTCTTCTATCAATTTACGTTCCAGCTTACGCTCATCGGTATAACCAAACAAATCCAGTTTGGTACCACGCAAAACTTTCAACTTCGCGAGAAGTTTATATACCGGCATGATCCATGCTCCAAAGCGGCGTTTGCGAGGCAGCCCGGTATCTTTATCTTTGGCGCTCATTAACGGAGGAGCGAGATGAAACTCAAGACGATACTGCCCACTGAACTGGTTTTTAACTTGTTGTTTGAATTGACCATCACTGAACAAGCGCGCCACCTCGTATTCATCTTTATACGCCATGAGCTTGTACAAATTTCTCGCCACGTTTTTACTCAAGCCTGATTGGCCATCTATGTTGTCCAGCTTCTGCACTCTTTCGAGTTGCTTCTTATAGCGTCTGGCATAGGCCACGTTCTGATATTTCACCAGACGCTTATATCGGTCTTCAATAATCTCATCAACTTTTTCTAACGGTGTAAACGCTGCTTTCAGGTTAGCGTGATCCTTGACCTCATCAAGATCGATCGCCGCTCTTCTACCCCAAATAAATGCCTGTTGGTTAAACGCTATCGCCACACCATTCAAACTGATGGCTTCTTCAATTGAACTGGATTTTACCGGCAACAAGCCCTGTTGATAGGCAAAACCCAACATAAACAAATTACTGGCAATTGAATCACCCAACAAACCGGTCGCAATCTTGGTCGCGTCTATAAAACTCACTTTGTCGCTTCCAACTTCTGTCGCAATCGTGTCCTGCATTGCCTGCCCCGGAAATTCCAGATCAGGATTACTGACAAAATCAGCAGGCACTGATTTATAGGTATTTACAATGGCGTGACTTCTTTGCTGATTCACTTTAGCCATAGCCTCATCACCGGAAGCCACCACCAAATCACATCCAATCAACAAGTCTGCATCTCCCGCAGCAATCCGGACAGCATTGATATCTTCCTGTTGTTTACCAACCCGAACGTGACTCACG
>CALIRD010000083.1 GCA_938042355.1 uncultured Thiotrichales bacterium
TACAGCCATGGCTGACTGCAGACGGAAAAGCTGCTTTTTATCGTCAGATAGCTCAGGCAAGCTCAACATATACAGACGAAGTACAACCGCACTACTCCAACATATCTCAACCCACTTTAATTTTATGGGGTGAGGAAGACAGATGGATTCCGCGACAGAAAGGTGAGTTACTCCACGCTGAAATCGAAGGCTCTGTATTTAGCACTATACAGAATGCCGGTCATTTGGTTATTGAAGAACAACCAGAACTATTGATTCATGAAATCCAGAAATTCCTGTTATAAATAACATGGGAATGACGCATTCAAACTAAGTGAATTATAACTTTTTTTGATAAACTGACTTTCCATTTTATATTAGAGAGCACCGATGGGTCTGTTAAAAGACACCCTGCAAGCCGGCAAATTCGCAATTACGGCAGAGGTTGTACCACCTCGATCAGCAGGGCCTAATGCTTTATTAGAGGAAGCTGAAGTCCTACGCGGTCTGGTTGACGCGATCAATCTAACCGATGGAGCAGGTGCGACTACTACCATGAGTAGCGCCGCAGCCGCAGCCATTCTGGTTGCCAATAACCTTGAACCCATCTGGCAAATTACATGCCGTGACCGAAACCGACTTGCGCTGAACGCGGATATTTTAGGTGCTGCAGCTCAAGGTATAGAAAACGTTTTAATTCTTACAGGTGACGACCCTGCCGGGGGCGATCAACCAGATACAAAACCAGTTTTTGATCTTAATTCGGCTGACGTGATGAAGTTAATGCGCGACATGCGCGACCAGAAAATACTACCCACAGGCAAAAAAGTGCTGGAACCACCCAACTTTTTTCTTGGTGCGGCAGAAATGCCATCGGATCCAACACCTGAGTGGCAGCCAACAGGCATACTTAACAAAATAGATGCTGGCGCACAGTTTGCACAAACGCAATTCTGTTTTGATGCAGGCATTGCGTCCAGGTACATCAATCGACTGGTTGATGAAGGGATCACAGAAAAACTAAGTATACTACTTGGCGTTGGACCGATAGCATCGGCTAAATCTGCACGATGGATGAACGAAAATCTTTATGGAGTAAATGTCCCAAATCATATTATTAAGCGCATTGAAAATGCTGGTGATACCAAAGCACAAAAAAATGAAGGCATCCAAATAGCCGCTGAACTAATTGCTGAGTATAAGAATATTGAAGGCCTCGCAGGAGTTCATATCATGGCCCCCGCGGCATGCACACATTCAATTACTAAAGTTCTCAACAGATTATCTACGTCCTAGATCTGGAGCGAAAATTTATCCAATGACAACTAAGCCAAGAAACGACATTCTGACTAGAGAGCTAACAGATGAAGGTGTATTACGCCTCACGTTAAATGATAATGGTCGACGTAACGCTCTGTCAGAAGCCATGCTAGATCGTCTTATGGAAGAAATGAACTTCGTCGCTGACGACAACAGTGTTCGCGTAGTGGTGCTGGCTGCCAATGGCCCTGCGTTCAGTGCTGGTCATGATTTAAAGGAAATGACCGCCGCACGTGCGGCAGATGATGGTGGTAGAGAGTATTTCACCATGCTCATGGGAAAATGCGCCAAGGTCATGCAAAGCATTGTCAACAATCCCAAGCCTGTGATCGCAGAGGTAGCTGGCATTGCCACCGCAGCTGGTTGCCAATTGGTCGCTAGTTGTGATCTTGCCTATGCAGCAAGCACAGCAAAATTTGGCACACCAGGAGTTAACATCGGCTTGTTTTGCTCTACGCCGATGGTAGCACTGTCTCGTAATGTTTCGAATAAAGCTGCGATGGAAATGCTACTTGTCGGTGAGCTGATATCGGCACAACAGGCAGCCGATATTAGCCTGATAAACAACGTCATAGAAAGTTCATATTTGACCAGTCATACCATGCATACAGCAACAAAAATCTCTGAAAAATCCAGTATGACATTGGCTACCGGAAAATCCGCATTTTACCAACAGAAGGAAATGAACTTAAGCGACGCCTACACAAATGCTTCACAAGTAATGGTCGACAATATGCTCAAGCGAGATGCCGAAGAAGGTATCCAGGCATTTCTAGAAAAGCGCCCCGCTAAATGGACAGATGGGTAGTTATGTTGGCATACAGAGTATTTCAAAAACAAATAATAAGAACTCTTCAAAATTTCATTAACGAGTGATCTTTATTCACCTAGTCGACTACACAAATACAATTTAAACCGTCGTTTATAAACATATGAGAATTTATTCTGCCAGTAGTGTGTCATTATTGTGCCACTAGTTTCGACATAAGCTATACGCTTACTATATAGCACTAGATCACAGTATTTTATTGGGGGCACTTATGGGGGCATATTTATATTTATGAATATTTAATATAATAATATCAATAGCTTTTTTCCTTCTTCGATTCCCGCCACCTCCACCAGTACGATACCGTCCTATGCCGTTTGATACGGTATAGGATGGCATCTTTTTTTTGCCTTGTATTGAATTTCTATCTCTGATTTTCAGCAGCTATAAAAAACAATGAACAATTTATCTGCGTTAATATTGAAATCAGGATTTCAGTAATACGACCAACGCCAAAAAACACTAGAGGGTTCGCTATTTAGACGCCCTGCTTTATCTCTGGTGGAACCTCCCAATCTGCTGGCATTTTCGTGAAGTCAAAAAATGGAGCCTCATCTCCTTGCTCGATTGCATCTTGAACTTGGTCATAAAAGCCACGACCAGCCTGTTCTGAAAAAGTGATGTTGATATCTTTGATTTCTTCTTCTGTCACAGGTCGTTCACAGTATTCTGGGAAAGTGGCTTCTCCTGCATCGCCTTCTTCGTACCCTCGTGCGAACATTTGTTTCAGTATTCCAAATCCATCGTTACGGACTATGGTCTCTCCACGAGGATGCCCGCCTAAAGACTTCATGTGCTGCTGGAATTTCTCAAGGTTGTGACAATCATAGGCAACATGTTGACAAGAGTGATCACCATGGCGATCTACAAACTTAGTCACTTGTGACTTCTCATTTCGATCTATACCCTCAATCAGAGCAACACCAAAATCACCGTAATCAATACACCATATTTTCATACTACTATCTTTATCTTCTGGTCGAACATCATCGATGCGTTTGATCAGTGTGCCGCCTTCAACTTCAATATGAAACCATGCCCACTTTTCAATACTGCCCTGTTTACAGGCGTACGTAATGTGATCAACTTTCTTTAAGTGAGATTTCATATTCAAGTACTCGATAAATTTTTAGATGGATTTAAATTAACACCATTTGAGACCCGATAATCCGTTATATAACACGTAAATAGTGATAATATTGCAGGATATTTGAATAATTTTATTAATTACGCAGGATTTCCATATGTTAGACAAATTCGATGCAGTTATTCTTCGATTACTGCAAAAGAATGGGCGTATGAGCTGGTTACAACTGGGAGAAAAAGCCAGGCTTTCAGCAAGTGCTGTGCAACGCCGTGTTCAAGCTATGGAGACTGCAGGGGTCATCAAAAACTTCAGCTTAAATGTCGATGAAAAGAAAATTGGCAACGAAGTGAAAGCGATGGTAATGGTTAATGTTGAT
>CALIRD010000084.1 GCA_938042355.1 uncultured Thiotrichales bacterium
GTCAGTCTGGAAGTCGTTCGGCGATACTTACAACAACGTGGTGAACTACCCGAACATACGGACAGCTTGTTTGTGGTTGACCGAAATGAGCACTACCAGGGCACGTTGTCTCTTGAGGCGCTGGTGACCAGTGACCCGGCACTACCCGTAACCGATGTCGTCAATCGTGATGCACCTGCGTTTGCGGTTGAACTCGACTCATCCGAAGTAGCCAAGGTTTTTGAAAATCGCGACCTGTATTCAGCAGCAACCATCGATACCAATGGCCGCCTGGTCGGCCGCATCACCATCGATGATGTCGTTGATGTCATTCGGGAAGAGGCCGATAAAGATGTCTTGAGCCGGGTAGGTTTGAGTGACGAGGATGATATTTTTTCACGCGTCATTCCCAGTACCCGGCGACGAGCAGTCTGGCTCGGGCTGAATCTTGCTACTGCCTTTATTGCATCCTGGGTGATAGGCAACTTTCAAGGCACACTGGAAAAACTCGTTGCACTTGCAGTATTGATGCCCATCGTTGCCAGTATGGGCGGCATCGCCGGTACCCAAACCATGACCATGGTCATCCGCGGTATGGCGCTTGACCAAATCGGTAAATCCAACTTCCGCTGGTTGTTAGGTAAAGAGGTCATGGTCGGTCTGTTGAACGGACTGATCTGGGCATCGGTCGTCGCCATGATCACCATACTGTGGTTTAAAGATGTACAACTTGGCCTGATCATAGCGATCGCTATGCTGGCCAACCAGATCATTGCCGCATTTTGTGGTGTCATGGTACCGATGGTACTGCGGCGTATGGAAATAGACCCTGCCCTCGCAGGCGGAGTTATATTAACCACGATCACCGATGTGTGTGGATTTGTATTATTCTTGGGCCTGGCAACAGTAGTATTAGTGTAAACTAACTAGATCGACCTCTCTCCCGTCGATAGCAATCGCTTTAACACTGGCGGAGAGATCTATGCGTTACCGATTGATGCTCATCAGTCTGTTTGTCCTTATAATGACGACCACTCAGGTGTGGCCGCATGGAGGTGGTGTTGACAAGCAAGGATGTCATACCAATGGACGAACCGGCGAACATCATTGTCATACGGCGAACTCCAATAAATCACAGCCGGCAAACAACAACACGATTGTTGAAATCCCTGCCAGCAACAGTAGCAGCTTTGTAGGTGGGAATAACAAACTTACTATCGCGATTCAGAAAGAACTGGTTCGACTGGGTTATTTTCCGGGTAATGTCATGGGCTACCGTGACCCCAAAACAATCATGGCCATCAAGTTCTTTCAACAAGATATTGAGTTAGAACCCACCGGTGAAATCAACCAGGAACTGCTCAGGATATTACGAGGCTACGAACGCTAGGTCTTGGGGAGCGTCACACCAGTCTGTCCCTGATATTTACCGCCACGATCTTTATACGAGGTTTCGCATTCCTCATCTGATTCAAAGAACAACATTTGCGCCACACCTTCATTGGCATAGATACGTGCAGGCAAGGTTGTTGTGTTGGAAAATTCCAGAGTCACATGCCCTTCCCACTCCGGTTCTAGCGGAGTGACATTAACGATAATGCCGCAGCGTGCGTAGGTAGACTTACCCAGACATATCGTCAGTACACTGCGTGGTATGCGGAAGTATTCAACCGTTCTGGCCAAAGCAAAAGAGTTTGGCGGGATCACACAAACATCGGACTGAATATCAACAAAACTGTCTTCGCGAAATTCTTTAGGGTCCACAATTGCTGAATTGATGTTGGTGAAGATTTTAAACTCATCTGCGCAGCGCACATCATAGCCATAGCTGGAAGTGCCATAGGATACGATCTTCTTGCCGCCCTGCTCCCTGACTTGCCCCGACTCAAACGGTTCAATCATGCCTTCAGCTGACATGCGTTTAATCCATTTATCTGATTTTATGGCCACGCTGCTTGTACTCCTTGTTTAGTCGTTTTTAATAACGATATTGGGAAAGTGATGACTAAAGTCCTGTGATTGTATCGCTAACCTGGCCGCCGTCTTGAGAGCAATCTCTTTATAGAGGGTGGCGATTTTTCCGTCTGGCTCATGCACTACGGTCGGCGTACCTGAATCAGCCTGTTCTCGTATACTGATGTCCAGCGGTAATGACCCGAGAAACTCGACTTTATTATCGGTAGCCATTTTTTCGCCACCACCGGCACCAAAAATATGTTCTTCATGGCCGCAGCTTGAACAAATATGTGTACTCATATTCTCAATCACACCAAGTACCGGCACCTCGACCTTCTCGAACATTTTCAGACCCTTGAGCGCATCAAGTAAAGATATGTCTTGTGGGGTAGTGACAATGACCGCACCACTGACCGGAATTTTTTGCGCCAGGGTTAACTGAATATCACCAGTGCCCGGCGGTAAATCGATGATCAAATAGTCGAGACCTTGCCAGTGTGTATGTCGAAGTAGCTGTTCCAGCGCCTGGGTCACCATCGGACCCCGCCATACCATCGGCGTTTCTTCGCTGATCAGCAATCCAATCGAAATAAACTGCACGCCATGATTGACCATCGGTTCAACCGACTTGCCATCCTCAGATTCCGGCTTACCGCTGGCACCCATCATGCGCGGGATGCTGGGCCCGTAAATATCAGCGTCCAATACGCCGACTGTCGCACCTTCAGCCGCCAGTGCCAATGCCAGATTAACCGAGGTGGTGGATTTGCCTACACCACCTTTACCGGAAGCAACCGCAATAATGTTTTTAACTTCAGGCAACGGCGTTAGATTTTTTTGTACAGAATGGCTGATGATGTCTGAAGCAGCGCTGACCGAAAACCTATTATCAGGAAACCGGCTTAACAAGGCTGTCTCCACCTCGGCGGCTAGCGTTTTACCTGCCTCAGCTGCCGGATAACCGAGCTTTAAATTGACGCTGACCTGATCATCAGTAATTTCAATGGCTTCTACCTGTTTGGCTGAAACCAGATCCTGACCATGCCACGGGTCGGTGAATTCAGATAAAACCGAATTGATATCCTGAGTATTAAGAATTGCCATGCAGCAAACGCCCAATGAAAACAGCGCGTAGTTTACACCAAGCAAGCCCGCGAGAGCAGACTGAAATTAATGTTTTCCAGCCCGTACCAAGGCACCCAGACCCGCTTCTATCAAGTGCTGACTGAGCATCTCTCGTATTTTTGCTGGATTGCCCAAGGCCATCGCTTCTTCTACCATCTGCTCAGCCTGTTCACGGCTGAATTCAGACAAGACCCACTTGACGCTGGGCAGGGCTGCCATGCTGACACTGAGGCTATCCAGGCCTAGCCCCAGCAACAGGAGCACCAATACCGGGTCACTTGCCATCTCTCCACAAATCGATACAGGCGTGTCGACGCTATGCGCTTTTTCAATAATTACCTGCAAAGCCATCAGAAATGACGGATGCAAATCCGAATAGAGACTGGCAACTTTTGAATTGTTACGATCCACCGCGAGTAAATACTGGATCAGATCATTACTACCGATGCTCAAAAAATCGACTTTCTCGGCGATACGGTCGGCAATGTAGACGGCCGAAGGCACTTCTATCATTACTCCGATTTTCGGTACAGGAATGTTCAAGCCATTTTCTGCCAGCTCGGCACGCGCCATCGAGATCAGCGCCAGAGATTCGTCCAGTTCACTCATGGTACTGATCATCGGCAATAGAATATGCAGGTTTTTATGCTGTTCACTGGCGCGCAACATGGCTCGCAGTTGCGTCAAAAATATCTCGGGGTGATCTAGGGTAATCCGTACTCCGCGCCAACCCAAAAATGGATTTTCTTCTTGAATAGGAAAATAGCGTAAGGCTTTATCACCACCCACATCCAGAGTGCGCAAGGTCACCGGCAAACCGGGATAAGAGGACATCACACGACTGTAAATCTCCTCCTGCTCATCCTCGGTCGGGAAACTGTCTCTGACCATGAAGGGTAACTCGGTACGATACAATCCCAGACCGTCACAATAATTACGTTGATCTTGTGACAAATCCGACATCAAACCACTGTTGATAAAGACGGGTAATCTTACCCCGTCTTTGGTGACTGCTGGTTGTAAGGCAACCTGTCGTAATTGCTCGGATAGTTCATATTCTTCCTGAATCAAAAGCCGATAAGACTGACGAACATCATTACTCGGTTTGATGCAAATATGTCCGGCATAACCATCGACCACGACTTCAACTTTATCCAGCTGATTCAGTGGCAAGCTGCTGGCACCCATAACCGTCGGCACACCCAGCGCTCTGGCGAGGATCGCCACATGCGATGACTGGGTACCCGTGGTACAAATCAATCCGACTAGTTTGTCGCGCGGCACCTCCGCCAGTTGGCTGGCGGATATATCGTGCCCAATCAAGACTGTATTTGGTTGGTACTCATGCTCCGACTCAGATGCATCCTTGCTCAGATACTCGAGTATTCTTCGACCCATATCACGAATATCAACAACTCGTTCACTCAGATAGTCGTCATCCATTTCGGCAAAAACTTGTGAGTATTCATCGATGGATTTACGTAACGCACCCTGCACCCAGTCACCATCATCAATACAAGCATGTATCTTGCTGATCAGCGCCTCGCTGTCCAGCATCATGCTGTAAGCGTCAAACAACACCGCCGTTTCATCACTGACGCTATCCCCCATCTTCACCTTCAGGGTCTGCATGTCTTGTTTAACATGCTGTATCGCCTCGGATAACTTTTGTTTTTCTTCGCTGACACCTTGATGCTTTCGGTCAGGCACTTCGGCCAGGTCTGCTTTGGCATACAACAACAGGGCTTGTCCAATAGCCACACCCGGGGCGCCTGGCAAACCGTTGATGCGAACATCATCGTGTTGTTCAGCACTATCGCTGGCGATTTCACCGGTAAGCTCTGCCGCGCTAATTGCGGCTGCCAGTTGCGCGCCAAGCGTGACCAGAAAAGCGGTGTCATCCTCACTGTATTCTCGCTGCTCGATACTTTGCACAACCAACACACCATAGAGGCGACGGTGATCAACAATAGGAACACCCAGGAAAGCCTGATAACGCTCATCACCAGAGTTTTCTATCAGACTATAGCGTGCATGACTTGAAGCATCGGCGAGATTAACCGGCTCTGCACGTTGAGCAACGAGGCCCACCAGACCCTCATCCATAGACATGTGTAATTGATTGACCAACTCCTGCTCAAGACCGTTGGTCGCCCTCAAGGTTAAGCCGCTTACGTCTGCCGAACGCAGAAAAACGGAACAGGCATCAGAGTTCATTGCCTCCATGACACGGTCAACAATAACACTGAGTGCTGTTTTCAGATCAGGAGATTTGCTTACCCGTTGAACAATCCTTTGTAGCGTAGCAAGCGTCGACATGGTCGTCAGCCCCCCGGGGGACTTGCGGTTTCTTGCGGTTTGATCAGCGGCATTAATTCTTTCAAGGCGCGACGATAGACTTTGCGCTTGAACGACACCACTTTGTCTGAGGGGTACCAGTAGTCTACCCAGCGCCAGCCATCAAATTCCGGCGTTTCGGATTCATCCAGCCTGACCTTGCTTTCCTTGGTGATCAGACGCAACGCATACCAGCGTTGTTTTTGTCCGATACAGATCGGGCTTGAGTGACGCCTGATCAAGCGGCGCGGCAAGCGATAGCGTAACCAGCGTTTGGTCACACCAATCACTTCAACATGATGCGGCTTGAGACCGGTTTCTTCCTGCAATTCTCGATACATGGCGTCCAGATGAGACTCATCCTGACGAATACCACCTTGAGGAAATTGCCAGGCATCCTGATTGATTCGTTTGGCCCAGAAAACCTGACCGGCATCGTTGCATAAAATTATGCCAACATTGGGTCGAAAGCCGTCTGGATCAATCACTGAAATATGCCTGACTAAGTGAGTTTGGATACAGATATTGTGTCAATAAAAGCTATATTTATCAATTGCTTTCTAATTTGGAGCAGATTTGAAACTTTGCAGGCAATCGATCAAGTTTATGCGCTCGGTGCTATACTGATTTACTCTTCATGATGGTCGTTAAACTCGTATGAATCAGGTGCCAATATCTCTCTCACTTCAGGGGAGAAAATGCTTTATTGTCGGCGGTGGAACAGTCGCTGAACGAAAAATACTGAGACTATTACGTGCCGGTGCTGTAATCCATGTCGTCGCACCCGAACTAACATCAAAACTTCAAACACTGTATCAACAGAACAAGATCAGTTGGCGCTCAGGCGCCTTTGATGAATCCGACCTTGATAAAAAATTTGCGATTAACCCTTCCTATCCATTCTTGATGGTTGCCGCAACTAACAATCGGGTAGTTAACGCCAGAGTTGCTCGCCTGGCAGATGATCTGGATATACCAGTCAGTGTTGCAGATGATGCTGAAAAGAGCACGTTCTTTTTACCATCTGTGATTGAACGCAAACCGGTAACGATTGCAATTTCAACTCTAGGCTACTCCCCTGCTTTGGCGAGAAAACTAAGCTCCAGTCTCTCAGCCTACATACCTAAAAACCTCGGTGCTCTCGCGCGTTTTGCGCTGCGTAATCGGGCGCGTATCAAGAACAATATTACTGAGTTCGAAGATCGCCAAAAAATCTGGCACGAATTGATTGATGGTGAAATAGGTGAACGGGTACTCAAAGGCAAAGAAGTTAAAGCGCAGAAAGCAATGGATAAACTCATTGATAGCTACGTAAATCAGGAAACACAAATTGGTGAAGTCTATCTGGTGGGCGCCGGTCCCGGGGATCCTGAGCTACTGACATTGAAAGCACTGCGCATCATGCGAAAAGCGACGGTGATTTTGCATGATCGACTGGTCTCAAAAGAAATACTTGAACTGTGTAACCCGGATGCAGAGTTAATCTACGTCGGCAAGCGCAAGGCTGACCACAGCGTTCCACAGGAACTACTCAATCATATGCTGGTGCGGCTGGCCCACGAAGGTCACCGCGTCTGTCGCCTGAAAGGTGGCGACCCGTTCATTTTTGGTCGCGGTGGAGAAGAAATCGATAAACTGGCTATTGCCGGTGTTAACTTTCAGGTTGTACCGGGAATCACAGCAGCCTCGGGTTGCGCCAGTTATGCTGGTATACCACTAACCCACCGTGATCACGCCCAGTCAGTCACTTTCATTACCGGTCATAGCGCAGAGCAACTGCTTGACTGGAAATTACTGTGCAAGAAAAACCAGACGCTGGTCATCTATATGGGGCTGGATAAACTCGAATCCATCAGCAACGAATTAATAGCAAACGGCCTTGCTCCTGACACTCCGGCAGCACTCATAGAACAAGGCACCACCGCTAATCAGCGTGTACATATTGCTACCGCCAACGACTTGTTAAATACTGTAAAACGCGCTAATGTACGTGCGCCTACCATAATAATAATCGGCACTGTAGTAAGCCTTCATAACCAATTGGGATGGTATGAAGAAGGCGCACATCGACCCATATCGGTCTTTTCTTCAGGGAGTGAGGAAGAAACACATGGAAAGCGTATTCGCTGATATACAGTCGTGCTCAACGACGGCACTATTTTCACTGGAAGTTCTCGACGACAGCATGGAACCGGAGTTTCCGGTTGGTTGCATTGTCGTCATAGACCCCTCTGCCAGACCACATAGCGGCTCGTATGTATTAGTCGAAAATGAAATGGGCATGGTGATGCGTCAGCTATGGGTGCGCGCCGGTAGAGAATATCTTCGGCCACTTAATGATGATTATCATACGGTTCGAATCGAGAGCACCAGCATTATTAAAGGTGTGGTTTGCCAACGCAAAGGTAAACGACGGGCAGACAAGAAATTTTATAGCTAGTTTTTGTTACTGCTCCAGCACCAGAGCATTGCCCACTAACTGATGCATGCTAAGCACCTGATCCATCTCGTAACCATACTCCGGCATAATTCGTGAGAATTGTGATTTACAGATGGCGCAGATTGCGACCATATGCGTAACACCATTATTCTCAACCACTTGCTGCAACGCAGACATACGAGGTAGCGCTCCTTGCTTACGGGTTTGCATCAATTCATCGGTTAGCAATCCACCACCGGCACCACAACAAAAAGTCTCCGCATGAGTACTACCCTGCGGCATTTCATGAAAATGGTTACAAACACTACGCAACACCTCTCTGGGAATTTCAAACTGACCACCCACTTCGGCACCCAAGCCGGCGCCACGTGCAACATTGCACGAGTCATGATAAGTGACTACGTACTCATCGTTTCTTGATTTATCCAGAACAATTTGTTCAGTGCGAATCAAATCAACCGTCACCTCAAGAATGTGTTGGGGTATTGGATAGTCCTGATCGAGAAAATCAAATGGACCAGCCAGTTTATGCAAATAGTTATACGCCACGCGCCAGGCATGCCCACACTCGCCAAAAACAATTCGTTTCACTTTGAGTTGCTGAGCTGCTTCACGAATACGCTTGGCAATATTTTTCATCTGCTCATGACTACCACTGAACAAACCAAAATTCGCGGCTTCACTGGCAACAGAACTGAAAGTCCAGCTCAAACCGGAAGCATGCAGCACTTTGACACAACCGAGCAAGCCATCAACATGGGGTTCGGCAAAAAAGTCCGCTGAAGGCACAACTAATAATATCTCTGCACCTGCTTGATCCAATGGCAACGCTATGGGTATCCCCGTCTCATCGAGCAAGTCTTCTTCCAAACCTGCCAAAGTGTCCTTTAAGGCAGCAGTCGGCATACCCAGGTTATTGCCAATGGTGTTCACCTTGTTGATGACGTTCTGTGTGTTTTTTTGCCCGATACCCACTGAAGATAAAATTTCTCTGCCAGCCATGGTCACTTCAGAGGTGTCTATCCCCACCGGGCAATACACTGAACAGCGTCGACATTCAGAACACTGATGAAAATAATTAAACCATTCATCCAGCACATCTCTGGTCAGTTCTCTAGCGCCGACTAACCACGGAAACCAGCGACCCGCCAAGGTGAAGTATCGACGGTAGACACTGCGAAATAAATTTTGTCGGGCAACCGGCATATTGTTGGCGTCGCCGCCACCTAAAAAATAATGGCATTTATCGGTACAGGCACCGCACTGCACACAACTGTCCATGAAAACGCGCAGCGCGCGCGATTTTTCAAGTTGCTGCTTCATGCTTGCCAGGACTTTGTTTTTCCAGTCGGTTGGTAGCTCACCGGGGTAACCCAGTGCCTGCATCAATTCCGGCTTGGCTTGATAACTCCGATCGCTCACCGCTGCATCTTCCCTGATCAGAGGGATAACAGGATATTGCAATTTTTCTGGAACACTCACGACTTGCCCTCACGCGTATCATCGACCTGATTCAGGGTCGGCGCAAAAAACAGTCCGGGCGCATGCAACAATTTTGAAAACGGAAAAATTAACAGCAACACGCTCACCAGCAACAAATGAACGACCAGACGCCAGTCTGCAGGAAGTTCTCGCCACTCAAATGAAAGTAAACCGGCAACAAAATACTTGACCTCAACCAGATTAACCGCTGCACCAACATGCATGCTGTAACCACTCACGGCGATAGCGATCAAGAGCAGCAACATCAGATAATCCGAAGGTGCGCTGATCAAACGTACCCGTTGCACCACAATTCTTCGCAATAACAAACCCAACAAACCAAATATAAATAGCGCGAATAACCAGTGCCCTATCGACATCAGCCAGGCAACCCATAGAGGAGGAACGCTATAGACATAAAACAAATGCTTACCCAGCAATAACAGCAAGGCAAAGTGCATGCTCCAGCCAAATACCCAGGTCCATTTGTTGGCACGAAATAAACTTTTAAATAATACCGTCTCACCCACCAGACGACTCAGCACACCCAGTCTGGATTTAGGCGCTGGCATAATGGGGATATTAAACGGGACCGGCAAACGCCAGTATTGAATCAGGCGAGCAATGAATCCGAGCAAAAAAACCGCAAACGCGGCAAGCAGTATCAGACTTAACAGTTGCTCAGACACAACCGGTGGGTTTGGGTAGGCCCGCATATCGACAGGCCTGTTTGCCGGGACCATCCGGGAACAGGTTATATAAGTACTTGCTGTTACCTTTGTCTTTACCCAGACGCCTACCTACCGCCTTGGTCAGCACTCTGACCGCCGGCGCAATTTCATATTCATGGTAATACTCACGCAAGAACCTGAGAATATCCCAGTGCGCTTCACTCAATTTAATATCATCAGCCGCTGCCATTGCTTCAGCAATCGCTTCGCTCCAGTCTGAAATATTTTCCAGATAACCTTCTTCATCGGTAGGATAAACCCTGCCATTCACTTCTAACACGTTTGCTTAACTCCAGGCCTGAACCACATCGTAGCGGGTTACCAGTTCAACAAATTCAGGGTAATCGATTAGCTTTACCTTTTTGCAAAGAGCAGTTTCCTGCAAACCGCGTGCCTCGCAATCATCGCGCACAGCATACAACTTACAGTCCAGTTTCTGCAGCTCAATATTGGGGCGCTGCGCAATTTTATCAAGCGCCGCGTAAACTCCATCCTCATATAAAATTACTGCACTATCGGGCATGGCTCGACTGAGGCAGGCACGTAGCTGGTCGCCAGCATCAGGAGATTGATTAATGGTATGCAAGATAGCCATGCTAAAAATTGAACAACACGTCTTGTCTGCTGAACAAACGCGCTAATTTTTCACGAGAGATTAAACGAATAGAAGCCGTATCACGGTAATCGTCCTCAGGGTTTTCATGCCTGAGATCAACTAAATCGGCTTCGCTCAAACCACGCTCTGCCAGTGACTCCTGTTCAACATAGACTTTTCTCACGTCATAATCACCGAGTGCCGCGAAAGATTTGGCGACGTTGCGTGAACCGCTCTTTTCTGGTTGCTGACCTTTCAATAATTGATAAACACCGTCATCAATAAAAGCCAGCGCAACGTCCTGATCAAAGGCAGCACTGATCAAGACCACATCCAGTGACTCTTTAGCGGTGATACCACCATGGGGGGTAGCACGATTGATATACATGATTTTTTTAGTCGCCATTAGCCAAAACTCACCAGACGGTCGGATTCAATACTGGCCTCTATTAACTGCCCTAAACCAGAGATGCTGTAATCCGCGCGTAAATTGTGCGCCTTGTAACCCAAGCGGCCTGCTTCGGCTTCAGACCAGACCCCTCTACGCTGGGCGGCGGCAATACAGACGACCAATTCCAACTCATACTTAGCTGCCAGCTCTGACCACAGCTCGCCAACCCGTTCCTCATTCTGAGGAGGTGACAACATGTCTGACGCGGTGGTAACCGCGCCCTGATAAAAAAATACGCGTTGAATACTGTGACCCGCTTCCAGTGCTGCACGCGTAAACATTAACGCTGAACGCACGGCCGGTGATTGGTTGGGGTCACTCTTGATTAAAATAGCAAACTGCATGCCGTTTATTTTACGTCATTTACCGCCTGACTGCCTGTTATCATGGATACTGAATCACAGGAAATTCATCATGACTACCGCACAACACTATAACGGCCTGAAATCTGCCTATCATGCCGCCAAAATTAATGAATTTTACGGACCCGATATTGACGTGAGTGAAGGCACCGCCACACTGACCCTGGCAATGGATGAACGCTTTTTTCACTCACTGGGTGCGGCACATGGTTCGGTCTATTTTAAAATGCTAGACGATGCCGCATTTTTTGCCTGTATGTCGCTAGAGACCGAGTTTGTCATTCTCACCAATTCTTTCACTACCTATTTAACCCGACCCATTTCTGAAGGCTCAATGACAGCTATCGGAAAAGTACTCAATCAGAGCAAAACACAATTTATCGCCGAGTCCGTTGTTTATGATGACCAGCAGCGTGAGATCGGTCGAGGCAATGGCATTTTCGCTCGCACCAAAACCACCCTGGATCTGCTGGATGGCTACCACACGTAATGCAGTCAGCGATCACTAACTTCCATCTGGATGATGATAAGGATTGGGTAGCTGAGCTGGAGTGTGGTCACTTTCAACATGTCAGACACAATCCTCCCTGGCAAAACAGACCCTGGGTAACCAGCGCAAATGGTCGACAAGAAAAACTGGGGAAATTGCTGCAATGCATCAAATGTGATGAAAACGCGCCGGCTGACACACGCGCTAGCGAATAAGCTTGTGAGCTTTTTTTACGTGCTTGCTTAGCTGTACCAGCTTCTTCTTAAGTAACGCCAGCTCTATTTCTTTTTGATGCTGTTGCGCATACAAACAATTCCAGAGCACATCAAATAAATCTACCACCGGTCTGACTATCTTGAGATCACGCTTGCTGATCTGCCCACCGGAAATACGGTAGACATCAAGCATAAATTTCTTTTGTTGCTTACTTAAACAGTGCTCATCAATGACTATTGCCAGGTCAACTGCGGCAAAACCAGTTCTGGCATATTCCCAATCCAGTGCAAACAATCGCCCCTCGCTGGCTAACACGTTATAGGGGCCCAGATCGTGGTGACAACAAACATATTCTTGATTATCCAGCCCGGCAAGGAGTGCTGTTAGAGTATCTATCGCATGCTGTAGCTGGTCTGTGATAGTTGAATTCAAATCGAGCTGGTCGAGAAAGTGCTGACAATGTGAGGCATAGTTAATCGTCTCGCTATTTCCGGCCAGGTTATGTATATCAGCCACGAGAGTTCCTAGAACCTCTAGCCAATCCATTTCCACGAAATCTTTTTGCGACAGAGTTTTGCCCGGTCGATAACGCGTGATCCGATAACCCAAATCATCATCAACGTAAACAACAGCCTCTGACAATCCGGCAAGAGCCGCCTGGGAATGGATCTGATGCTCGATGTCACGATCTATATTCCAGACAGCATCAACCTCTGAATTCAAACGCAGTACATAACGTGAGTCATTATCCGTGAGTAAAAAGTTTTGATTGGTTAAACCGCCTTCCAGCTCTTTAACCAGGGTAGGCATACTATCTGTCCAGGCAGCATGCGCCGCCAATACCTGTTCTAGGCGCTGCTTGCTGGAGGCCATGCTTTTGATTGCTGACGGTAACGTCTGGACCAGGTGTATAAACCAACGAGCGACATTATCACGTAGACAACAAATAACAACGCCGTCAGCACCATACCTCTGTCCAGATACAAATAAATCGATAGTGGATTGATGATCAACCAGTAAATCCAGTTTTCCAACACCTTTTGCGTCACCATATAGGTAGTCACCACTGCCGCCCAGGTTGTGAAGGAGTCCAGATAAGGTAACGCAGCACTGGTATTTTTTCCCAACAAGGTTCCTGTTATCAGGGTAAGAGAGAGGATGACAGCAATGGCGATGACATGCTTTTGCAATGACCAGCGCTGGATTCGCACATCCTGAAACTCATCGACCTTACCTCGCCATTGGGTCCAACCATAGAGTGCCATGATCAAGTAATAGGCATTGAGTAATGATTCCATTACCAGGCTGACATTCCAGAACAGAAATATATAAATCAGAGTGCTAAAAAATGCGGCGTACCAACATTCTATGCGCTCATAAACCGCCAACAATAAATAGGCAATCGCCAACACAACGGCAGCCAACTCCCATAAGGACATGGATTGCAGATCTGCTAACGCCTGAGTGAGTATGGCTGACACTTACTGTCTAGGCGTCAGGACGACGATCACCTTTGAGGAATTTACACACGAATATCGAGCGTCCATATTTTTTCCAGGATTTTTCAATCTCTTTATGCAAGACAGGCATGATGTCATCCAGCTCACCAAACACCTGAGTGCTCATCGTGTTTGGAAATATATCTACATCTTTATGCTGATCAAGCCTTTTGATGAATGCACGAATGGCAGGTTTGTATTCTTCATTTAAAGGATAAAGGCTGATTTCAAGAGACGCTTTCATTGACCTTATAACTCCAGATTAAAACTCAAGCCTACCATACGGGGCTCACCCAGTTGGGTGAAGGTACCCACCGCATAAAAATTGCGAGGGTCATTACCAAAACTGCCAAATCCCCGTGTGGTGTAATCCTGATCGGTTAGATTGCGCACCCACAGTGAGAGATTCCAGTTATCTGCGCGATAGCCAATGCGACCATTCAACAATTCATAAGATTCAGTCGCGGCGCGGTGTCGATCAGAGAAAAAGAACTCATCCTTACCTTCAATATTACCTTGCACGAACAGACCATTATCAAACTGATATTCAGCACCGAGAGAGAACTGATACGAAGGTGCATGCGCCTGATCTTCACCACTCAAATCCAGACCGATTGGATCGGCCTGGGTGGGCGGCGCGAAATATTCATCAAAGGTTGCCTCCAGTAAACCCAGACTGGCATTCATAGTAAAGGCCTGATTAGGTTGCCAATCGAGCTCTGCCTCCAGGCCCAGGTTTTCACCACTGGCCGCATTGGTGATCAGATCAATAAACTGCACCGCACCCGGTGTGTCGGGTATTGGCACTGTGACCGAACTTTTAACTTGCTGGTCTTTACGTTTGGCATAAAACACTGAAAACCGGCCTAATAAAGTATCATCACACCAGCTGGACTTCATGCCGGCCTCAAGACTCCACAAGTATTCTGTATCAAAATCCAGAGGCTGCCCTGTGCCCTGCAAACTACCATCATTATTCGTACCACCCGCTTTATATCCACGCGAGAGGCTGGCATAGACTAACTTGTCAGGTTGATACTGATAATTAAGACTTAGCTTGCCTCCGTACAAGGTTTCTTCCGGGTCATTAACCGTACCATTGTTATCAGCATAATCTGCCTGCCACTTTTCAACCCGTAAACCGGTCACCATCGTCAGCTTCTCATTTATGGTCGTATCGAGTTGCGTATAAATTGCTGTACTACTGGTATCGTAATTACTTTCAAAATCACCGGCAGCAAAGGTATAGCGGCGCAATAAACTTTCATCACGCGCCAGGTGGTACAAGCCAAACACCCAATCCGTTTCTTTAGCAAAAATGTTCGCAGGCGAAGATGAGAGCAAGCGTAATTCAGCGCTATAGTTCTCGCGATCGCGCAAGTACTGGTCAAACGAGGTGTAGCCGATCGGATCAAAACCCGTAAAGGTCCAATCTTCGTCGTAACTGTATTCCAGCTCGGTGTCGGCGTAGGTCAATATGGTTTCAACATCATACCCTTCCGAACCCGAAAGTGACGTTTTAACAGAGACTGCATTGGTTTGCTGCACATCTCGGCCAGGCTGGTCCGAGCGTGTGAATCGATCATTATCCAGAGAGAAAGCATCGTAGCCATTATCAATATCAATGTGCTGAATGCTGGT
>CALIRD010000085.1 GCA_938042355.1 uncultured Thiotrichales bacterium
GGAAACCAGTTTTCCTGGTGACCATAGCGAATGTGAACCACCCGATACCATCTCGAACTCGGAAGTGAAACCGTTCAGCGCCGATGGTAGTGTGGGGTCTCCCCATGTGAGAGTAGGACATTGCCAGGATTCAATTAGAAAGCCCCGCTTAATTTCAAGCGGGGCTTTTTTTTAAACGGATTATCTGATGTGGTCGTAGATTGCTTTACTTTTTAGTCGTACCAGCGAACAGGCACGCAAGTATCCCAGCTCCATCACTCATTGAAGACTTCCCGTCGTGTTCAGAAGAAAACGGAATCAGGTTGATGATTGCACCCATCAGCGCCGCATAAGCACAACTCTGTAGTGCAATAGTCGTGTAGTTGTCCGAGAACTTGAAAAGATTGTCATAGCCAATAATCAAGCCTATAAGAGCTACAAGTAACAGCTCTATGCCGGGCCCGGCAAAAAATATAAGTGCGTGTTTCCAGTTTGAGTAAGGTACATCGACCGGTTCGCAGCGTACAAAACCTTCCAACGGAATTGTTTTAATTTTGAGTTGAGTGCCCATCAGGTTAAATTCTTTGCGCAGTTTGCCAAAGCCAATCACAATTTCATGTAACTTCCAGCCAAAGAATTTTGCAACAATGGCATGACCAAACTCATGCAGCACCAACAGGGGAAACCAGAAAAATATAAATAGAATCCCGCCGGCTTTACGCGGTGTAAAATTGCTGGCTATTTCCAGGCCCATCAAGATCAGAAATGCGCTGGAAATCAGCAAGACAATCAGTTTTTCAGAACCGCTTTCTGGAGATTTGTTGTCATGATCAAGCATCAGGTGGAAGCGACCGATTGTGGTAAAAACGCTTTAAGTTTAGCCTGTAGGGCTGTACATCGCCGTTATTTTTTTAACGTAGTTCTGAGTTTCTTTGAAGGGTGGGATACCGTTGTATTTGTTTACGGCACCAGGGCCAGCATTGTACGCAGCAAGCGCCAATTGTTGATCCTGATTGAAGGTGTCGAGCATTTCGCGTAGGTACTTTACTCCGCCCTCGATATTTTGTTCTGCATCAAAGCTGTCTTTAACGCCGAGGTATTTTGCCGTGGCAGGCATTAATTGCATCAAACCACGGGCACCCACTCGTGAGACCGCTTTACGGTCAAAGCACGATTCGGTTCTGATCACTGCGATAACCAGATCGGGATCGATATTGTATTCTTTTGCATACTTGTCAATAAATGGCTGGTACGTGCTCATCCGAGATGCCATTTTGGTACTATCATCGCCAACACATGAAACCTTGGCAGCCGGGCGACCGTAGTATTTGACTTTAACCAGTTTGGCATCATGCTTTTTACGATCTGAAAATATGACGCGACCGTTAGGGTCGGTATATTGATAGACGCGATCACCCGCTATCGCTGACGTGATATTGAAGCTCAATAGAGTCAGTACAATGATGAGTAGGTTGCGTATAGTAAGCATTGTAATTAAGACAAGATGCGTTGGTTACGTTCAATTATGAAGCTAAAAATACCGCGAAATGATGACGAATAACAGTATCTTGCTCACACTTGCATCTGGAAAGCCGGTCAGTATCCCCGATTTAGCTGGTCTGACAGGAATGGCACCGGTTCTTTTAAGTAAGCATATCGACACTCTTATTGATGCCGGGCTTGATATCAAACAGGATCAAGGTCATGTCACTTGGGTTGATACTTTTGCGTGTCTGGATAGTCGGCTCATTCTTGAAGGTTTGGTACCTTATGAAGGACTGACTGTAAATGTCGTCGACACACTGGCTTCAACCAACAGCGTTCTGGCAGAGTCGGGTGTCACGGCTAAACAGATCTTGCTGAGTGAACATCAAACTGCCGGTCGGGGTAGGCACCAGCGAACATGGGTTTCTCCGATCGGTAAAAACCTGTACTTGTCTTTTGGATGGGATCTGAAAATAGAGCGACTGCACCCGGCGATCAGTCTCTGTATAGGGTCGGCGATTGCGAGGGTTCTACAACAGGCTGGCGCCCAAAGTGCAGGCATGAAATGGCCCAATGACTTGTATGCGTCACAAGCAAAAATGGGCGGGATTTTAATTGAGTCTAAAACTGACAAAAGTCTGGCAAGGTTGGTCATTGGTGTTGGTATTAATGTGCTCGAGCAGACCTTTCCTGCTGACTTGTCAGTAGCGGCTACCACAGTTGAGCAAGAGACGGGCGCAAGCATCGATCGAAATACTTTGGTGATTGAGGTGATTGCTGCCATTTATGACACCATGAAAAAAGTTGAGGCGGGACACATTAAACAGTTATTAGATGGCTGGTCTGAATTCGATCTGAGTTACAATCAGCCAGTGGATGTTTATACACAGGACGAAGTACGCAGTGGTGTAGCACTAGGTATCGACGCTCTGGGTAAATTACAGGTTGAGATAGATAATAAACAAGAGGTCTTTGATAGTGCGGAAATATCACTGCGAATAACATCATGATTTTAATTGATCTTGGAAACTCTCGCGTAAAAATCAGTGATGCAAACCACCTCGACCAGTTTGTGACGCTGGACAATGCGGGAGCTGGTTCTGCAGAAGTTGATGCTTGTATCAAACAAATGGATGCCGGCAGGGAAGTGGTTATTTCCAGTGTGCGTAAACCAGAGTTAAATGCAACCTTGATACAGGGTTTGGAACAACTCGGTTACCAGCTGAGGTTTATCAACTGGCGCGACGTTAAACCCTTCCTGAATACTGAGTATGATTCACGCTCATCGTTGGGCATTGATCGTCAGTTAGCGATGTTGGGTGCGATGTCGTTAACGACTGGCGCAGCCATTATTATTGATCTGGGCACGGCATCGACAATAGATGCCATTGATGATCAACGACAACATCTCGGCGGAGTTATTTTCCCTGGCCTTGAGCTGCAACGTGAGGCGTTGTTGGCTGGCACTGATGATATCCGTGCTGATGAGCTCGATAACCAAATGGTTACCTTTCCTTTGTCTACCAATGACGCTGTCAGTGCCGGTACCCTCGGTGCATGGCGGGCGTCGATATGGGGCATCAGGCAGCAGATGCTTGAAAAACTCCCTGAAAATACTCAAACCTTTATCACAGGTGGTCAGCATGTGTTGCTTGATATCGGTAGAGATGAGAGTATTTCAGTCATCCCTGAGCTGGTGATGCAGGGTATGAACTATTTGTTGCAATTGGAACCATGAAAAAACTGATTCTTGCTTTGATTCTTGCGAACATGCTGTACTTTGCGTACAGCCGTTTTGTTGAGCCTGAAAAAGAAGAGTTGGTGGTTTATCGGGGTGAAAAGG
>CALIRD010000086.1 GCA_938042355.1 uncultured Thiotrichales bacterium
CCTGCTACACCGCAATTGCTTGAAAGACAACCTACTAATATGCAACCTACGAAGAGTAGAAATAAACTTAAAAGAAAATTTTTATTCATTCGAATTCATAAATAATCCTTAGGCAACCTCTAAACCAAACGGGTCATCAACACTATGCGATGGTGCGGTAAACCACTCCGGGCCACTTTCGGTCATATAAAAGTGATCTTCATGTCTGATTCCAAATTCACCCGGGATACAAATCATTGGCTCATTACTGAAACACATACCCACATCCAGCGGAGTGTGATCACTACCCACCAGATATGGCCACTCATGTATATCCATACCAATGCCATGACCGGTACGGTGTGGCAAACCGGGAATATCATAACCAGGACCAAAACCATTGGCCGCCAGTGAATCACGCGCGGCCTGATCAACAGCGGCGCACGGCATACCTAATTGAGCCGCATTAAACGCCGCCAGTTGGGCCTCTTTTTCTGCATTCCAGACCAAGCGCTGACGCTTCGTGGGCTCACCAAAGACATAGCTGCGGGTAATATCTGAAATATAGCCCAGATACTGACAACCGGTATCGATCAACACCATGTCACCCTCTTTAAGTATTTGAGGATCTTTGACACCGTGCGGATAGGCTGATGCTTCACCAAACAACACAATCACAAAATAGGAACCGGCCGGGGCACCCACTTTGCGATGCGCTTCATCGATAAACGCTTCTACCTCCGTCGTGCTCATACCTGCTTTCAACATGCTGGCGGTGGCTTTATGCACTTCCAGCGTCATTTGTTTTACGCGGGACATGAGGATCAATTCATTCGATGATTTACGTGTTCGGCAGTGCTTACTCACCACCCCGGCATTAATCAATGTGTAACCAGCGGCCTGTTGCAGAATACCATCGTAAATAAAGACGGCGGCGCTTTCGCAAACGCCAACGGTACCTGACGTGATACCCATACGCTTAAGTGATTCTATGAATAACTGGTAGGGACTTTCGTGCTCGTGCCAGGTGTTCACCTTCCCTTCGAGCACCATGTAGTCTTCAAGCGTGGGCTTCTCAAAATACGGCGCAATGTATTCAAAGTCTCCCGTTGCCGGCAGGATCATGCCCACCATGCGTTCGCTGGCGTGCCACTGAGTACCTGTGAAATAACGCATATTGGTACCCGCATTGAAATATGCTGCTGCAATATCATGTTCCTGCATATATGCCTGAGCACGTTCTATACGTTGTTGATACTCGGTACCCGAGATAGGCTCGAGGCCATCGGTCATATTTTCCAGCGTTGCCAAAGCCTCTGCTTTGGTACTTCCACCGACTCCAATCGTCATCATTAACCTGCAAAAGTGTTACTGAACGCATAGTTTACCCAAAAAATGTGGTTATTCATGGATTATCTAAGTTGACGTATACGTCACTTTATTCTACATTACGTCAATGAATGGATATCTGACCGTCACAGAACTCGCGGAGAAGTTTGAGACCACCCCCAGAGCCGTGCGTTTTTATGAAACCAAGGGTTTAATTTCACCCAAACGTATCGGCACCAGACGCGTATACTCTTACCGTGATCAGGCTCGCTTTACGCTGATTATGCGCGCCAAGCGTCTGGGCTTTACACTGAAAGACATTAAAGAGTATTTGAGTCTCTATCGCGCCGATCAAGGTCAGGTAAAACAATCCAGATTATTACTGGAACAAATAGAACGACGCACTGATGAACTCAAACAACAACAAAAAGACATTCGTGATGCCTTGTCAGAACTCAAAGACATGCGTCAGCTGGCAATTGACAATATAGACAAACACGAACAACAATTAGCAAAAAAGAAATAACACTAGCAACGAAAACATAGACAGAATACTTAAGGAGAACTACCCATGACCGATATCGTAATTGCAGGCTATAAAAGAACAGCCTTTACTCCAGCCTACAAAGGCGCACTGGCCAAAAGTCGCCCGGATGACATGGCGGCTACTGCAGTCAAAGCGGTGGTTGATCAGGCTGGTATCACAACCACCGATGTGGAAGATTTAATCCTCGGTTGCGCCTTTCCAGAAGGCGAGCAAGGCTTTAATCTGGCACGTATCGTCGCCTTACATTCAGGTTTGCCCGAGTCTGTTGGTGGCGTGACCGTCAATCGCTTTTGTGGATCTTCGATGCAAGCAATACATCAAGCCGCTGGCTCGATCTTGATGGGGGCGGGTGATGCGTATATTGCTGCGGGTGTCGAAGCCATGTCAAAAGTGCCGATGGTTGGTTTCAACCCGATGCCAAACCCGGTAATTATGGAATCACACCCTGGTGTCTATATGGGTATGGGTGAAACAGCAGAAAACGTCGCCAAGCAATATGGCATTTCACGTGAAGAGCAAGACGAGTTTGCGGTACTGAGCCAAACCAAAGCCGCCGCTGCCCAGGCAGCCGGCAAGTTCAAAGACGAGATTGTTGAGTTTAACGGTGTTACTGAAGATGGTTGCATCCGACCCGGCACTGACATGGAAGCACTGGCTGGTTTAAGACCGGCATTCGATGCTAAAGGCAGTGTCACAGCAGGCACCTCGTCACCACTGACCGATGGCGCTGTCGCTACTCTGGTTTGTAGCGCTGAGTACGCCAAGGCCAATGGTTTAAAGCCGCTGGCAAAAATCAAAAGCATTGCCGTTGCTGGTTGTGACCCCAAAGTCATGGGACTAGGGCCGATCTATGCCACCCAAAAAGCACTGTCACGTGCTGGCTTGAGCATTGGCGATATCGATGTGATCGAACTTAATGAAGCCTTTGCTTCACAATCAATTGCTTGTGTTCGAGACCTAAAAGCCGACATGGACAAAATCAATATTGATGGCGCCGCGATTGCCATTGGTCACCCATTGGGGGCAACCGGTGCACGCATTACAGCCAAGGCAGCACAGATTATGCAGCGCGAAGGCAAGAACCTGGCACTCGCTACCCAATGTATTGGCGGCGGTCAGGGGATCGCAACCATTCTGGAGGCTGTGTAAATGGAAATTAAAAAAGTAGGCGTAATCGGTGCCGGCACCATGGGTGCCGGTATCGCTGCGCAAATTGCCAATGCTGGATTTCCGGTGGTGTTGCTGGACATCGTACCCAAGGAAGGTGATCGCAACGCGATCGCTGCCGGTGCAGTCAAGCAAATGTTCAAGACCAAACCTGCACCCTATATGAGCAAACGTGCTGCCAAGCTAATCTCGGTAGGCAACATCGAAGATAATATGGACATGCTAGGTGACTGCGACTGGATTGTTGAAGTGGTCATT
>CALIRD010000087.1 GCA_938042355.1 uncultured Thiotrichales bacterium
GGTGCCGAGAAGAGGACTTGAACCTCCACGAGCCAAAGCTCACTAGCACCTGAAGCTAGCGCGTCTACCAATTCCGCCACCTCGGCATGAGATGTGAAGCAGTGCGCGACAATACAATTAGCCACTATATTTGTCAATTTACACAGGCGGAACTTTGCTATGCTTGCGCGCATGGCAAAAACCCCTAAAAACAAGAAATCACGCGGCCGCAAGCAGGCTGGAAAATACGCAAATCCGATTACCAGTCGTGAGGATATTCTCAAGGCGCTGGCAACCATGCCCCAGAACCGCCGGGATCTGGCAAAACGCCTCAAATTAACCTCCAAAGAGCAGCAAGAAGCCTTGCGTCGACGGCTGCGTGCTATGGTCAGAGATGGTCAACTGGTGATTAATCGGCGTGAGCAATACATGCCGTTAGCGCAGTCGGATTTAATCAAGGGCCGGGTTACCGGGCACCGCGACGGATTCGGGTTTTTGATACCGGATGAAGGTGGTGATGATTTATTTTTATCACCCCGTCAAATGCGAAAAGTGCTACACGGCGACCGGGCCGTGGTGCGTGTAGCACGGGTCGATGACCGTGGACGTCTCGAGGGTGCAATCGTTGAGGTTATCGAGCGCGCACATACAACCGTTGTAGGGCGCTTCAGCGAAGCTCGCGGCATTGGTGTTGTGATCCCTGAGAATAAACGTCTGACACAGGATATTTTAATTCCACCAGGAAAAGAGGGTGAGGCCAAACAAGGACAAATTGTTCTGGCTGAATTAATTACCCAGCCTAGTGGTCGACAACAACCTACCGGAAAAATCGTCAATGTCCTCGGTGAGCACATGGCACCCGGTATGGAAATAGAGATCGCTTTGCACAGTCATGATTTACCGCATGAATGGCACAGCGAAGTGCTGAAAGAAATCAAGGATTATGGCGAAGAAGTTCCGGAAGACGCCAAACAAAATCGTCTTGATTTGCGTGACGTGCCTCTGGTCACCATTGACGGTGAAGATGCTCGTGACTTTGATGACGCTGTTTATTGCGAGCCAGCGGGTACTGGTTGGCGTTTGCTGGTTGCTATTGCGGACGTATCTGCCTATGTGGTTAAGGACTCGGCGCTGGATATTTCAGCGACGGAACGTGCTACCTCGGTCTATTTTCCGAGTCAGGTAATACCCATGCTGCCTGAAGTATTGTCCAACGGTTTGTGCTCGTTAAATCCAGAGGTTGAGCGCTTATGCATGGTGTGTGAAATCATGCTCGATAAGAATGGCAAGATAAAGTCCTGGAAGTTTGATGAAGCATTGATGAATTCACATGCGCGCCTTACTTACAATCAGGTTGCGGCGATATTGTTTGATGGTGATAAAGATTTGCGTCAGCAATTTGAACATGTCTTGCCACATCTGGAAAATTTGCATGAGTTGTATCGCGCGATGATCAAGGCGCGTGCCAAGCGTGGTGCGATTGATTTCGAAACGACAGAAACGTACTTTAAATTTGATGAGCAGCGCAAGATAAGTAGTATCGAGCCACGGGTTCGAAATGATGCGCATAGAATTATTGAAGAGTGCATGATTGCTGCCAATCGGTGTGCCGCTCGTTTTCTAAAAGAACATAAAATAAATAGTCTGTACCGAGTGCATGACGGCGTTAAGGAAGAAAAGGTTTTAGCACTGAGAGAATTTCTGTCGGATGTCGGCCTACACTTGCCCGGTGGAGAAAAGCCCCGCGCTGAAGATTTTGCCAAAGTCATTATCGATATTCGAGAAAGGCCCGATCGGGAAATGATTCAAACTGTCATGTTGCGTTCGTTAGCACAGGCTGTCTATTCACCGGATAGCGAAACCGGGCACTTTGGATTGTCTCTGGAAGACTACGCTCATTTTACTTCACCGATACGGCGTTATCCGGATTTAATGGTGCATCGCGCGATTCGATATATTCTTCAGAATGGTAAGAAAAAAGGCTTTCCGTACAGCATGCCCGAAATGGTGGCGCTGGGAGAACATTGTTCAATGTGTGAACGACGGGCAGATGAGGCCAGCCGTGATGTAGTGGATTGGCTCAAGTGCGAGTATATGCAGGATAAAGTCGGCGAGAAATTCACGGGTGTAGTGAGTTCGGTGACTTCATTTGGTTTGTTCGTTAATTTGCATGATGTGCATGTGGAAGGTTTAATACATATCACTTCATTGCCTGTTGATTATTATCATTTTGATCCGGTTTCGCATCGCCTGATTGGTAAACAAGGCAAGCATGAATTCAGGCTGGGTGATGAGCTGGAGATTCAGGTGGCTGCGGTTAAGCTGGATGACCGCAAGATAGATTTTGATTTGATCAAACAGAAAAAACGTACTCACAATACAGTTTTTAGTAGTAGTAAAAAGAACGAACAGAAAAAAGCCAACAAGCGTCGCAAAGGTAAGTCCAGGTCTAAGTCCAAAGCGCGAAAGAAAACACGTAAAAGGTGAGCGAATGTCTGATTCTGTATTAGCGGGTATTCATGCCGTGAAATCAGCGTTACAAAAAAAACCTGAGCGTATCAGGCGTCTTTTAATGAGCGCTGGTCGTAAAGACAAGCGTATGGATGAAATCAGACAGCTGGCTCGAGCCAGCCAGATTAGAATTGAAGATACAGATTCCAGGCAATTGGATCAGTTAACCGACGGTGTTCGACATCAAGGTGTGGTATTGATGCTTGAAGAAGTATCCACGCAAACCGAAGATGATTTGTATGACTTGCTTGACAACTTAAGCCAACCGGCTTTTTTACTGGTGCTCGATGGTGTGACGGATCCGCACAATTTAGGTGCCTGTTTGCGCTCTGCTGACGCGGCCGGTGTTGATGCCGTGATTGTGCCCAAAGATAACTCGTGTGGATTAACGCCGGTTGTTCGAAAGGTGGCCAGTGGTGCAGCAGAAGCCGTGCCGTTGATCCCAGTTACCAACCTGGCTCGAACTCTGGATGATTTAAAAGAGCGTGGTATCTGGCTTACCGGTACCAGCGATCAATCCGAGCAAAATATTTTTGAGGTTGATTTAACCGGTTCGATTGCCATCATACTGGGAGCAGAAGGTAAGGGTATGCGGCGTTTAACTACCGAACGCTGTGATCATTTAGCGGTCATACCTATGGCAGGCACGGTAGAAAGTTTGAATGTATCTGTCGCGACAGGTATTTGTTTATTTGAAGCGGTGCGTCAGCGTGTCGCTTGATACTCACCAATCCACAGGAATAACATGTTAAAGCGACTATTGATTTGTAGTTTATTGGTTTCTGTTTCTGCTCTCCAGGCACAGCAACCACCTCCAGTAAGTGATGTTTTAAATGGGGTAGGCGAGACCTTGCCATTTACTGACGAGATTATTAAAGGAAAACTGGATAACGGCTTGACCTATTACATCAGGCGTAACGGTCAACCTCAGCGTCGAGTAGAAATGTGGCTGGCGGTCAATGCTGGTTCCATGCAAGAGACAGAAGAACAGCAGGGCATTGCTCATTTCGTTGAGCACATGGCGTTTAATGGGACGGACAAGTACGCCAAAAGTGAGATTGTAGACTACATTGAAGGTATCGGCATGAAGTTTGGTGCACATCTTAATGCCTACACTAGTTTTGATGAAACGGTCTATAAGTTACAAGTACCGACTGACTTGCCCGGTGCGGTCGACAGGGCTCTTGATTTTATCCATGAGTGGGCGCAAGGCGTTAGTTTTAATGCCGACGATGTGGACGAAGAGCGTGGGGTAATAATTGAAGAGATGCGCCTGGGACTTGGTGCTGGTAGTCGCATGCGTGACCAGATGTTTCCGATTTTGTTGAATAACTCTCGTTACTCAAAACGCTCGCCTATTGGAAAAAATGAAGTACTGGAAAATACCAGCGCAGCGGCTATGAAACAGTTTTACAAAGACTGGTATCGACCTAACCTGATGGCCATTGTGGTGGTGGGTCAGATTAACCCTCGCGAAATGGAAGAAAAAATCAAGGCGCAGTTTTCTGGCTTGAAGAATCCTGTTCCCGAGAAAAAGAAAATCGAATACCCATTGATTCCGCATGATGAGACTTTGGTAAGTATTGCTACTGATAAGGAAATGCCGGTCACGTCCATGATGATTGTGCAGAAGATGCCGAAGACCTGGTTGGTGAGCAATGAGGACTATCGCAGTTTTATTATTCGAGATTTATTCCATGCGATGTTGAATCAGCGGTTTGCCGATGTAAAAGACCTGCCTGGCACGCCCTATCTATCGGTGGGTTCCTCAGGTAATTCTTTTGTGCGCGAAGCCAGCATGTCGATTCAAAGCGCGGTGGTGAAAGAAGGGCGCCTGGAAGATGGCTTGCGCGGTGTGACCGAAGAGATGGAGCGTATCAATCGCTTCGGGTTTACTAATGAAGAATTTGAGCGTGCCAAGCTTAATCACCTGACCGGAATTCGCAAGATTGGTAAAGAAGAACGTAACGCGTCATCTGCTTCTCTGGCGGCTGAAATAACACGAAACTTTTTTGTGCGTGAGTCTATTCCGGGCATTGCTGCTGAAGTCAAACTGGCTGAGCGAATTGTGCCGGGTATTGAGCTGGAGGAAATCAATCGACTCTCTAAAAGCTGGATCACCGAGGCGAACCGCGTCATTGTGGTCCAAGCGCCAGAAGGTACCGAGATTCCTGAACAGGGTGAGTTGTTGAAAATTGTGGGTGATGCGCAAATGGCAGAGCTCGAGTCCTACGTAGATAATGCCAAGAGCGGACCTTTGATGGCTACCTTGCCAGAGCCCGGGCAAGTGGAATGGAAGCGCGAGTATCCAGAGATTGAAATGACGGAATGGACGCTCAGTAATGGTGTGCGTTTGCTGCTCAAGCCAACGGACTACAGAAATGATGTGGTGTTATTACGAGCTAAAAGTCCGGGCGGACATTCTTTACTACCGACGGATCAATTTGAAATTGCGCGCTTGTCAGATGCGCTTGCACAACGTGGTGGTCTGGGGGAGTTTGATAATATCCAGTTAAATAAAGCGCTTGCGGGTGAAAGTGTCAACGTAAGTGCTTATATAGGTGAGCTCAATGAAGGCATCGGAGGACAGGCATCACCTGATAATCTGGAAAGCCTGTTTCAATTGGTACATATGTTATTCACTGACATTCGCGAAGACGCTCGTGCACCTTTGGCGATGCGCGAAGAATTACAAGCTGTACTGGCAAACCGGCTTAGTAATCCTGAATCAGTTTTTTCAGAAGAGTACCAGAAAGTATTGAGCAAGGGTCATCCGCGACGGGTGCCCTTTACCGACAAAAGTATTGAGAGTATTGATTACGAGCAAGCTCTGAACATATATCGTGACCGGTTCGCGGATGCGGATGATTTCGTATTCAGTATTGTCGGCTCATTTACGCTCGAACAAATCCGTCCTCTGGTAGAGCGCTATATTGCCAGCCTGCCGACGCTGGAAGGGTCGGAAAAATGGAAAGACCCTAAAGTGAAGCGTCCAACTCGTGCCACGCGCTTTGAAGTCAATAAAGGTATTGAAGACAAAAGTCAGGTCAGGTTGTCATTCCATGGTGATGGCAAATGGTCGATGCAGGAGCAGCACATTATTCGGTCATTCGCAGAGGCGCTCAGCATCCGTTTGCGAGAGGTAATGCGTGAAGATCTGGGTGGTGTTTATGGGGTAGGCGTGAACGGTGCATTCATCCGTGAGCCTAAGGGCCTCGCAACACTGGATATTAATTTCTCCTGTGCTCCCGAGAATGTGGATCAGCTGGTCGACGCTGTATTCACCGAAATTGAGAATATTCGCAAGAACGGTGTACCGCAGGATATTCTGGATAAAATCACAGCCGCTCAGCTGCGTCAGCGTGAACTGGGAATAGAGAGCAACAGCTTCTGGAGTCGAACTTTATTGACCTATGACGAGCTGGGTCTGGACCCACGTACGGCCCTGGATTACAGTGCCCTGGTTGAAGCGGTCGATGGCAAGAATATACAACGTGTTGCGAAACGCTATTTCAGTAAAAAAAGGTATGTACTCGGCGTACTCAACCCGGAAGAGTCTACGCTGCAGGCAAATAGCAAAAATTAGGCTGAATCAAGGCTGCAGAGGCTTGCAACCCCCGGTCTGATCCCTTAATATTGCGACCCGTTTGGGTGCTGCGCACAGCATCCCTACCTCGCTCCACCGGCTTTGATTCGGGGGGCTTTAACCAAGAGGGAAGTACATGAGACATTATGAAGTCGTAGTCATGGTCCATCCGGACCAAAGTGATCAAGTCACAGCGATGGTTGATCGCTACCGTGGCATTGTAGAAGCAGATAACGGAACAGTACATCGTTTTGAAGACTGGGGTCGTCGTCAGCTTGCCTATCCAATTGATAAACTACACAAAGCACACTACCTGTTAATGAACATTGAATGTGGTCAGGAAGCTGTTGATGAGCTTGAGACGGCGTTCAGGTTTAACGATGCTGTATTACGTAAATTAGTCGTTCGTACTAAAAAAGCCGTCACTGAAGATTCTCCTTTGGTGAAAGCGGAAGACGAAATCAAAGACTATAAAAAGAATTCGCGTTTCGCCGAGCCTGCCGCCGCCGCAACAGCTGCCAGCACAGACGCCGCCACAGAAACCACCACCGAGGTGACTGAAACTGTGGTTGAAACCAGTTCAGAAACTGTCGAAGCTTCCGCGGAAGCTGACACCTCAACTAACGAGGAGGCTTAATCATGTCACGCTATTTTAGACGCAGAAGATATTGTCGATTCACCGCCGAAGGCGTTGAGCAAATAGATTATAAAGATCTGGAAACCTTGAAGGCCTATATTACCGAGTCCGGTAAGATTGTCCCTAGTCGCATCAGTGGTACCAAGGCAAAGTACCAGCGTCAACTGGCGACCGCAATCAAGCGTGCACGTTATCTGGCTCTGATTCCTTATACTGATGGCCACGGGCAATAGGAGCGAATCATGGAAATTATCTTGATGGAAACTATTGAAAACCTGGGTGGCATTGGCGACAAGGTCAATGTACGTTCAGGCTACGCGCGTAATTATCTGATTCCCGGTGGTAAGGCGAAGTACGCTACGCCTGAGAACATTGAAGAGTTTGAAAAAAGACGTGCTGAACTTGAGGCTGCTGAAGCGGCTACGGTTGCCAGAGCCAGTGAGCGTTTTGAGCAAATCAACAACTTACGCGTCACTATTGCTGCCAATGCCGGGCCAGAAGGAAAACTGTTTGGTTCTATCGGCACGATCGAAATTGCCGAAGCTATGTCGGACGTTGGTATCGAGATCGAAAAGAAAGAAGTACGCCTGCCAGAAGGCCCAATGCGTGCGGTAGGTGAGTACGAAATTGCGATACACCTGCACACTGATACAGATGCGAAAATCTGGATTGTGGTCATTCCTGAAGATGACGAAGAATAGACTGAGTCTAGTAAATGTAAAAAGCCACCCATGCGGTGGCTTTTTTGTGGGGTGGCAAATTAATTTTATCGCTTGAGCAAGTTTCTGCTGACCAGCGCAAAGTTGCTCTGCTACAATCTTGGCATGGCTGAAATTACTGAATCCCTCCCTGAAATTGATGATTATGCGGATCTTGATTTCAATAAAATCCAGAATCTTAAAGTACCTCCCCACTCAATAGAGGCCGAGCAATCTGTGCTCGGTGGCTTAATGCTGGATAACAAAGCCTGGGACAGGGTAGGAGATCTGGTTCTGGAAGATGATTTCTATCGGCAGGATCATCAGTTGATTTTCAAGTCGATTGCTGCGCTTGAGGCGGAGCACTCTCCATTTGATGTCATTACCCTCTCGGATTGGCTCAAAGAGCGAAATGAACTTGAGCAAGCGGGAGGCTTGGCCTATTTGGCACAGCTTGCCAACGAAACCCCGAGCGCAGCCAATACCAAAGCCTATGCAAAAATCGTACGCGATCGCTCTATTTTGCGCCAGCTCATTGAAGCCGTGGGTCATATTGCCGATATGTCCCATAATCCGGAAGGGCGCAAGACTGAAGAAATTGTAGATGAAGCAGAGCGCGAGATCTTTCAAATTGCAGAGCGTGGTGCGCGTGGCAAGAAGGGTTTCGAAAGCATGCAGCAACTGGTTGTGGGTGCAATCAATTATATTGAAACCATGTTTGAACGTGGTGATGGTATTACGGGCGTCCCAACAGGCTATGACGAACTGGATAAAATGACCTCAGGCTTTCAGCCCGGCGACCTGGTTATTGTGGCAGGCCGGCCTTCCATGGGTAAGACCAGTCTGGCGATGAACATTGCTGAATATGCAGCTATCACACAACAGGTACCGGTAGCGATATTCAGTATGGAAATGCCCGGTGATCAACTCGCTTTACGACTGATCTCGTCTCATGGACGACTTAATCAAAAAGATTTACGAACCGGTAAATTGCGAGATGAAGACTGGCCACGAATCGCCAGCGCGACTAATCTACTCAAGGATATGCCGCTCTATATTGATGATACGCCATCACTGACTCCTACCGAATTGCGTTCGCGGGCTCGGCGCTTAGCACGCCAGTTGAAAGTAACCCAACAGGAGCAGCGTGCCAAGATGTCCGATCAGCAATTAGCCGAGCTGAAGAAGAAGAATGTGCCTGATGGACTTGGCTTGATTGTTATCGACTATTTGCAGTTGATGCAGGTAGCGGGCAAGAGCGAAAACCGGGCTACTGAAATCTCCGAGATTTCCAGGTCTTTGAAAGCGCTGGCTAAAGAGCTTAACGTGCCAGTAATCGCCTTGTCTCAGCTTAATCGTAGTCTGGAGCAGCGACCGAATAAACGCCCGATCATGTCTGACTTACGTGAATCGGGTGCGATTGAGCAGGATGCTGATCTAATTGTTTTCATCTATCGTGATGAGGTCTATAACCCGGAAGATTCCGAGCACAAGGGTATTGCGGAAGTAATTATCGGGAAGCAGCGTAATGGTCCCATCGGCACGGTACGTCTGACCTTTCTGGGTCAATACACTCGCTTTGAAAATTTTGTACCTGATGTTTACGCTAACCAAGAGTTTTAATGAGACAAGCGCGCGTTAGTATCGATACCGATGCTTTGCAGCATAATCTTGAAGTTGCCCGTCAAACCGCACCACATTCCAAAATCATGTCGGTTGTTAAAGCCAATGCTTATGGGCACGGTGTCGTGCAAGTCGCCAAGGCATTACAACGATCCGATGGTTTTGCAGTAGCCTGTGTATCCGAGGCGATCACCTTACGCCAACATGGCGTTACCCAACCTCTGTTAGTGTTGCAAGGTGCACTGAATGTCACCGAATATCGTGCCGCTGGCTTGTTGAAAATGACTCTGGTGATGCACAACGCCCAACAACTTGCTTTCTATACCGAGCATACCGAAGCCCAACCCGACTTGTGGTTGAAGATTGATACCGGTATGCATCGACTGGGTTTCGCGCCCGATCAGGTGGGTGAAGTGATGCAAAAAATCAAGCCGGATTGTAGTGGCTTGATGACGCATTTCAGTGATGCTGACGATCCACAAAAAGATGAAACCAGTGAACAGCTGGAGTTGTTTAATTCATTATGTAATGCCTTTTCTTTACAGCGCTCGGCGGCTAACTCGGCGGCATTGCTGACTCGCCCGGACACCCATTTCGACTGGGTAAGACCCGGCATCATGCTTTACGGTGCAACCCCATTACTTGAAGGCACTGGTTCAGATTTGGGTTTGAATCCAGTCATGACTCTGCATGCGCCGGTGATTAGCGTAAAAAATGTGATGGCGGGTGAGGCGATAGGCTACGGCAGCGATTATGTTGCCAGTGCCAACATTAAAGTCGCGGTTATTTCTTGCGGTTATGGTGACGGATATCCACGACTTGCACCGACGGGAACCAAGGTGCTGTTAAATGAACAGCATTGCGAATTACTTGGCAGGGTATCAATGGATATGATCTGTGTCGACGTCACCCGACTTGAAGAATGTGCTGTTGGAGATGAGGCAACCCTTTGGGGGCCAGAGTTACCTGTAGAGCATCTGGCTCAGGGAGTTGGTACGTTAAGTTATGCCTTGCTTACTGGTGTTGGAGTTCATGTTTGATCTCATCATTCCAACTACCTTTACGACACAGTCCAACATAATCGCAATATTCACAGGTCTTTTCATCACCCCAGGCCGGTAACTTTGTTTTAGCTGCCATCAAGGTAAAGACTTCTTGCAGGCGTGTTTCCGCTGCTTCAATCAGGTCAGGCTGAGTTACTGTTTTTGGTGCGATTTTTTCCGGCTTGAGTTCAAGATAGAGAAGCTCGCTAACACTCTCAACGAACATCCCGTAGGTTAGCAGTTGTACATCTTCACCTGACTTGATTTTATTAGCTGAGGCAGCTGTACCGGTTTTATAGTCAATAACAGCATGTTCCTTGAGATCGTTTTGATCGATGCGATCCAGATAACCATGTAGTTTGGTTTTTGTATTCATGTCTTTGTGCTTGTTTGCTTCCAGTTCAAGCACGGACCATTGTTGCTCTTCTCGGGACATTTGCCACTGAATGTAGCGCGGAATTATTTTTGTCCAGCGTAACCACCAGCCTTGATTAAAAACTTGTTGCTCGAGTTTCTCGGCAAAGATTTTCTTGCTGATGCTGGTCAGTTGTTTAACACCCGTCTCAATTGTTGGGGTGTTTGAGTATTTCTGATGGTAGGCATGTAAGCATTTATGCACCAGTTCGCCAAAATCTTTGCTCTTGAGCGTGCTATCTATAGTGTCGTAGGAACGAATACCGAGTACCGTTTGCGAGAAAAATTGATACGGACAATTAATCAGCGACTGGTGTTTGCTGGCTGATACGGTTTTCGGGATGTGTTCTTCGTCTAAATGTATTTGAGGGCTTTGTTGTAAAGAAGGCAAGGGCGCAGGTTGTGGTGATTTAGGTTGGCCATGCTTTAATCGGATGTGTTGTTGCAGTTTGTGGTTGGCAAGATCAAGGTTCCAGGTCTGCTGATGAAAACTGCTGAGCAGCGACACCCATGGTGATGCGAGTTGTGGTCCATTTTCTCCCTCGCTGGTGTAACTAATCAATACGGTCGGTGCGGCTTGTAACAAGCGGCGAAAACGCTCAAAAATGATGCTCTTGTCGTCCAGCCAGTTCTTTAGTTTCAGCTCTCGTTTTACCTCGTTATTGAATATTCCATGCTGTGAGGACTTACGCGGTAGTGATTTTTGATCCGAGCCAGCCAGTATCAGCGCATCGTATTGTCCGGTGGCAGCCTGGCGATAATTGGTGATCGTTACGCCTCCAGCTTTCAGATCAGGTCTGAAATTATGCGTTTCCAATGAGCGACCCAGCCATGACCTGAATTCAAACCAGCTCAAAGGGAGTGCTCTGTGCTGCAAGCCTTGTCGCATGTCTTCGAGTTCCTGTAATACCCGCTGGCCTGCGGGATCTTGATTGAACTGTTGATCAAGCCCTAGTAGTTGCAAACTCTCACTAACCGCTTTGATGTAGTTTTTCGCACTATGTGCCTCATTGGTCAGCGCTAATAATGGTGCGGCAGCTGTTTCCAGAAGATCGAGCAACTTGAGCATTTCAATAGACTCGGTGAGCTGTTGCTGTCCAAGTCGTTGACTTCGGTTTTCAATCGCTTGACGGAAATTCTCAAGACCAGATCGGGTTTCTTCATCGCGAATGATCTGTTGTTCAAAATAAAACAGTAGTACGTTTTGTTCACTCTCAAGACTGATGAAACTTGATTTGAGTAAGTCGAGTAAATGTATGTCATGAAAGTCATTGTCTATACACAACAACCAGTGTTCCAGTGCCGCTGCAGCCCGGGTCGTTGAGAGCGGCCAACCGGCTGCATCAAAAATTTCCAGTGATGCTCTGGTAAGCAGGGCGCTGATACGCCTTGCCAGTAAACGATCTTCTGTCACCACCCCGATTCTTTGTTTGCCATGATGTAGCCAAAGGCGAATCTGAAGATCGATACAGGCGGCCTCCTGTTCGCGGTTATCGGCACAGAGTACAGACATTTGTTCAAAAGGAGACGCCGGGTAGCGTTGTTGTAACGCGTCGCTACGCTGGTGCAGGCTGATGTTTTGACCATGAAAGATGTGGTCAAGTGAATCTGTTAATGCGTTGTTGCTTGTCTTGTTGTTCGAGTTACCAGGCGCGTGTTCAAAGTGTGTGGCCTGTAACCAGGGGCAGTCTTCCAGAAACCTTTGCTCAAGTGCCGAGAGTGAGTCCAGGCCAATCGCATACAGGTGGTGTTCTGCTTTGTTCTGCTTGAGTAATGTCAGTAAGTTATTTTTATACAGGCTGATACGATCAGTGACTTTATCCTGTTGCATTTGCTGTTCTCGCGCTTGCCACAAAATCTGTATCTTCTGCGCGTTTTCACTATAGACGCCAAGCACGGGATGATCTTGCTCAAACTGTTTGGCAAAATTATCGCTGTTAACATCACTTAAGTTGAGTTCATCAAAGAGTTTTAGTAATTCATCTGCCAGCGACCAGGCCTGGTTGCCTTTACCAAAGGTATCCGGGTGCTCACGTAGCACCTCGACCATCATTAGCTCACGACCATGGTTATTAAGAATAGTGAGTTCATTGGCAACTTGTGCGTTGACCCATTGAGGCAAGGTCATGATTTCGGGTGGTATCAATGCAGCTGCATCGCTGTGCAGCAATAATAAACGTCGAATTTCTTTACTGATGACAAGATCTGGAACGATGATAACCAGTTTGCCAAGGTTGGGGAGGAGTGTGCGTTGATCCGCCAGAAGCTGTTCAACCAGTGCCACCAGGGCGTCCTGATGGTACTCGAGTTGAACGTGTTGCAACATTAAGGGGTTAGCGTTCTAGCAGTTCCAGCTTGTTGGGCTTGCCGTCCCAGTCGTCTGCATCTTCCGGAGCGGGTTTTTGCAGCGTGATCACTGGCCAGATTGCCGAAAGCTCTTCATTCAGAGCCGTGAAGTGCTGCATGTCTTCAGGTAGATCTTCTTCATCGAAGATCGCTTCGATAGGACATTCGGGTACGCAGAGCGTGCAGTCGATGCATTCATCTGGATCGATAACCAGAAAGTTTGGGCCCTCATGAAAACAATCTACCGGGCATACTTCTACGCAGTCTGTATATTTGCACTTGATGCAATTTTCAGTAACTACAAATGTCATCTTGGTTGAGCTCCGCTATTGATTTTCAAGCATATTGTACCCCAAAGTGATTGGAGATTTAACACTCTACCCCAGCTGTTTGAGTTCATATATCAAGCTGAGTGCTTGTTTGGGACTCAGTTCATCTGGTTCAATCATTTCAAGCTTATCGAGTACCGGGTTGTCGGGCTCGGTTGTGTTGTTTGTGACATTGGTACTACTAAACAAGCCCAGTTGAGAATGATCGTCTGATGCCAGTGATTCTGACTCTAGTTGCTCAAGCTTTTGTCGTGCTTCCTTGATTGCAGATTTAGGTATGCCGGCGAGTTTGGCAACCTGCAAGCCATAGCTTTGGTTGGCAGCACCTTGTTTGACTTTATGCATAAAGATGATGTCATCGCCATGTTCTACCGCATCGAGGTGTACATTGATGCAAGAGGGGAACTGGTTTGGCAGGGCGGTCAACTCAAAGTAGTGCGTGGCGAAAAGTGTTAGAGACTGGTTGGTTTTCGCGAGATGGCTGGCGCATGCCCAGGCCAAAGACAAGCCATCAAAGGTACTGGTGCCTCGACCCACTTCGTCCATCAGCACCAGACTTTGCCTGGTGGCGTTATGCAGAATATTGGCAGATTCAGTCATTTCAACCATAAAGGTTGAGCGACCTGAAGCAAGATCGTCTGCCGCACCAATTCGGGTAAATATTTTATCAATATCACCAATAACGCTGTTACTCGCCGGTACATAACTGCCCACGTGAGCGAGAATCGTGATGAGCGCGATTTGTCGCATATAAGTCGATTTACCGCCCATGTTGGGTCCGGTAATGATGTGTATATTTTGTTCGGCATCTAACTCGGAATCGTTGCTGATAAAGGGATCATCAAGCACCTGCTCAACTACTGGATGTCTGCCTGCTTCAATGCTGATACGTGCTTCAGAACTTAATTCTGGTCGGTGATAATTCAAGGCGCCTGCACGTTCGGCAAAGCAAGCCAGAACATCCAGTTGTGCTACGGCTGATGCACTGGTCATCATTGGATTCAGATTGTCTGCCAGCTTATCGAGTAATTCGTTGTAGAGGTGTTTCTCTCGACTCATGCTGCGTTCGCGCGCCGAGAGCACTTTGTCTTCGAACTCTTTCAGTTCCGGGGTGACATAACGCTCGGCTGCTTTCATGGTTTGTCGACGAATATAATCATCGGGTGCTTTTGCGCTTTGTGCTTTGGAGATCTCTATGTAAAACCCGTGCACACGGTTATAGGCAACTTTGAGTGTACTGATGCCGGTTCGCTCGCGTTCTCTGGTTTCAAGGTCAACTAAAAACTGATCAGCGGTTTCACTCAAGCTACGCAATTCGTCTAGCTCTGCATCGTAACCCGTGGCAATCACGCCACCATCACGAATTAACAGTGGTGGTTCTTCAATCACAGCGGATTCTAGCAACTCATATATTTTGTGGTGAGGGCCGCAATCAGCGCTCAGCCGTTGGAGCGTGTCAGCATTGATGGATTGAAGAGTCTCGATAAGCTTGGGTAACTGTTCCAGCGAGTTGCGCAAGCCGGAAAGATCGCGTGGCCGTGCCGAGCGTATCGCAATGCGTGCCAGGATTCTTTCCATGTCCGAGATTTCTTTTAAGGAGCTTCGCAAGTCCTCACTAATTTTCTGATCCAACAATTGTGAGACAGCTTCAAGACGACCTTCGAGCTCATCACCATAGCGTAGTGGTGAATTCACCCAGCGTCGCAAGCAACGTTTACCCATGCTGGTGACCGTGGTGTCTAACACACTCACCAACGTAAATTCACTGCCACCGGAGAGATTGGTTTCCAGTTCAAGGTTTCTACGGCTATGCGCATCAATCTGGATCAGGTCACCGGAATTTTCGCGCCGCATGGTAGTGATGTGAGGCAGTGCGACTTTTTGTGTGTCAGCTACGTATTGCAGAATGGCGCCCGCTGCCGCCAGTGCTACTCCCATGTCTTCAGTTCCAAAGCCGCTCAGATCCTTGGTGCCAAATTGTTTGCACAGCAATTGCCGGGCCGAGGTGACATCGAAATGCCATTCGGGTCGTAGCGTCACACTACCTACCGTTTCAAGCGATTGATTGTCGGTGTCTGCCAGTAAGGTCTCACTGGGCTGGAGTCGTTCCAGTTCTGCGGCTAGGGCGGTGAGCTCTTGATGCTCGCTTACCACAAAACGACCACTGCCCAAATCCAGTGTTGCTACGCCATACTGGTCATTGAGTTCGCAAACTGCTGCAAGCAAGTTGTCTTTGCGATCTTCTAGCAGTGATTCATCGGTAATGGTGCCGGGTGTAATGACACGTTTAACCTCACGTGCTACCGGTCCTTTACTGGTGGCCGGGTCACCGGTTTGTTCGCAGATAGCTACGGATTCGCCGGCGTTGAGCAAGCGCGCCAGATATTGATCGGCGGCATGATATGGAACACCGGCCATTGGGATGTCTTTACCCGCTGATTTGCCTCGTTTGGTGAGCGTGATATCGATCAGGTTTGAGGCCTTGATGGCATCGTCATAGAACAATTCGTAGAAGTCGCCCATGCGGTAAAAAACCAGCGTTTCCGGGTATTCAGACTTGATACCCCAATATTGCTGCATCATCGGGGTGTGGGTGAGTTCAGAGCTGGATTTTGCCATTGTGATAGTTTAACGCTTGTTGACACCTTTGTGTATGCAAGGCCGTTGCTGGGCGCAGAACTTATTATTCAGGTCACGGTCTCAGTTTCGGAGATGCAGTGAGTCCGTTTTTTAACTACACTCGTATCATAAGCGTTGAATTTCAAGGAAATACCTATGCGATTGACCAAGCTACTCATTTTGATCTTACTCATTACTGGAATCAGTACATTTGTCTATTCACAAAATGAGGCAACAGAGGCTGTTGACGCTGATGCGGCTGTCGCCGAGACCGTTGAACCTGAAGTGGTTTTTCAGGCTCAAACGCTTGATGGTGATACCGTCAATCTGGCCGATCAAATAGGCCAGGGTAAATGGACACTGGTCATGTTCTGGCAAGTAGAGTGTTCAGTATGTCGCCAACAAGAGCCTGTTATTTCCGAGTTTCATGAGAAATATAGCAATGATAATGCTGAAGTGATCGGTATTTCGATTGATGGAATGGAGCGCATAGACGATGTTAAAGAATTTCTTGCCTCGCGTGACTTGTCGTACCCGAACTATGTCGGTGACCTGGGCATGATGGCCTTTAACTATCAGGCAATTACCGAGGTGCCATTCCGCGGTACGCCTACTTATTTACTGTTCAGTCCGGAAGGTGAGTTGCTGGGTGATAACCCGGGTCCGGTACGAATGGAGGCATTGGAAAACTTTATCGCCTCACGAAGTTAGACAAATACCCTTATAAATAAAATTTAAGCCTTTCACAGGGCTATTTCATCAGATATTATTGCCTGTTCGGGCGCTGATAGGCGCTGTTTTTTTGTGGGTCACTGCAAATAGCAGTTGGAGAACAGGTTGTGGAATTAACTGGTGCGCAAATCTTCATCGAGAGTCTCAAAAAAGAGGGGGTCACTCATCTTTTTGGGTATCCCGGTGGTGCCGTACTTTACATCTATGATGCGATCTATCAGCAAGATGCTATTCAACATATTCTGGCCCGGCACGAGCAGGGTGCTGTGCATGCTGCAGAAGGTTATGCCAAAGCCAATAACAAACCTGGCGTAGCAATCGTAACCTCCGGCCCCGGCGCAACCAATGCTGTTACCGGTATTGCCGATGCGTATATGGACTCCGTGCCGTTAGTTGTTTTCACTGGCCAGGTGCCAAGAGAGCTGATTGGCAATGATGCCTTCCAGGAAGTGGATACCGTTGGTATCACACGCCCCTGTACCAAGCACAACTTTCTGGTAGAAAATATTGAAGATCTTGCCAGCACCATCAAGAAAGCGTTCTATATTGCTACCACGGGTCGACCTGGTCCGGTAGTAATCGACATACCCAAGGACGTCAGTAACGAGAAGACCGAGTTTGTCTATCCCGAAACGGTCAAGATGCGTTCGTACAAACCATCCATAAAAGGCAACCCGAGACAAATCAAGTCTGCCGTTGATGCGATGCTGGCGGCGCGTAAACCTATTTTCTACACTGGTGGTGGCGTTATTCTGAGTCAGGCCGCTGATGAGCTCACCGAGTTGGTTCGAAGAACCGGCTTCCCGATCACTCAAACTTTGATGGGGCTGGGTGGTTTTCCGATGAGTGATCCACAATCGTTGGCCATGCTGGGTATGCACGGCACCTATGAAGCTAATATGGCAATGCACAAATCTGATTTGGTCATTGCGATTGGCTCTCGCTTTGATGATCGTGTCACCGGCAATGTTGAAAAGTTTTGCCCCGATGCAAAAATTATCCATGTTGATATTGACCCATCGTCCATCTCCAAAAACGTCAAAGTTGATGTGCCAATAGTGGGTCAGGTCAAGCCGGTCTTGGCGGCTATTCTTGCTGAGCTTGATCAGCGTGATGCCATTTTTCCGGCAGGAAATATAGAAAACTGGTGGAAACAAATTAATGAATGGCGCAAAACCGATTGTTTGAATTTTGACAATCCTGGTGATGTCATCAAACCTCAATACGTTTTACAGAAGCTGCATGAGATTACCGCGGGTGATGCCTATGTCACTTCTGATGTGGGTCAACATCAAATGTGGGCGGCGCAGTATTATAATTTTGACAAGCCGAATCGCTGGATTAACTCTGGTGGTCTGGGCACGATGGGTTTTGGTTTGCCCGCCGCGATGGGTGTACAGCTTGCGTATCCCGAATCAACCGTTGCCTGTGTCACTGGTGAGGCAAGTATTCAAATGTGTATTCAGGAACTGGCAACCTGTAAGCAATACAAGTTGCCAATCAAAGTTGTACTTCTGAATAATGGTTATATGGGGATGGTTCGTCAGTGGCAGGAGTTCTTCTACGAAGGTCGTTATTCAATGTCGTACTTTGATTCGTTGCCTGACTTTGTCATGTTGGCGGAAAGTTTTGGTCATGTCGGTATGATGATTGATCAACATACGGATGTAGAATCCGCCTTGAAAGAGGCGTTCGACAGAAAAGACGATCTGGTCTTTATGGATTTCCGCACTGATCCTGAAGAGAATGTGTATCCGATGATTCCTGCCGGTGGCGGGCAAAGCGAAATGATTCTGGTTTAGTATGCGACACGTAATTTCTATTTTACTTGAAAACGAATCCGGTGCTTTGTCACGCGTAGCCGGTCTATTCTCGGCCCGCGCCTACAATATCGAATCGCTTTCGGTAGCGCCTACGGTAGATCCATCTGTTTCTAGAATGACGCTGGTGACACGTGGCGATGATCACATCATTGAACAAATCATCAAGCAACTGAACAAGCTCGTATCCGTAGTAAAGCTGCAGGAATTGACGCCGGTTGAACATATAGAGCGAGAAATGGTGTTAATCAAGGCCGAGGTGAATGATAAAACCCGAGACCACGTGCGCATGATGACGGATATTTTTAAAGCCAGTATTCTCAGTGTTTCTCCCACTCATTTCGTGATCGAAATGACAGGCGAACGACGTAAGTCGCAAGAGTTTATAGATGCGCTAGCGCCGGCGGTAGTGGTCGAGATTGTTCGCTCAGGTTCACAAGGAATGTCATTGTCAGACAAGCCGCTACGCAGTAATTAATTAATAACATATAACTATTCATGAACAGGTCAGAAAAATGATGAACATTTATTACGATAAAGATTGCGATCTTTCTATCATCCAGAGTAAAAAAGTCGCCATAGTAGGTTATGGCTCACAAGGCCATGCACACGCCAATAATTTGAAGGATTCAGGAGTTGATGTAGTAGTGGGTTTGCGTGCCGGATCAGGCTCTGAAGCCAAAGCGAAAAATGCCGGTCTTGCTGTCGCTGAAATTAATGATGCGGTAGCCAGTGCTGATCTGGTCATGATACTGGCACCTGATGAGCACCAGGCACAGCTCTATAAAGACATCGAAGGGTCATTGAAAGACGGTGCTGCGCTGGCTTTCGCGCATGGCTTTAATATTCACTTTGAGCAGATTGAGCCTAGTGCCGATCTGGATGTATTAATGATTGCACCAAAAGGCCCGGGCCATTTAGTGCGTTCAACCTATACCGAAGGTGGTGGTGTCCCCAGTTTGATCGCGGTACATCAAAATGCATCAGGTTCAGCCAAAGAGTTGGCATTGTCTTATGCATCAGCCAATGGTGGTGGTCGTGCCGGAATTATTGAAACCAACTTCAAGGAAGAAACCGAAACCGATTTGTTCGGTGAGCAAGTGGTACTGTGTGGTGGTACTACTGCACTGGTGCAGGCGGGTTTTGAAGTGTTGACCGAAGCGGGATATGCACCGGAAATGGCCTACTTTGAATGTCTGCATGAACTAAAACTGATTGTCGATCTTCTCTATGAAGGCGGTATTGCCAATATGCGCTATTCAATATCCAATACAGCAGAGTATGGAGATCACTCGATCGGCCCGCGTATCATCACTGAAGAGACAAAAAATGAAATGCGCAAGGTGCTAAAAGAAATTCAAACAGGTGAATTCGCACGCAACTTCATTGCCGAGAATCAAACCGGTATGCCAACCATGAAAGCCAAGCGGGCTATTTGTAAAGCACATCCAATCGAAGTGATTGGTGGAAAGTTGCGCAGCATGATGCCCTGGATCAAAGAAAACAAGATCGTTGATCAGTCAGTAAACTAGTCGATACCAAGCGCATGGAACCGGAAAAAATACGAGGTATTTATTTACTTCCAAACCTGTTCACGACATGTGCATTGTTTGCCGGCTTTTATGCCATTATTGCAGCAAACGATGGCCGCTTTCACGAAGCTGCAGTTGCCATTCTGATTGCCATGATTCTCGATGGTGTTGATGGGCGGGTAGCCCGTCTGACCAACACCCAGTCTGAGTTTGGTGCTGAATACGACAGCTTTTCTGATCTGGTTGCCTTTGGTATTGCACCCGCATTGGTGTTGTATCACTGGTCGTTAATTCACATCAATGACATCGGGCCGGGTTGGGCCAAGCCTGGTTGGATCGCCGCGTTCTTTTTCATAGCGATGGCAGCGATGCGATTGGCGCGCTTTAATGTCAAAACTGAAGAGGCTGGCAACAAATATTTCTATGGAGTGCCAAGCCCTACCGCAGCGGCACTGGTGACCGGGTTTCTCTGGATAAATTTTGATAATGGTGTCTCGGGTGAATCGGTCAGATGGCTCGCTTTTTTCATTATCATGTCAGCTGGCGCCTTGATGATGTCCGATATTCGTTATTACAGTTTTAAAGACATTGATTTTATGCGCAAAGTGCCGGCTTTCTGGATGCCTGCGGTAGTACTTTTTCTCGTGCTACTGGTTTTGAATCCACCGGCCGTACTATTTATCGGGGCGCTTGTTTACACGGCATCGGGCCCACTTTATACCCTCTATCGCAGAGGCAGGTCCCGGAATAGCGAATAACCCTTTCCATAACGCATAAATAGGCCGAAAAGTGCTTATTTGACAATTGCTTATCAGCTCTTGTGCAGCTAAAATGTCGCGCTCGATTGGCCCGTGATCTATGGGCTCATGCATTATAAACAGAGGCAAGAAAATGGCTGTTGAAAGAACAATTTCAATTATTAAACCAGACGCGGTAGGCAAGAATCATATTGGTGATATCTATCAACGCTTTGAAGCGGCTGGTCTTAAAATTATTGCGGCGCGCATGCTGCACTTATCCCGGCGTCAGGCAGGCGAGTTTTACGCGGTACACAAAGAGCGACCATTTTTTAATGACCTGGTAGATTTTATGACATCGGGCCCAGTCATGGTGCAGGTTCTGGAAGGTGAAGATGCGATTGCTAAAAATCGTGAGCTGATGGGTGCCACCAATCCTGCCGAAGCAGAGGCGGGCACCATACGTGCGGATTTTGCCACTTCCATTGACGAAAATGCGGTACACGGATCTGATGGACCGGAAACGGCTGCTGATGAAATCACGTTCTTCTTCGACAAGCTCGGAGTCTGTGAGCGCACACGCTAAAGTCCGCTTGCGGGCAACACTCAATGACGACTCCTCGGGTAAACTTACTGGATCATACTCTGGCAGAACTTGAAGAGTTCTATGCCGGGCTAGAGGAGCCAGCGTTTCGCGCCAGGCAAACCTGGAAGTGGATGCATCAGCATGGTGTTTCGGATTTTTCCGAGATGACCAATTTATCAAAAAAGCTGCGTCAATATCTAACCGATCACTGCACGATCGAGGCACCAGAAATTGTCCTTGAGCAACCGTCGGAAGACGGTACGCGCAAGTGGTTGCTAAGGCTTGCTGATCAGCAGTGTATTGAAATGGTGTTCATCCCCGAGCGAGAGCGCGGTACCTTGTGTGTGTCTTCCCAGGTGGGTTGTGCGCTGGATTGCACTTTCTGTTCAACAGCACGACAAGGTTTTAACAGAAATTTGTCGTTGGCAGAAATTATTGGTCAGGTCTGGCTGGCGAACAATCAATTGCGCAAATCAAAAGACGATATCCGTCCCGTTACCAATGTAGTAATGATGGGCATGGGCGAGCCGATGGCAAACTACAACAATGTTGTGAATGCCATGCGCATCATGTTGGACGACAATGCCTATGGCATGAGCCGACGCCGGGTGACCTTGAGCACTTCTGGTATTGTTCCAGCCATGTATCGTCTGGCCGATGATATTGAAGTTGCGCTGGCGGTATCATTACACGCACCTAACGATGAGCTTAGAAATCAATTGGTGCCGATCAATAAAAAGTACCCGATCGCGGATCTTCTCGATGCCTGTAGAAATTACCTAAAAGGCAAGTCCCAGCGAGAAAGAATTACGTTTGAATACGTGATGTTGGCCGGCGTGAATGATTCTTTGGCGCAGGCAGATGAGTTGGCAGCTCTGTTGGAGGGCTTGCCCTGTAAAGTGAACTTGATTCCTTTCAATATCTTCCCGGGAACCAAATATACCTGTTCATCGAGAAATGCGATTTTTCGATTCAGGGATCGAATGATGTCGTTAGGTGTCAATACTATTATGCGTAAAACACGTGGAGATGATATTGATGCCGCCTGTGGACAGTTGGCAGGCCAGGTCAATGATCGCAGTCGTCGCGAACTGAGGTTTGCCAAGTTGGAAATGGAGGCTACATTATGAAAAACAGATTATTTCTTGTGCTGACAACACTATTTTTATCGGCTTGTGTATCAGACTCAGGTGGCCCTAATAGCGTCTCATCTGATCGTAGCGAGGAAGCCGCGTATATAAACGTTCAGTTAGGCGTTAATTATATGCAGAAAGAAAATTACGCCATGGCCGAGCAAAAGTTGCAAAAGGCATTATCTTATTCGCCCAAGTCTTCATTAACCAATTGGACGTATGGTGTCTTGCAAGAGAAATTGGGCTACGACAAGAAGGCTGAGACGTATTTTAAAAAAGCCATTCGGCTGGATAAAAAAGATGCCGAAGCACGCAATGTTTATGGTGCATTTTTGTGCCGTCAGGATCGAGTAGATGAGGCGCTGGAGTCATTTGATGCTGCCATTGCTAACCCACTCTATAACGGTACGCTCGAAGCGACGCTGAACGCAGGTGATTGTTTACTACAAAAACAGCGTTACAGCGACGCTAAGAAATATTTAAATGAAGCATTGGCAATCAATGGTGAGGCTGCCAAAGCCAATTATTTATTGGCGAAGGTTTATTATCATGAAGGCAGGTACTCGCAGTCGAGTATCATTCGCAAACGCATCAGCGTTGCAGCGAGTGATAATCCCGGTGTGTTGTGGTTGTGTGTGATGACCGAACGTCAGCTTGGAGATAGAAACAGTGAAGCAATCTGTACCAAGAATTTATTGAGACGCTATCCTACATCACCCGAGGCGGATTCTATATAGACCATGAGTGAGCTAGAAAAAATCGAGGTTTCATGCAAGATCGGCGAGAAGCTGCGTCAAGCGCGTACCTCGGCTGGATTGGAAATTTCTGATGTGGCTGCTGATCTGCGCATCAATTCGGAATATCTTGAAGCACTCGAAGCAAACCGGTTTGAAGAAATCGGGGCGCCAACCTACACCAAAGGATATCTCCGTAGCTATGCTAATGCACTTAAGCTCTCACCAGAAGCATTAATTGAAGAGTACGACGCGTTGGGTTATGCAGAGCCACAGCTCAACACAACGACACCGATTGAATCTGATGGCGGTAGTAACAAGCTGGTGCATTTATTCTCGATGTTGGTGTTGGCAGTAACTCTGGGTTTATTTGCCTACTGGTTGTTTAATAAAGGCTATATGAGTGGACCTTCTGCCAGCGGCGAAGCACTTGAGTATACCGAGCCTGTGGCAAGAGTCGAGCTACCTCAGGGCGTGAGTCAATTGCCATTGGTGGATGTGGTTCAACCGGGTGATTCAGAAACTGCCACAGACAATGATCCATTAAGTACTCCACTGGTCGCTGAAGTCCTTGCGCCGGAGGTGGTTATAGAAAACTCGAGTACAACAGAGGTAGTGACTGAAAATCTGGAAACCATCGAGCCACTGGCAGAACTGCCAACAGTTGAACCAGCCAGTCGAGTCTTTAGTGAGGATGACTATATTTCTGCTGAAGACGGTAATGATGAAATCTTGCTGACATTGACCCAGGAGTCGTGGATTGAAATTGAAGACGCTGGCCACTATCAGCTGATGAAAGGAATCTACCCGGCAGGCACCAGTAAGATCCTTCGCGGCCAGCAACCGTTTCAAGTGTTTTTGGGTAATGCACCCGGTGTAGAGCTGATCTTTAATGACAGCGTCTACAACATGACCCCGCATACTCGTTCCAATAATACCGCTAAATTTGCTCTGATTAACTAAATCCGCTGATGTCTAAAATCCAATCGATTCGAGGAATGCATGATTTGTTGCCTGCCGATAGCGGCACGTGGCAGCAGGTTGAAGCGCTGCTGGCAGAGACCTTGAATCGCTATGGCTACCAGGAAATCCGAACGCCAATTGTTGAGCAAACTGAGTTGTTCAAACGTTCCATCGGAGAAGTCACTGACATTGTCGAAAAAGAAATGTACACCTTCAATGATCGCAATGGTGATCAATTAACCTTGCGTCCTGAAGGTACAGCCAGTTGTGCCAGAGCTGGAATCCAGCATGGTCTGTTTCATAACCAGCAACAAAAACTCTGGTATCAGGGCCCGATGTTCAGACACGAACGTCCACAAAAAGGCCGTTATCGCCAGTTTTCACAGTTGGGTGTTGAAGCCTATGGAATTCCAGGTGCGGATATAGAAGCAGAATTACTGGTGCTTTGTCAGCGCCTCTGGGAAGCATTCAAGATTGACTCTCATGTTCGTCTGGAATTGAATTCATTAGGTACACCGGCTTGCCGGGCGGCATATCGAACCGCCCTGGTAGAGTATTTTGGTGCGCATAAAGAATCCTTGGACGATGATAGCAAAAGACGTCTTGACTCCAACCCGTTACGAATCCTGGATAGTAAGAACCCGGAGATGCAGGCATTAGCCGTTGGGGCACCAGTATTGCATGACTACTTATGTGAAGAAGCCAAGGAACATTTTGCTCAGTTACTCGCGTATCTGGACAAACTGAATATTGCCTATACTGTCAATCAGCGCCTGGTAAGAGGGCTGGATTATTATTGTCATACCGTCTTTGAATGGGTGACTACCGAACTGGGTGCTCAGGGCACTATTTGTGCAGGTGGTCGTTATGATGGCCTGATCAAGCAGCTGGGAGGTAAAGAGATCGCCGGAGTAGGTTTTGCAATGGGTATAGAGCGATTCATTGAACTGGTGAGTCAGTATTCTCCAGAGATGCTCGCGCAGCCTCCTGCAGATGCCTATATGATTACCATCGGCGCCGAGGCGGAGCTTGAAGGATTGCAGCTTGCTGATAGAATGCGCAGCGAAGAATCCACTTTATCCGTGATTAGCAATATGGGTGGTGGCAGCTTTAAATCCCAGCTCAAACGAGCCGATAAAAGC
>CALIRD010000088.1 GCA_938042355.1 uncultured Thiotrichales bacterium
ATCCCGGCATCGACATTAGTAATGTTTCTTGCGCCGGTCAGAACAGCGGACAACACGCCATATAAATCACGCTCGGTACTGATAGAAGTCATAATATTAATGAATTGTTCTATCGCACCCTCTTGTATTAATGCTTTTTCATTCATGGCTATGCCGCCTCGGCCTCGTTTACAAAGGCATAAACAAAATTCATATTTTCATCTACCGCGACTTTTAATGTTTCTGGCATTTCTTCATCAGCCATCATTTTCAGTATCTCGGTTGAGATATTCGGTAACAGATTTTTGTTTATGATGTGGTCTATGTTTCTAGCACCGGTTTCTACTTCAGTGCACTTGGTTGAGATGGCTTTGATCACCGTTTCGTCGTAATCAAACTTGATTTGTTGGCTTTGCTCCAGACGCTTGCCAAGCTTGTCCAGCTTCAATCGAACGATTAACTCCAACGCCTCTGGATTCAATGGGTAGAACGGTACGATTTCCATTCTTGCCAATAACGCCGGTTTGAAATGACGACTCAGTTCAGGCCGGATTAATTCGGTTAATTGATCAAGAGATGGTCGCTCTTCGCCGAGTGCTGCTCTTGTAATCGTCTCGGTGGCGAGATTACTGGTCATAATGATGACGGTATTGCGGAAATTCACTTCCCTGCCTTCACCGTCGGTCAAGGTGCCTTTATCGAACACCTGATAAAACAGGTTCATTACTTCAGGGTCCGCTTTTTCACATTCATCCAGCAAGACAACCGAGTACGGTCGTTGGCGCACAGCTTCAGTTAGCAAGCCACCTTCACCGTAGCCAACATAACCTGGCGGTGAGCCGACCAGGCGGGAGACGCTATGTTTTTCCTGAAATTCAGACATATTAATGCTGATGGTGAATCTCTCGCCACCAAAGAGCTGATCAGCAATGCCCAATGCGCTTTCTGTTTTACCGACGCCACTCGGACCAACAAATAACATGACTGCCATGGGAGCATCCGGGTTGCCAAGACCCGCTTTGGCAGCTCGTACTTTTCTGTCTATCGCATCAACAGCATGATCTTGACCTTTAATACGCTCCTGTAAACTCTCGGCGAAGCTCAAAAGTGTTTGCGCTTCATCTTTGACCATATTTCCGACCGGAATGCCGGTCCAGTCTGCCACGACTTTACTGACAGCATCAGCCGATACTTCATACAAAACGAGTGGATCTTCACCCTGAACTTGATCAAGTTGTTTCTCCAGAGTGGCGAGCTCTTGTTTAATCTTTTCTGGCGAGAGGGCTTCGCCTTCTTCATTATCGGCATCACCCGCGAGTGATTTTCTTAAACCGGTGATGCGTTCAATAAGCTCGGTTTCTTTTTGCCATTGTTGTTCAAAGCGTTCTACTTTTTGTCCTAATGCTTCCAACTCAGTAGTGATTTCTGCGTTTCGACCATCATCTTCGTTAACGCCTGATTCGACGTCTCGTTGTAACGCAAATTGTTCTCTTTTCAAAATCCGGATTTCTTCATCCAGTGTAGTTAGCTGTTCAGGCCTGGAGGCCATACTAACTTTCACTCTGGCGCATGCTGTATCGAGCAAATCAACCGATTTGTCAGGCAATTGCCTGCCGGAGATGTAGCGATCGGAGAGTACTGCAGAAGCAACCACTGCGTCATCGCGCACATAAATACTATGGGATTCTTCATACTTTTCACGCAGTCCACGCATAATGACAATGGCATCTTCAGCGGAAGGTTCACCAATTTTTACCAGCTGAAAACGTCTGGCTAGCGCTGGATCTTTTTCAAAGTATTTCTTGTATTCGCTCCAGGTAGTTGCTGCGAGTGTTTTCATCTCACCCCGTGCAAGTGCTGGCTTTAATAAGTTAGCAGCATCACTGCCACCGGCAGCTCCACCAGCGCCAATCAGGGTATGTGCTTCATCTATAAATAATAGTATGGGTGTTATTGAAGACTTAACCTCTTCTATAACGGCTTTCAGTCTTTTTTCAAATTCACCTTTTACGCTGGCGCCAGCTTGTAACAAACCCATATCGAGCGCATACAGTTCAGTGCCTTGCAGAACATCGGGCACATCCCCCTCAACTATCTTCAACGCCAGACCTTCTACGACGGCTGTTTTACCAACACCCGGCTCACCCACCAGAATCGGATTGTTCTTTCTACGACGTGAAACGATATCAACCATTTGGCGTATCTCGTCATCACGACAAAATACCGGGTCAATTTTTCCTTCGCGTGCCTGCTGGGTAAAATGAATGGTGAATTTAGACAACGCTGAGTCAGCATTATTGGCAGGGCTTGCACCGTCACCGCTGGATGTGGCGTTCTCTTGTGCACTTATTCTTTTGGATGTCTCGGTAGAACCTGCAATTACACCCAGTAAATTATTACGCAAGTCTTCAGCGCTGATGTCTTCGAGCAGGTTAAAGTAATCTTCAGCTCCATAGCGACGCGGGTTTAGAATCAAAGTTGCAAACAAGGTCGCTGAACGAACTTCAGCGAGACCGAATTCAACTGAGCTTAATAACCAGGCATCTTGCACCCATTCAATCAGCTTGCGTGAAAACACGGGACGCCTTTGGTTCCCCTTTTCTTCAGTTTCAATAAACTGTGTCAGAGATTTTAAAAGCTGTGCTTCTTCTACACCGTAATGCCTTAAAATTATTTGTATGTCTGTATTGCTGTTTTCAGACAGTTTTAACAAGAAGTGCTCTATTCCGATTTCAAAACTACCATTACCCACACATAAGCCCGCGGCTGACTCAAGGTTCGAGTTGCAGTGTGCATTCAATTTTTCTAATAATGGTTTTAGATCAACATTAATCATAATTTTTCTTAAGCAAAGTTAATTGTGGTTTGTTTTTGTTCAGGCGCGCCAATCCAGGCATTGCGACCTAATCCGGATGTTTGTTCGTCAGCCAGACGCATCGGCTGAGCCAGCTCATGCTTTAATGAGAGTGACAAAGTGTAGTCGATGGAGTCTTTGCTGATAAACTTGATCAGCTCGTTAATATCTTTTTCCAGTCTCTGTCCGGGTAATAAATTCAGATACTGTTGCATATCAAGGTCTTCGAGCTTTAGCTCAAAGCGACTATTACAATCTCTCACCTGTTTTCCCAGTGACGTGTTTTCTCCAAGCGTTGAATTATTTACACCGAGTTTTATGCGTTGTTGTTCTGGTATGTCTAATAACTGTTCTACATTTTCAACCAATGACACTTTTTCTATGCCGCAATAAAACGCAACGACACTGGTGATGGTCTTCGCGGCACCGGTACGCATTCCCAATAAACCAATAAAGGGTAATAATCGTTCCCAGTCGATACGACTACTATTACGTACGTTGGAGTCTTTCAAGCCTATGAACGAATAGAGTTTTTCAGAATACTTGTCAGTTGCACCAGGCACATAGTGCAAAGGCATGCGGTATTTCTGCCAGCTACGATACAGGTAAGAAATCAAGCGATGATTGAACAGATCAAGAAAACGCCGCACTTCAGAGTCTTCTGGGTCAGAATGCAGAATCTCTTCAGTATAGTAGGCAGGGATAGGTGATGACGGGCCATACAAGCCCATGAAATTCACATCAAAGACTACCGAAGGTAATGAACCATCTAGCAAGTCATAATGTATTTTTTGTACATCTCTGCTTGGAAATCCCATCGAAGGATGGGCACGAAAGAAAATGCTTTCACCATCGAAACGGTCACGCGTGCCGGGCCTGGACTCAGCAGCCGTATGCTCAAGCATCAACCTAACCGCCTGATAAAAAGAAAATCTTTTTTCAGGAGAGAATTGCGATTGAATTAAATCAGGTATTTTTGACCCGTGCTCTTCGGCCATCGGTATACCTCACCTTTATCAAGATCATTGACGACTAATTCACTAAATGAATTGACGCTTGCACAAAGTGCGAAAAAACGACTAAGAATCGTCGCGAATAAAAACATCTCACCTTCGCTACCAAACGGATCTGAGCGAAGGTCTAACTCTATTTCATGTCCTCTTACTGGCAACCCTTTAACCAGTCTGGTGATAGGTGAAATAGAGATCTTTTCGATTGCCTCCAGTTTTAGTTCCTGTGATCGAGCTGCTTGCCGGTTATTTGCAGCATGAAAGTTATAGGTCGATAAAATTGTTCTCAAAGTGTCTATGTCTGAGAGCGACATATAGTTAAGTGAAATATTTGAGATCAACTGCCATTGCAAGTCTTTATGTAATGGAGCTGCTGCTGATGGAGTCGGCGGGAAAATGTTTTTGAAGGTTGCAAATTCCGGAGATGTGCCGGTGGCAACACAGATGTCACCTACTTTCAGGTTTTCCGGTAAATTTTTGTTGGTACACTGCAAATCAATTGAGACTGTCAAAGCTTCTGTCTCATAGGCTTTTTTGTCTGCACTGATGAATGAAAGATAGGTGTCACTTCCAGAACCCACGACTGAGGGCTTTTTATGTTCACTGTAGAAGTTAAATTCTTTCTTTTCACCAGTATTTAGATTGTCAAAAGAGACAAAAGGTTTGTACTCCAGCCTTTCTTTGCCACCAAAAGCATAGGCAACGACGTTATTAATCCGATATACCTCATAATGTTCCTGCTTCGAGTTGGCTGGCCGTAAACGATACTCGGTGCGACTTTGGTCAAAACGTAATGGATCTGCTTCAGTGTCGAACAAGTTGATGACCGGAGCACAATGCAATAGCAGGCTGTCATCGTTAATGCGCATGAATTCATGGAAGCGTTGAGAGAACTCGAACTCGAGTGTGAAGGTTTTTGCCCCTTCAAATGAACTCACTTTTGACAGCTCGCTAATATTCATGAATAGAAACTTGTGCGGCAGGCTGAAATATTCCTGCAGCAAGCGATAGCCGCTGAAACTGTTGTTTTCATATTCCAGCATGGCTTCGTCATCATCTAGCCCGGCTGTATTGACTACATCACTCGAGAGCGTAAATTTTTGCTTATCACGGTCTTCACCATAAACGCTGACCTTGTCCAGATAACGAAACATGTACTGATACAAACTAAAGCTGGATTGCACATCACCATATAAAAATAGTTGCAGGCTCTCCAGCACCAGCTGGTCACAGGTGAGCTGTGAGTCAACAGTGAATTTCACTTCCAGTACAGAACGATTATTTTTCTCAACTGCCTGAATGTAATTGATGGAGATCGGCTGCAGGGTGATTTCGCTCGTGGTTTTAAACTTACAGACGGTGTCTTGTACCGGGACAGAGTCAAGCTGCACACCGCGTTGTATAACAGCACTATTGGTCAAGGCATTTTCGATTGGAGTGAATTGTACGATTGAGACTGACGGCACCGGTCGCAATAAGTTAGGCCATAAGAGGTTATGTAAACCGTGGGTTATTTCCGGTAATTCATCGTCAAGTTTTTGCCTGATGTTGGCGGCAATAAAGGCAAAGCCTTCCAACAGACGTTCAACATCCGGATCGTGTCCTTTTTGAGCCAGAAATGGAGCCAGTTTCGGATAAGCGTCTGCAAATGCTTCGCCCATTTCATTCAGGTAAGCCAATTCGTCTTGATAGTATTGATCAAATGACATATCAGCCTCGAATGGACACCTTGCCAGCTGTATCGAGTATGGTCTCGAACCAGACATTGGTATTTTTTCCATCCACGGATATTTGCGCTTTTACGTCGTAACGCAAATCCATCATGTGATCCCCTACCATGACGTGATCCACCTGAATATTGACGAGTCGTGGCTCATACTTTTCCAGGCATTGACGAATAGAGCGTTTAATTTCTTCTATGGCGTTCGGAAAACGTCGGGCGAGATCATTGAAGTCAGGCAGTCCGTAATCAGGCATGGTTTGCACACTGCCCTGCCGAACATTGAGGATTTTCTTGACGTGATTGAGAATTGATTCAACAGCTTTAGAATCATTAATCTCTATGTTGTGATTTGCCGGTATTTCATTCGCTATGCGTTCCAGCAAACTTAACTCATTGCCCATCCATATCTCTCCAGTGTAAACAGCGGTTAGATGGGAGTTATAACCGGGATTGTTTGTCGTATGGTCTGCTGTCAATCCTTTGACGGAGAAAAGGCGCCTCTGTTACAGA
>CALIRD010000089.1 GCA_938042355.1 uncultured Thiotrichales bacterium
AGCAAGCGCTTGTTATTCTTGATCCGCGCCGATTTAATGCTCTCTTGCAGGTCAACAATGCTGGTGGTGCTGTAATACAGTAGGGTATGCGATCGCATCAGTTAGTCTTCAACATCCTTGTTGATAGTTTTATATAGATTAATACTTCAAATTATCGCCAAATACGCGGCTTACTTCACATTGGACTGCCCTAAATTTGAACTGGTTCCAGATATCTGCAGATAATTATCAGATCGAGCCATTTTTGACACCTTGCTCATCCTTGAGCGGCGTATCATGGAGCTTGGTTTTGCTGTGTTTGCCCCTATATAATTGCCAATTATAAGGGAGATTGTCATTCCATGCCTTTTTATGAATACAGCTGCGATGCCTGTGGTCACGAGCTGGAAGAGCTGCAAAAAATCAGCGATCCGGCCCTGACGGATTGTCCAGCTTGTGCCAAACCAAAATTACGCAAACTGGTATCGGCCGCTGCCTTTAAACTCACGGGTACCGGTTGGTATGAAACTGATTTTAAAGATCAGTCCAAGCAATCGGATGGTGCGGATAAAGACAGCAAATCAAGTGCTGCTGATGATAGTAAAAAGTCAGATAGCAAAGGCGATATTAAAGACTCTAAAAAAGCCAAAAAAGAGCCGAAAAAGTCAAAAAAAGAAACGCAGACCAAAAAAACCAAAAAGGACAGCAAGTAAGGCCACAATCAGGCGACTGATCACTTGCCATAGCGGGGTTGTCTTCGTAAGATGCGTCGCTTAATCAAGGACATATAAAGATGCGAAGCCAATATTGTGGGCTGGTAGATGAAACGCTACTGGGCGAGGAAGTAACCCTGTGTGGTTGGGTTAACAAAAGACGTGATCATGGTGGCGTGATTTTTGTTGATCTGAGAGATCGCGAGGGTCTGGCACAAGTTGTTTTCGATCCTGATATCCCCGATATGTTCACTACCGCCGAGCAGATCCGTAACGAGTATGTATTACAGGTGACCGGTATTGTTCGTCATCGCCCTGAAGGTACCATCAACGAAAACCTGCCCAGCGGAAAAGTCGAAGTACTGGCAAAGTCTTTGATCGTACTCAATGCATCTGAAACACCACCGTTTCAGCTCGATGATGATGATGTCCATGACGAGAATCGTTTACGCTTTCGTTACATCGATTTGCGTCGTCCTTTTATGCAGCAAAAATTACAAATGCGTGCCAAGGTCACCGCCGCTATGCGACGCATTCTGGATGAAGAGGGTTTTCTTGATATAGAAACCCCGATGTTGACCAAAGCTACCCCCGAAGGTGCGCGTGACTATTTGGTGCCGAGTCGAACTCACCACGGCAAATTCTTCGCCTTGCCGCAGTCACCACAGTTATTCAAGCAGTTGTTGATGATGAGTGGCTTTGATCGTTACTACCAGATCGTACGTTGTTTCCGTGACGAAGATTTGCGTGCCGATCGCCAACCCGAATTTACCCAACTCGATGTCGAGACCTCGTTTATGGATGAGGCCGGTATCATGGGCATCATGGAAAAAATGATCCGTCAGCTGTTCAAAGAAACATTGGATGTTGATTTGGCCGATCCGTTCCCTCACATGACCTATGCCGAAGCGATGCGACGCTTTGGTTCAGATAAGCCCGACTTACGCATTGATCTGGAGCTGGTTGATATCAGTGATCTGCTTCAAGACGTCGAATTTAAAGTGTTCTCAGGCCCCGCCAAAGATGAACAGGGCAGGGTTGCTGCCTTGCGCTTGCCCGGCGGTGGTTCGTTGTCGCGAAAAGAAATTGATGATTACACCGAGTTTGTCGGTCGTTATCGGGCCAAAGGTCTCGCCTATATAAAAGTAAATGAGCTCGCCAATGGTGTGAACGGTCTGCAGTCACCGATACTTAAATTTATACCCGATGATATCGCTATGGAAATCATGCAGCGCGTTGAAGCGGCTGATGGTGATGTGGTGTTCTTCGGCGCAGACAAAACCAATGTCGTGAATGAGTCCATGGGTGCGTTGCGCGTCAAACTGGGTCAGGATAATGGTCTGGTCAAAGAAGGTTGGGCGCCACTGTGGGTGGTAGATTTCCCGATGTTTGAATGGGATGCCCGTGAAGGCGGTCGCTGGAATGCCTTGCACCATCCTTTTACCGCGCCAACTAATGATGACATTACTGAACTGGCAAAAGACCCGGGTAGGGCATTATCCAGAGCTTACGACATGGTGCTCAATGGTACCGAGCTTGGTGGTGGTTCGGTACGTATACATTCACCGGAAATGCAGCAACAGGTATTTGAATTGCTTGGTATCGGTGAAGAAGAGGCGCAGTCAAAATTCGGTTTCTTGTTGGACGCCTTGAAGTATGGATGTCCACCTCACGGCGGAATTGCCCTGGGCCTGGATCGACTGATTATGCTCATGAGTGGTAGCGATTCATTGCGTGACGTTATCGCCTTCCCTAAAACCCAGACGGCCGCCTGTCCCTTGACGGATGCGCCGGCTGAAGTTTCCAGTAAGCAGCAGCGTGAACTGAACATTAAAGTACGCAAGTTGCAGACTGAAGAGAGCAGCAAATGAGCAGACGGTCGCTAGGTTTTACCGTTTTAATCCTGGCATACGTCATGCTCATACCCGGCTTGACCCAACCGATGCTGCAAGTAAAAGGCGCGGTTAAAAATTCGGGAATTAAAAAAATTGCCTCGCAATATATTGCTGATAACAAGGATATTCCGGGGATGTTCAAGGGAGTTGCACAAGATCTCATAAAGCGTATGGGCGACGAAGGTGAAGTTGAAGTCTACGCTAAAACTCAGACAATCCTGGGAACCATCAAGCAATTGGCGAATGCCGGCTACTGGTTGGTGGCTATTTTAATAGGTTTGTTCAGTGTGGTGGTGCCAGTGACAAAAGGTGTCATGATCGTGCTGGCCAATATCAGTGCTCAGGGAGAACGGCGAGCATTATTTCGCAAGGCCAGTAGTATGATCAGTAAGTGGTCAATGGCTGATGTATTTGTGGTGGCGATGATGGTGACATTTTTGGCTGCCAATGCCATCACCGACGAAGT
>CALIRD010000090.1 GCA_938042355.1 uncultured Thiotrichales bacterium
TGACTTTCCCGCTTTGCTTGTAAATATGACTCATCCAGCTCTGATTCTGGCCTCCAGCTCCCCCTATCGAGCCGAGCTGCTAGACCGCTTAAAGCTTGAATATACTGCGATTTCCCCGGATATTGACGAGTCTCAACGCGAACAAGAGTCACCCAGAGACTATGTGCAGCGGCTATCGCAGGAAAAAGCAGCTGAAGTTGCAAAAACCCACTCCGAGGCGATGATTATTGGCTCCGATCAGTGTGCGGTGCATGGAGGAGAAATACTCACCAAGCCAGGCAGTGTTGAAAATGCCGAGGCACAACTGACCCGCTTTTCAGGTTCTGCTGTGCAATTTCTGACCGGCTTGTGCTTGCTTGATGCAACCGACAACAGCCTGCAACTGGATGTGGTGACATTTAACGTACACTTTCGCACCCTGACTAACACCGAAATCAAACGCTACATCGAACTGGAAATGCCGCTGGATTGTGCTGGCAGTTTCAAGTCTGAAGGTCTTGGTGTCACGCTGTTTGAGCGCCTGCAGGGCGATGACCCAACGGCTCTGGTGGGTTTGCCCTTAATACGTTTGTGTTCGTTTCTCAGAACAGCAGGTATTGAACTAGCGCCGGCCAGCTAACCACGCCGGCAACATCTGCACCCCGGTCAACATGCCCAGCGGATTGGCCTGCTCCAAGCGTAACTCTTCATGCATACCACAGGTCACTGCGACAGCATCCATGCGCGCATTGGTAGCCATGTTCAAATCATAATCGGTATCACCAATCATCAAACATTTATCAGCCGTGGTATCCAGGTCGGTAATGATTTCATGCAACATTTGTGGATGAGGCTTTGAACGCGTCTCATCTGCGGTACGGGTAATCGGAAAGTATTCACCCAAGCGGCTTAACTCCAACACATGATCCAGCCCGCGGCGTGATTTACCGGTCGCAACGGTCAGGATGTAATTCTGCTTCAAGGCATTAAGTGTTTCCCGCACCCGCGGAAACAAAGCGCTGGCCTTGGCTTCAGGGTGTGTAAAAGCCGTTCGGTAGGCATCGCACAGCCGGTCGATACTGACACTGGTCTCATCCGGGAATAATTGCACAAAAGCCTCTTTCAAACCCAGACCAATCATACTGGCCATACGCAAGTCACTCGGTAACTCGAGATCACAAGCAGTGATCGCCTTCTTAAGACAACCCACAATATCGGCTCTGGAGTCCATCAAGGTACCGTCCCAGTCAAAGATCAGGACTTCGTATTGTTTTATCTCGTCATTCATAACTAACCAGCCGGTTGCGGGAACACATCATCGACTAAAAAATCACTCATGGGGTGCACTGTTTTCTGATTTTTTTCATCCAGAAATACTACTTCATCTGCCGTTGTGGTGCAGATTATATGTAAGTGGGATTCAGGGCGTTTTGATTTAAATACGGATGGCTCTACCAGAGCAATATTTATACCCTCATGTGTATCTCTGGCTGACATAAACTCAAAAGCTTTTACCCCATCGGCACGTAAGGCCTTACCCAACTCCTGACAGGCCTGATAGTCAAAGCGATCAGTAAGCGCTTGTTGGTGCTGGTCAAATGGCTCGGCCTGCAAGCGCACACCGTGATTGGTGAGAATGTTGGCTCCAAATGCTGTGTGTTGAGTTTCCAGTTTGCCTCTCGGTGGCGGCACACTCATACCCAGCCAAAAGAAAAAGCGGTAGTAAGCTGTTTCTGCCAGCGCTGTAGCGATACTTCTGGCAGCATAAAACAAACCACGTTCAAACCGCGTAGAGAAGCGTGACCCAAAACGCAGTGGTGGATACCGAAAAGGCGTCCACAACAAGTAATCGAGATCTTTAATCTTCTCATCAAACTCCGGCGCTATCCGTGGCTTGCTTTGCTCCAGCAGCTCTTCGAGTAGTTGTTGTTCATGCACATCATCTACCAGTGAACGTGTGGCAATAATTTTCTGTGATTCAACAACCCTGTAGATAGTCCCGCCAAGTGCCTGAGTATTATAGCTATCGAGACACTCCTGCCAGCGCTGACTCAAACCTTGCCCCGGATCGCATCCAGATACATAACAACATTCACCAGACCTGCAACGCTCATCATCAGTTCTGCTGGCGTGCCATTGAGATGATGGTTGGGTGTATTCATCCAGTGTTTCAAATCAGCCTCTTCGCCACCCAGCAACAGGAACAAGCCGCGATGGCAGCGAATCAACATCAGCGCCAGTTCTCCGGCTTTACTGTCTGGATCGATACCGCGGCCGATAGAACTACGGTCACGGCCGATTATTTTGCCGGTTTCGTCCTGGGTAAGACCCAAGGCTTTAGCTGCATTCATCACGGCCTTGGCAAGAACACGCTTTTCTTCAGGCTTATTGTCAGATTTAGTACTCATGCTGCTATTATATGATGCATATACATCATTTCAAGTATTTTTGATGTATATATTGCATTAAATGCGATCTAATACCGAGTTTAAGTCATCGGGTAGAGGCGCATTAAAGATTCGGTTTTCGTTATTCAATACCAGCTCCATAGAGCTTGCATGCAGGAACTGTCGCGTTAAACCTTTCTTTGATATTTTCTTGTTAAGCTCATGATTACCATAGAGTTCATCGCCCAATATTGGATGACCCGAACTGGCAGCATGCACCCGGATTTGATGCGTTCTGCCGGTGTGGATACTGACTTTCATCAAACTGGCATTAGCGAACGACTGGACCAGTGTGAATACCGATTTAGCGCTTTTACCGGACTCAGAGACAATAGTCTTGGATTGCTTACCACCTCGCTCGCGTTGTAAAGGCGTGGTGATTTCTGAAAGCTCTTGTGGCCACTTGCCTGCGACCAGACAAAAGTAGTGTTTCACCGCCGTGTGATCTCGCAAGGCCGTATGTATTTCCTGCAAAATCGCCCGATTTTTCGCCAATAACAGGCAGCCACTGGTATATCTATCCAGGCGATGCGCCAGTTCAATGAATTCCAACTCAGGATACGTAGCCCGCACCACCTCAATGACTCCAAAAGAGAGTTTTGAGCCCGCATGCACCGGCAAACCGGCGGGTTTGTTGATCTGCAGCAGATCAGCATCGTCGACCAGAACCGACTTCTTCATTAATTCTTTATTAGAATCAGTGATATACGGATCTTTTTTAACGTTATCTAACGTTACTGGAGGTATGCGAACGATATCGCCAGTTTTGACTTTATAGTGAGGTTTAATGCGCCCTTTGTTGACCCGGACCTCACCTTTTCGAAACATCTTATAGACGCGAGACCTAGGCACACCTTTCAATTCACGCAACAGGAAATTATCCAACCGCTGCCCTGCTTCCGCTGCTGATATGCTCACTTCCCGTACGCTGGTTCTAATCATTAGTTTTTCCAATTTTTCCAGCTGGTTCAATCATTTGCGGTTAATTTCAGGTATGTTAGTATTGTAATACAAGTGTGACCTTAACACTTGATATAGAGCGCTCTGAACCAGATACACACGGAGCCAAACAGATTAGTAAGGAGATCTACTGAAGATCACCTTGGTATGAGAAAGATACGAACAGATTAAGTGGAAACTCCACGAACGTATCAGCATCAAGAAAAGCACAGAATTTAAAAGATCGGCATGATGCCGGTCTAAGCTGAAAAGACCAACTAGCATGTTGGCACAGCATTAGAAGTAGCAAACGATCACCTGAGGGTGAGAACGTTTAAAATGGTCAATAACATGGCCTACCTCGTCAAAAATGGCCTGTGCGGCCTTGTATCTGATAGCTCGTTAAGGGCATTTCCTAATTATCTGCAAATGTAATGATGCCTGAGTGTGCGCCTGTGTGCGTTCATTCTCAGGCCTTAAACGAGAATATAAAATGAAAAGGATATTAATTAATGGCACTCAGGCCGAAGAAGTCAGAGTCGCTATAGTAGACGGTCAAAAACTGCATAACCTGGATATTGAGATCCCCTCTAAAGATCAAAAGATAGCCAGTATTTACAAAGGAAAAATTACCCGCGTTGAACCCAGTCTCGAAGCAGCCTTCGTAGAATACGGCGCGAATCGACATGGTTTCCTGCCCTTTAAGGAAATTGTTCCTCGCTACTTCAAGGATGGCGTTAGTGGTGATCCTCGCGATCTATCGATCAAGGATGCGGTTGCCGAAGGCACTGAAATCATTCTGCAAATCGAGAAAGAAGAACGTGGCACCAAGGGTGCTGCTATCACCACCAAGATCAGTTTGGCGGGACGTTACTCAGTACTGATGCCAACCGAAGCGCGTGCCGGTGGCGTGTCTCGCCGTATTGAAGGTGAAGATAGACGTCAGGTGCAGGCAGCCATGAAAGATGTCAACCAAAACCCCGAGATGGGCTGCATCGTCAGAACTGCTGGCGTTGGTCGAACGACCGAAGAATTACAGTGGGATCTGGATTATCTGGTCACCATTTGGGAAGCCATACAAAACGCGGCTGAGTCACGCCCTGCTCCATTCCTGATTTATCAGGATAGCGATCTGGTCGTGCGCGCCATGCGTGATCACTACAGCAGTGACATCGGTGAGATCCTGATAGATGATCAGGAAACCTATAACCGCGCGCATAACTTCATACAGCAAGTCATGCCGAACACGCTGCGCAAGGTAAAGCTTTATGAGGAGCGTACGCCGTTATTCAACCGCTTTCAGATTGAATCTCAAATTGAGTCTGCCTTTAACCGTGAAGTCAGCCTGCCATCAGGTGGCGCTATTGTGGTGGATACCACAGAAGCACTGACCGCAATCGACATCAACTCTGCCAGAGCCACCAAAGGATCTGACATTGAAGAAACAGCACTCAACACCAATCTTGAAGCAGCAGCAGAAATTGCCCGGCAATTACGTCTTAGAGATCTGGGTGGCCTGTTCGTTATCGATTTCATTGACATGCACGCCAATAAGAATCAACGTGAAGTAGAACGCCAGCTTAAAGAAGCTATGTCGCATGACAGAGCCCGAGTCCAGGTTGGACGTATTTCCAGGTTTGGATTACTCGAGATGTCACGTCAACGTTTGCGCCCATCATTGGATGAGTCCAGCCAGGAACTCTGCCCGACCTGTACCGGTCATGGTTCGGTGCGCGGCGTGGAATCACTCGCACTTTCAATTTTGAGACTGGTTGAAGAAGAAGCCAGTAAAGAAAAGACCGGTCAAGTTGCAGCACACCTGCCACTAGACGTAGCCACTTACCTGCTCAATGAAAAACGAGACCACGTCACGGATATTGAAAAACGCTACAACACACACGTGATGTTGGTTCCCGATGAGAACTATCAACGTCCGCTCTATCGTATCGACCGGGTTCGTACAGATGACAAAGATCACAAGAGCGTTAACAAGCAGAGTTACCAACAGCCGGAAACACCTGCAACACCTACACCACAAGCGCAACAAACCAGTTCAAGTGAACAAGCCGCGGTTCGCAACGTAATCCCGCAGGGTGTTGCCCCTATCCCGGCAGCAGCCGCTGAAGTGGTAAAGCCTGGTGTTTTTGTCAGAATCTGGCGCAGCTTGTTTGGTACGGGCAACGCTCCTGCGAAAAAGCCGGTAGCGAAAGCCAAAAGCAATAACAAAGCACCAGCTGGCAAGCGGCATAACAATAACAACCGCAACAAAAACCGGAATCAAAATCGGAACCGTAATAGAAACCGCAACAAAAACCGTAATCAAACCAAGAACCAGAACAACAAGCAAAACAAACCGGGTGCGAAAAACAATCAGCAAAATGCTAACAAGCAGAATAAAACAGCTGATAACAAGCAAAACCCGCAAGGCTCTGATAACAAGCAGGAAGCGGCTGATAGCACGCAAAAGAAAGGGCCACAACGTGGGCCTGGTAAGCGCAATAATCGCAACCGAAATCGTCGCAGGAACAATAGCAACAAACCTGCCAATCAAAATCAGAACAAAGCGACAAATGATGGCGGCTCTAAAAGCAGCCCGAAACAAAGCCAAAATAAATCGCCTAAACCCGAGCAAAAGGCTGCAGCTAAACCAAAGCCTAAGACTTCTGAAAATGCCGGTAATGTAAAACAGCCACCTGCACCAAAACCTAAAGAGGTGAATGGTAATACCGTGAATGCAAGCAATGCTAATTCACCAAACCCCTCACCAACGCCCAAGAGCGTCGTACACACGCTCAAAGACTAGTTAAGGGACAGAGGGCTAAAACTACAAATGAAAAGACCGGCAGAAGCCGGTTTTTTCATAGGTTGTGTTTTTCTTTAATACTCTCTAGCAAACTGCTCGAGGCGTTTTCTACCAGATCCAGAACTTGCTCGAAGCCACTGTCGCCACCGTAGTATGGATCAGGCACAAACTTTTCAGAATCATCGCTGAATGAGAGTAAATACTGTAATTTATCGATGTCCGCTGCAGCAATGATCGACTTGGCATCGTTGAAGTTGGTATCGTCCATCACGATTAAATAATCAAACTCACTACCAAGCTCTGAAGTTAGCTTCTGTGCTCGTTGTTCACTCAAATCAAAACCCCGCTGCAATGCAGCCGCTTGTGAACGTGAGTCCGGTGAATGACCAATGTGGTAGGAATGGGTACCAGCCGAATCCACCAGAATAGCGTCTGACAATCCTGCCTCATTAACATGATGTTGAAATACTCCATGCGCCGTGGGCGAACGGCATATGTTTCCCATACAAATAAACAATACTTTAATCATTAATACAGTGTAATCAATCACGCCTCTTATGTCAGTTGATACGGGTGGTTTTGTACAGACAGACACTCTAAAATTCAGCACAGATTTTAGCTAGACCAATAAAAACCGGGAACCTTTCCATGCCAGTTACTAAAGCACCAACAGCAGATCATATTCGTCAACTTACCCCGTTGGGCGGCAGAACCATCGATAAAAAATGGGAAGATGATAACGGCCATATCAACATCAGTTTTTATATGGACTGCTACAACGAATATGGCTGGAACGTTAATGAGTTACTTGGCGTATACATAAATTACTTTACCGAAAGGAAACTAGGCATCGTGGATCTTGAAAACCACTTTCACTACTGGCGAGAATTACATGTAGGAAACAGCATCACTACCTATGCCCGCTTCCTGAATCATGATAAAAAACGCTCACATGGTGTTTTCTTTATTCTCAATGATGATACCAATGAGCTAGCCTGCAGCATTGAATTTCTGGTACTACATATAGATCAAAGCATACGCAAAAGCTCGCCGTTTCCCGATGATGTTATGGAAAACCTGAACAAACAAATTGAGTTCTCCAATAACTTGGACTGGCAATTCCCTGCAGCGCTGACGCTGGACAAATGACAAGTAGAAAATCTGTTTTGATTAACGCTAGCGTTGTAACTCAAGAACTCATAAAATTCAAAATAGAGCGCCCCAATAGCTCAGCTGGATAGAGCGTCCCCCTCCTAAGGGGAGTCTGTCGGGAGTTCGAATCTCTCTTGGGGCGCCACTTCCCTATTTATTTCAATCACTTGCAATCCGCTAAAATCTCAACATTTCTTTCTCCGGGACAATACGGGGACAGTGTGAGTTAACTTACGACCAAAAACTTCCTGGGGGGAAGGACGATTTCTACCCTATGGACTATCAGAGATGATCGGCTGGGCTCTTAACCTGTGGAACATTTCCTCGATTCATCACATGCGTATAAATCATTGTTGTAGCAACATCGGCATGACCCAGTAATTCTTGTACAGTTCTAATGTCTGACCCGGCATGTAGTAAGTGTGTAGCAAAAGAATGACGCAGCGTATGTGTACTGACCGGCTTGACGATTTCTGCACGTTTAGCAGCAGCCCTTACATCCCGCTGCAATGCTGTTTCGTGAATATGATGCCTTCTGATTTTTCCCGTTTCAGCATCCTTGGAGACTCGGCTTGATGAAAATACGAATTGCCAACCCCATAATTTAGCCTGCTCAGGATACCTTTCTAACAACCCATCAGGCATAAAGACTTCATCAAATCCCATCTCTACATCAGCATCAAATAAGCGCCTTCTCTGCTCTAAGTGTTCTTGTAACGATGAAACACACGATTGAGGTAGCGGTACTACTCGATCTTTACTCCCTTTTCCATTTCGCACCATGATGTGGTGCTGATCAAAATCGATGTCTTTGACTCTTAAACGCACACACTCCATCAAGCGCATGCCTGAACCGTACATCAACCACGCCATTAAAGCGGGTTGACCTTCCATTTGCTCTAGCAAGCTTTTTATCTCTGGTACTGAAAGAACTACCGGTAATTTCCTGGCTCGTTTTGATTGCTTTAAATCAAGTTTTTTAAGGGGCTGCTTAAGAGTATGTTCAAACAAGAAGACGAGTGCGCTCAGTGCCAAGCGTTGCGTACTGTTACTCACTTGACGCTTGAGTACGAGTTCATTGAGAAAGTTCTCGACATCAGATTCATCAATGCTACTTAACGCCTTACCCTCTACACTGAATAGAAATCGCTTTATCCAATAGATATAACTACTTTCGGTTCGAACAGACATCTGTCGCGCGCGTAATGTCGACACTACGTCATCAATGACACCTGGATAATCTTGATCAATCTTAACATTTCTGAGTCGTTGAGAGTTTCGTGATCTGTCTGGCGGACCGAGCGCTCTTTCGCGGCTGAGTGTGGTGTGTTTAGCATCAATACTCGCTGTCGCGCTGTTCCAATAGGACCAATTAAAAGAATCTGCCCAGGGCACGTTGGCGACATCGACCAACAGGATTTCAAGGGCCTTAATAATTTGTTTGAACTGATAATCCGGGACATTGTTATCATGACTGGTAATGGTAAAAAACTCTGTTAGCTGTGACTGGGTCAGATGTTTTAATCGCTGACCTTCGGTATGTTTAAACAGTAACTTGGCATGATTCACATAATGAGTGTGTAACTTTTGCGGTATAGCTCGACGAACCAGTGCCGCATGGTATTGATGCCAGCCGGAGTATTTAGCATTGCGATGCCAGTGCTTTTTAGGTCGTGTGATGATTGGCTTTTCTTCACTTTTCATGAAGGCTGGAATGAATAATAGAACATTTCTGTATAATCACTTATTATCCACATTCTGTCTAGTTAACTGTTAGATTTACAAATGAAAGCTATAGTATTCATCACATTTCTTTTCCTACCAATTACCTCATATGCACAGTGCATAGGACAGCCTATTCTTCCTGACGCAACTATCCCGCAATACAAAATTATCTCTGCAGAGAATATGAATGAACTGTGGACAGCCTATTCATTAGAATTCCCAAACGCATTGTATGTAAAACATACTTCGCAAGACTTTAAAGACACTCTAAATAACCACTGTTTAATTTCAACTCAATTGGAAAACCCTAATACGCACTCACACTTAGAAAGAAATGAAACGTTCATAATCAAACAGTCGTGTGAAAATATAACTTTAAGTAAAATCTCAAAATTACGTACTGTAGACTATTGCCAAGA
>CALIRD010000091.1 GCA_938042355.1 uncultured Thiotrichales bacterium
TGTTGGCAGAGTTGCTCGACCAGGGTATTAATGCCGTCTTTACCTAACGATTTGAGTGTTGCCCAAATCTGGATGGCGCGTGCCCGGCGCGACATTTCCAGACCTAATGTCATTGGATCGCGTTGTTCGCTGTATTGTATGTAACTACCACTGGCTGTCATTGCCGCACGCAAGTCTTGCTCGTGTTTGCAAAATACAATACCGCCATCATAGCCAGCGTTGAGCGTCTTATGTGCATCGGTCACCCATGAGTCGGCCAATTCCATACCTTGAGTGAGTGCGGAGAAGTGTTCTGTCGCCGCTGCCCATAAACCAAAGGCACCATCGATATGTACCCAGGCACCGGCTTCATTGGCGATCGAACAAAGATCAGTAAAGCGGTCAAAGCTGCCACTGTTGACGTTACCAGCCTGTAATAACAGGATAGTGTTTTCATCAAGCTCGGGCAGTTGCTTTGGGTCGACGCGACCTTGATCGTCAACCGGTGCGGCGATCATATTGTCTGTCCCCAGTCCAAGCACCGCAATGGCTTTGGCAATGGAAGAATGTGCACTGGCGCTGGCCACTATTCGAATCGATGGTGCACCTTGCAGACCTTTCTGCTCTACATTCCACTCTTTACGCTTGAGTATCCGATGACGAGCGGCAGCCAGCGCGCACAGGTTGCCAGCGGAAGATCCGGTTACAAAACTTGCAACGCTTTGTATCGGCAAGCCAAGGAGCTCGATCAGCCATTGCTCACATTGCGTCTCAATGTCAGCCGCAAGTGGCGACATGACATGTAAAGCTGCATTCTGGTTCCAGCTGTCTACCAACCAGCTACTGGCTAGAGCAATAGGTAATATGCCGCCATTTACAAAACCAAAATAACGCCCGCCGCTGGTTTTCGTAGTCTGTTCACCGAGGTTCGCAAGTTGTTGCAGTATTGTGCTGGCAGCCTGAGATTGCTGTGGTATAGCAGTTGGAGTGGTTAGTTCTACGGCGTTATGGTCAGTGGGTGTGACTGCTGCGCTGGGGAGCTGTTTAAGATAGGCTAATGCGGCTTGATGCGCTTGTTCAAGTAAAGAGTGACTGGTTACATCAATTGGCATCTTTGGAGTTTCTCTGGATCGTCGCACACGCATGATCCATAGCTATATCGTCATACACTATATCACCACCAAGTCCGCGAGTGAGTTCTGCAGCATTGGCTTCATCAGTGTCGATATGCATTTCCAGTTTGTATTTTTGAGAGACACGAATCAAGACATCGCCAAAGATTAAATCCCTGCCTTCGCTATTAATCGCAATCTCTATATTGTCACCATTTTCTACACCATAGTATTCAGCGTCATCCGGGTGCATATGGATATGTCGCCGAGCACAAATCAAGCCTTCTTCAAGCTCAAGTCTTCCGGCTGGACCCTCCAGCGTAATCGGTGCTGAACCTTTGGTTCTACCCGAGTCTCTCACCGGTGCATCCACGCCCAGTCGAAACTCATCAGTACGAGAGATTTCAATTTGATTGTTTCTTCTAAAGGGGCCAAGCAAACGAACACCTTCGATAGAATTTTTCGGTCCGATTAAATTTACTTTTTCCTCACAGGCATACTGGCCTGGTTGTGAGATGTCTTTGTACTTGGTAGGTTCGGCATCGGCGCCAAACAAGGTTTTGAAGGACTCTTCATTCAGATGTAAATGTCTGGCACTGACGGCGATCGGAATCGGGCGACAGCCTTGGGCATCCGGTTTTTGACTACTCGCGATTTGGCGAGTTTGTCGGGCGATCATGCGCGCTTCATTGGTTTTTATCACCAGAGCCGAGACCCGTGAATGCGTGCGATTAACCGCAATGACGGGATTCTCATCTGACAATGAACAGCTTGCATTTTTGTCCTGATCAGAATTCAGGCCCAGAAAATCCAGATTTTGCATAATGCGGCGACGCATATTCACGGCGTTTTCTCCAATGCCTCCAGTAAAAATCAGCGCATCGATCCCACCCATAGCGACCGCATAGGCACCGATGTATTTTCGGGCGCGATGAGCGAAGACACTGATCGCTAACTGGGCACGTTGGTCTCCATTCTCGGCTGCGGTTTCTATTTCACGCAAATCATTGCTAATGCCGGACAAGCCTTTCAGACCACTTTTTTTATTGAGCATGATGTCGATTTCAGAGGCATTCAAACCAAGGTCCTGCTGTAACTTGATAACTAAACCAGCGTCAATATCACCACTGCGAGTACCCATGACCAAACCTTCCAAAGGTGTAAGCCCCATGCTGGTATCAATAGAAACACCATTTTGTATGGCGCAGGCACTGGCGCCATTACCGAGGTGCAGGCTCACGAGTCGGAGTTGATCGAGTGGTTGTTGTAAGTGGATAGCGGCTAGTTCAGCAACATACTGATGTGAAGTGCCATGAAAACCATAGCGTCGCAGTGCATGCTGGCTAGCAAGTTCAGCATCAATGGCATAGCTGTAAGCAGCGGGTTCCAGTGTGGCATGAAAGGCAGTATCAAAAACCGCTACATGCGGTAGATCGGGGTAGGCTGTTTGTGCAGCGCTTATGCCCTCTAAATTGTAGGGATTGTGTAATGGGGCATAGGAATAACAGCGTTCAATCTCTGCTTTAACGTCGGCATCAATCAGAATGGCTTTGCTGTATTTCTCGCCACCGTGCACAACGCGATGGCCCACGGCATCAATAGGAAAATGTGCAACCGCTTTGATGACTTGCTGGATCGCATCAGCATGGCTGAAGTTATCTCCTAACCTCTCGATTTTCTCACTTAACAAACTTTTATCGCCATCGAATACTTTATATTTAACGCTTGATGAGCCGCAATTGATGACCAGTACATGCATGTTTTTTTTCCACGTTTTTGAGGGCATAAATCATATCATGCTGTAAACGCAGATTTATGTGCCACAGTTCTCGAACAGTATTTACGTAGCGTCTTTAGTACAAGCAGACTAGAATTACTTGATGGATCTCAGGCTGATACTTTTATTTATCCCGACGTTCGCAGCAATCTCGATTACGCCCGGAATGTGTATGACACTTTCGATGTCATTGGGTATTTCGCACGGTGTCAGGCGAACCCTGTGGATGATGCTGGGTGAGCTCACCGGTGTGGCGTTGGTCGCAGTCGCGGCAGTGGCCGGGGTGGCGACTGTGATGCTGAATTATCCAATGATATTCAGAATATTTTGCGTATTAGGTGGTGTCTATCTTATCTATCTTGGTTGGAAACAATGGCGGTCGGAACCCGCCGTATTACCAGATGGTTCAGTACAAAGTAACAATCCTTCTGATAACCTGACTCTGGTCATACAAGGTTTTATCACAGCAATCAGTAACCCTAAAGGATGGGCCTTCATGATTGCGTTTCTTCCACCGTTCATTTCAGATCAACACCCGGTCCTGACCCAGATGATTGCATTATTGATTGTCATTACGGTCATTGAATTCATTAGTCTGATGATTTACGCCAGCGGTGGTCGCCAGCTCGCACTTTGGTTACAAAGTGGTCAACGACTGCATTGGATTAACCGGATCTCCGGTTCAATGATGATTGTTATCGGTATTTGGCTGGCATTGTCTCACTGACGTTTTGCTACAAATATCGGACACATTGATTTTGTCCGTACACTTTCAATACAGTTTGATAATCCATAAGTGACTGTTTTGTAATAATTATCTCTTGTTGGCACGAATTATGTATGAGTAACGTGACTGTTACGAAAAAACCATAACAATGATTAAAGATACTTCAGGAACCGATGTTCGCATCGCTCAAAACGGAAATGCTGGCAGCAAGCTCAAGTTAATTCTGTTTGTCTCGGTACTGTTGGGGCTCGCTATTCTGGTTCTTGCGTTTAATACCTTGTCACGTTGGTGGTCATCCGATGTATCCGTTAAAACCAGCGATATCCGAACGCTACAAGTTCAACGTGGTGAGTTCATTCGTGATGTCAGTGTTCAAGGTCGAATAGTTGCCGCGATCAAACCATCCTATTTCAGTAAGACAGCGGGAACCATATCGCTAAAGGTCAAGTCGGGTGATCAAGTCAGCCAGGGACAAGTACTCGCATCAATTGAGAGCCCTGCATTGAATAACCAGTATCAACAACAAAAAGCACAATTTGATCTGCTCTCCATTGACGTGGAACGTCAGCGCATCAGGACCCGACAGGCCATTGCAGAAAATCAACGCAATAAAGATTTAGCCTCATTAAAATTTGTGGCAGCAAAACGTGAACTGCAACGTTCCGAAAAAGCTTGGGAAAAAGGTGTCATCAGTCGTCTGGACTTTGAACGTGCTGCCGATGAAAGAAACAATGCCGAGGTTGAGCACAAGTACGCTCTCACCAATGCTGATCTTGCCAAAGACTCGCTTGAGTTTGAATTACAAACATCGGAGTTACAGCTTGAACAGCAACGCCTGATCACTGAAGAACTGCAGCGCCAGATAACCGCTCTGGAAATCAAGTCGGGCGTAGCAGGTATCGTCGGAGATATTCAAGTCGCCGAACAGGATACAGTTGCTGCCAGTCAATTAGTGATGACCGTCATTGATTTAAGCGCGTTTGAAATTGACGCCAATATTCCTGAAGCCTACGCCGATGAAATCGCGATTGGTATGGGGTCAATAATCAAATACCTCGGTCAAGATTATGCCGGCGAAGTTGTTTCGATTTCACCCCAGGTAGTGAGTGGACAAGTTAAATCGGTTATTCGGTTCGAGGGAGTGCAGCCAGACGGTTTGAGACAGAACCAGCGTGTCAGTATTCGTATTGTTCTGGAAGACAAGCCAGATGTCATCAAGTTACGCAAAGCGGCGTATCTGGATAGTAGTGCCGGGCGTTATGTATATGTCATTAATGGAGATACTGCCATCAAACGCACTGTTAGTTTTGGCAGACAAAGCGTGAATGAAGTAGAAGTGCTTTCAGGACTGGAGCCAGGAGAAGAAATTATTTCTTCAGATATCAGTAAATTCAAACAAGCAGAACAAATTTATCTAGCAGATTAAGGAGGCAAGTATGTTGTCAATGAAAAAAATAGAGATGGTGTATCGCGCAGACATGGTTGAAACCTACGCCTTGCGTAACTTCAATCTGGATGTCAATGATGGAGAGTTTGTCGCTGTCACCGGACCTTCAGGTTCCGGAAAAACTACCTTTCTCAATATCGCCGGGCTGCTTGAAGAGCCTACTTCCGGCAGCTACGAGCTCGATGGCGAGAGTGTAGGAAAGTTGAGTGACAAAAAGCGTTCACAGATTAGAAATGAAAAAGTCGGTTTTATTTTTCAGGGTTTTAATTTAATGCCTGATCTGAACATCTTCGATAACGTTGACGTGCCGTTGCGTTATCGCGGTTTCTCAGGAGCTGAGCGAAAGAAGTTAATCGAAGAGGCCCTGGAAAAGGTTGGTTTGCAATCACGTATGAAACATTTGCCATCACAACTGTCTGGTGGTCAACAACAACGCGTGGCAATCGCACGGGCTCTAGCCGGTAAACCCCGCTTTTTGTTAGCCGATGAGCCTACTGGAAACCTGGACTCACTGATGGCGCAGCAAGTAATGCAGATGCTTGAAGACATTAATGCCGAAGGCACAACCATCATCATGGTGACCCATGATCCGGAGCTGGCGGTTCGAGCCAGACGCAACATCCAGATTCTTGATGGTAGTGTCAGTGATCTGGATGAAATGATGCACAGGGTTAGTGAGAAGGTAACTGCAGTTGCCGAGGGGGCGTAAATGTTTGGTTATTATCTGAGGCTCGCATGGCAAAGTATCAAACGCAACTACATCATCTCGTCTTTGATGGTGCTTGCTCTGGCGGTGGGTGTTGGCTCGTTTATGATCACTATGACCATCTACTACTATGCTTCGAGTGATCCCATTCCACAGAAGAGCGATCGACTTTATGCCATTCAACTGGATGCTGGTGATATTGAATCTGACTATGAAGTTGAAACGTCTGCAGACCTCTGGGCAAGCCTGACGTATCTGGATGCAAAAAACCTGATGGAAGAAGATTTGCCAGTAGTGAACAAGACGCTGCATTACCGTTTTGGCACCCTCGTTTTGCCCGAAGACAAGGATATTGACTATTTTGGTGCTGAAGTTCGTGCGACTAACCGCTCATTTTTCAGTATGTTTAATGTCGATTTTTTATATGGCGGCAGCTGGAGTGAAGTTGATGACGAAGGTAAAAGCGTTATCGTCATAACCGAAGAGATCAACGACAAGATATTTTCTGGTGAAGACAGCGTTGGTCGAACACTCAAGACCAATGATGGTGATTTTAAAATTGTAGGCGTGATTAAAAAATGGAATATCGCCATGCCTTACTTCGAGCCCTATCCACACATAGGGCATGAATTTGCCGAGATTTATACCCCGATCAATACCTTTGTTAACAGAGAGCCCTTTAGTTTCAATGGTTCCATGAATTGCTGGAAGCCGTTCGATCGGGGAAGCCATGACGCCTTTTTACAGGCGGAATGTGCATGGGTAGGTTTTTGGGTAGAGCTCGCGAGTAAAGATGACAAGACACAATTACTCGAAAGCCTGAACAATTACACCACCAATCAAAAAACGCTTGGGCGCTTTCAACGCCCAACCAATAATTTTGCGACGGATGTGAACGCCTGGTTGAAGCAGCACGAAGTGGCAGAAGGGCCGGTTCGTTTAATGCAAAGTATGTCATTTCTGTTTTTGCTGGTTTGTTTGATCAATACCATCGGCTTACTCGCAGCCAAGTTTATTGGAAAAAGTACAGACGTCAGTGTCAGGCGTGCATTAGGTGCCAGTAAATCGGATATTTTCAAACAAAATTTAATTGAGGTATCACTGATAGGTCTGGTAGGAGGACTATTTGGCTTGTTGTTTGCTGTCGTTGGACTCAGATGGGTACGTGAGTTATTTGGTGACAGCCTGGAACGATTTTCTGCGCTAGACCCGACCTTGATTATTATGGGCGTAGTAGTCGCTATAGCAGCGAGCATACTCTCAGGAATTTATCCAAGCTGGCGTGCAGCCAGCGAACCGCCGGCCGCTAATTTAAAAACACAATAGGAGAGAGTCATGGAAATCAGACCCATACTCAGTGCTTTATCAAGAACAAAAATCGCTGTATTTTTAATTATCCTGCAAATTGCCATTACGTTGGCCGTTATTACTAACGCAGTGTCAATCGTCAATAAGAATGAGAGCGATATGAATCGTCCAACCGGCGTTGACCTGGATAATACTTTTGTAGTGAGCATCTCGACCGTCAATATGGAATCTGACCCAAAAGAGATAATGCTAAGTGAGTTGGCAAAAATCACTGCCACTTCTGGAGTGCTCGCGGTGACACCTGGCCCCGTCGTTCCTTTGTCAGGTAACAACTGGTGTGGTGGATTAAATACGGCCCCTGAAGGTGAGGATGGAACCGATGTACATATGTGTCTTTATCGGGGAGATGAAAATTTCGCCAATGTCTATGATTTTAAAATCATTGAAGGCAGAAATTTTTCACCTGAAGAAATTACCTATTTACAAGAAGGTGAGGATAAACATATACCCTATATTATGGTGAGCAAGGCTGTCGCCGATGAATTATTTCCTGAGGAGAGTGCTGTGGGGAAAAATGTTTATGATGGAGGTGATGCCGAGCAACGCCCCAAAATTATAGTTGGTGTATTTGACCAGTTGATTGGTGGTTCACCACAACGTAATAACCCGTTTAATATGCGTATTGAAGGTTTGGTGGGTTATCAGCATTTTACACGCTATTCAATTCGTACCCAGCCCGGTGAATTGCCAGAGGTAATGGAGAAGGTTGAAGAAGTACTGAAACAGGACCCTAATCGTTATGTTTCACGTGTCAGATCAATGCAGGAATATAAGAAACTTGCCTATGAAACAGAGTCCGGTGTAAATAGCATGTTAAAAACCATAGTCACGATGCTGACCTTCATCAATATTCTCGGTGTTGTCAGCCTTGCCTGGTTTAACGTCAACAAGCGACGTAAGCAGATTGGCACGCGCCGTGCACTAGGTGCGCGTAAAAGCGACATCATCAAATACTTTCTTACCGAAAACTGGTTAATCACCAGTATGGGTATCGTATTAGGTGTAGCCATTGCACTAGGGCTGAATTATTTACTCGACCAAAGTCTTGAGGTCGGAAAGATGCAGCCGCAATTTTTAGTCTTTGGCGCAGTGTTGTTGTGGGTGATCGGCTTATTAGCTGTCACTATACCGGCATTACGTGCGTCTTCAATTTCTCCAGCCACAGCAACCCGGTCAGTCTAATGCCTAAAATATTAGTGATTGATGATAACCCGGATATTTGTACGGCGATTCGGGTGTTATTCGAAATACAGGACTATGACGTTTTTTCGGCAGAGACACCTGAAGCAGGGCTAAGTCAGGCAAAAGAGCATGCCGTTGATCTGGTGATTCAGGACATGAATTTCAGAGAAGACACGACCTCGGGACACGAGGGGGTAGCGTTGTTTAATAAGCTGCGTGAGATAGATGAAAATCTCCCTGTGGTTCTGTTGACAGCCTGGACCGATTTGGAGGTCGCTGTCGACTTGATGAAATCAGGGGCAGCGGATTATCTAGGCAAGCCATGGGATGATACGAAATTATCAAATACAGTAAAAAATTTACTGGAAGTGCGTGAGTTGCGCAAAGAAAATCATAGCTTGAAGAAAAAATCGCAAAGTAAAAAACGCCAACTCACTGAAAACTTTGATCTGTGCGGCATTATCTACAACAGTGATGGAATGCATGAATTACTGAATCTGGCGACCAAAGTAGCACCATCTGATGTTCCGGTGCTGATCACCGGACCGAATGGCTCGGGCAAAGATATGATCGCTAAAGTTATACAGGCAAATTCATCTGTCAAGGATGGTCCGTTTGTGACGGTGAACATGGGTGCGCTACCTGAAGATTTAATGGAGGCTGAATTGTTTGGTGCTGTCGCTGGTGCGTTTACCGGTGCACAGAAGAAACGAGTCGGTCGTTTTGAAGCGGCTGATGGTGGCACCATCTTTCTGGATGAAATCGGAAATTTGTCAGCAGAAGGACAGATGAAATTGTTACGCGTGTTGCAGACCGGAGAATATGAGCCACTCGGTAGTTCGGAAACTAAAAAGACTACGGTAAGAGTGATTAGTGCAACCAATGCCGATCTGGAAAGTGCGATTATCGACAAAACCTTTCGTGAAGATTTGTTCTATCGCTTGAATGTGATTCCTTTGAGAGTTCCGCCACTGTCCGAGCGGCCCGAGGATGTACTGCCTTTAGCCGAACATTTCTCGGGGGATAAAGAACTTTCAGCTTCAGCGGCTCAAGTGTTGCAGCAATATTCATGGCCGGGAAATGTGCGTGAATTACAGAACATGTTACGCAGGGCGAGTGTGTTGGCCGAGGGAGATGAGATTACACCGGATTTGTTTGGTGGTGAATTGGTGATCAAGAACACGCGTAAGCAGGATCTGACAGCAGATATGATCAATGACGCCCTGGAAAAAAATTCTGGCAACGTAAGCAAGGCTGCTAAAAGCCTGGGTATGAGCCGTCAATCCTTGTATCGCAGAATGGAAAAATTTGGCATAGAATCCTGATACGGGTTTATCAGGTTTTTTTATGAACAGTACTTCACTGTCCTATAAGGTTTTATTGCTGACGTTGTTAGCCGGTTTTCTTTTTTGTAGTCTGGCCGCCTACCTGATGTTCAAGTACAGTCAAAACACACTGCTGAATTCAGGTTTGCTGGCGGTACTAGGCTTTCTGGTGTTTTTTCTGGTTTTGACTCGATTCAATGCACACTATCAAGAGCGCTTGCGTTCAATTCATGATGGCATGTTGAGTTTACTGGATCGTGATTATAGTCTGAATCTGGCCAGGACAGGTGATCATTATTTCGACGAATTACTGACTACGTACAACAAATTAAACTTACAGCTGCGTGACGACCGTCAGGAATTGATGCAGCGCGAGCTGATGTTACACAGTGTTATCCAATCAGCTGCGGTGGCTATGATTCTAACCAACGCAAAAGGGGTAATCACTTACAGTAATATGGCAGCGAGGAAACTGCTCGCTGATGGTGACAAGATCGATGGCCGCGATTTAATTCAGGCGTGTGGTGAGGTTTCCGACACACTCAAAACCGTCACTTTGAATAATAAAGATGGAGTATTTGATCTCGCTATCAATGGCGAGAAAGAAATATTTTATTTGAACAAACACAAATTTGTTCTGAATAATCAGATAAATTATTTATATCTCTATAAGCAATTCACTAAAGAATTTAATCGACAGGAAGTTGATACCTGGAAAAAGGTAATTCGAGTGATCAGTCATGAATTAAATAACTCTCTCGCACCTATCAAATCGCTTTGTCACAGTGGCCAAGTGCTCGCAAAGAAACTGGATAACAGTGAAAAACTGGAGGAGATATTAGGTGTAGTGAGTAATCGTGCTGAGCATTTGCATCAGTTTATTGATCAGTATGCTGATTTTGCCCGAATACCCAAACCCAATATCGAACCAACGAAGTGGCACGGTTTTATTGAATCTTTAAATGCCATGAGTGAATTCAAATTGCTTGGTTCTTTACCTGATCAAGATGCAAACTTTGATCCGATTCAAATTGAACAAGTCATCATAAATCTTATCAAAAACGCCCATGAGTCCGGCTCGCCGCCCGAGCTGGTGACATTGGAAATTAAGCAGGATCAGGAGCATTGCTGGATTCGAATTGAAGATGCAGGTTCCGGTCTTAAAGATGAACAAATAGAAAAAGCGTTGCTACCGTTTTATTCGACCAAGCGTTACGGTACCGGTCTGGGTTTACCTTTATGTCGCGAAATTGTGGAAGGACACGGTGGTCAAATACGTATATTGAATAAAGAAGAAGGTGGGGTTGCCGCAGTGATTAAGTTGCCGCTGCTGCAAGTAGTGTAGTGCTTACAGCCAGATTTTGTCGTCTTTAATCGTAATATTTACCTTCTCAAGATAAGCGCCAGTGCACGGCCCCTGAGTACATCTGCCGTCACTGGTCTGAAATACTGCACCATGCGCTGAACACATCATTTGTTTGCCATCCGTTGAAACAATGTCATCTGTCATCATATTGAGATTATGCCCGGCATGAGGACATTCATTGATAAATATAGAAATATCATCAAGATTTTTTATGACGAGATAATCCAGCCCACGCAGTGAAAATTCCACCGCCTGTTTTTCCTTTAGATCGTAGATATGACATAGTGCTTCCAGCATAGTGTTAGTCTAATCACTCATACCTTAAAAATCATTTACAGGAATAGATGCTGTTTTGATTTGTATCACAGCTTGATAAAAATCCATGAAAAAAACGCTGCTTGTTGCACTTGGTACGGTGTTTTTAATCACCAGTGCAGGTATTGACCTCCAAATTCCCGGGATACCGGTCCCGCAAACCGCACAAACGTTGGCATTGTTACTGGTGGTGGCCTTATTGCCAGCGCGCCTTGGAGTGTATTCTGTCGCCATATATCTGGGGTTAGGTGTTGTCGGGTTACCAGTGTTTTCAGAGGGTGGTCGCGGCATTGCACATTTATTTGGAAATACCGGGGGCTATCTCATCGGATTTTTATTGGCGGCATTGTTTCTTGAATATGTTTTGAATCATATAAAATTCAAAAAAATAGTGTACGCTTTTGGTGCGTCTGTCAAAGCACATCTTATTATTCTGGCTTCCGGTTGGTTCTGGCTAAGTACCAAAGTGGGGGTTGTTCAAGCTTGGGAGTATGGTGTTGAGCCATTTTTAATCGGCGCGGTGGTAAAGTCTGTTCCTGCAACCTTTGCCTTGCTGTTTACTGCCAGATTGCGAGCGGTATTCAGAAAATTTGGATTATAGTGGCTTGATCGCTTTTACCCGCAGGCGAACATAATCAGCCCACCAGCCTTGTTCAAGGTCAAACAACTCGGGTCTGAGTTTAGTGCAGACGCTATCCTGAAATGCCAGTCGGGCCTCCTTATCCATGTCAGCAGTAATACCGGAAGTAAACAGTTCAAGCCATTTGCGCATACCGCTCTCAAGAGGGGTAGGACGATTGACCAGTTCTATTTGTTCTACTGCAAAGCCCGCCTCGTTAAGTATAGATGAGTATGCCTCTTCATCTGGAAAATACCAGGGTAGTTCATAATCTGGTTCGCCAGACTCCGCCAGAGTTTCGGAAATGGCGGTCATGATTTTATGGGTGTTTCCTTTACCACCAAATTCAACCACCATACGACCACCGGGTTTCAGAGCAGCATACATGCCAGCGACAACGTCTTTTGGACGGGTCATCCAGTGTAGTGCCGCATTACTGAAGACGGCATCAAATTCGGAATTGAAAGATAGAGAGTGACCATCCATCACGGCACAAGCGAGACCCAGTTGCCGGGTCTTTTCGATCATTTCAGGGCTGCCATCGATGCCAAACAGTTCGCAGCCCTGATCTTGCAAGAAC
>CALIRD010000092.1 GCA_938042355.1 uncultured Thiotrichales bacterium
TCAGCCATGGGATAAACCAGCTTAATCCCATTAACATTAGGGTGTTGGTAATAAAACCGGTTCCTAAAAACTCACCGGTACCTTGCATCCCTTGGCGATATTGCGCCAGTAAAAACCATCCGGCCCAGCTGGCCAGACCTAATGGCAGAATGAAACCAAGCCAGCTACAGAGCTTATAGATAGTGCGTTGAATCAGCGTGCCAGGTTTAGCCATGGCTTTGGCCGTGGCGGTCGTCATATTGTCTGCCAGAGTCTGAACAGTCTCGCCAGTCAGGTTTGACAGCCTTTTTGATAATGGTTGATCAGGTAGTTCATGCTCCAGACAGTGGTGAGCTTGTTCACGCACCAGGCGTTCCAGATAATTCCCACAACGTTGATTAGTGAGATGTTCAATCATGTCACTGGTAGTCGGTAAGCGGGTCGGATTTTGTTTGTTTTTGAACCAGGACGAATCTTCTTCCATGGCTTGTAAAGGTTGTAACAGACCTAGCGATTGATCACGCAACAGTGAAACCAGGCCCTTATGCTGTGTGCTGGAAAGGGTCTTTAGTGATGTTGACAAGACATGCCATTGAGCTTGTGTGCCAATGGTCTGCTGGTACTCGGTAATAAGATTTTCGAGGTCTTGTAAACGTGCCAAAGCACCGGTTTTTTGTAATTGCTCGATACCATTGGTTTCTATGGCTTGATTGAGGTGCGCTTCCAGTTTTTCAAATTCATCATCTATCGGGGCGGTCGCGCAACTGGTTCGTAATAATTCAGCGTTGGTAAAACCGGCCTGATTGAGTTTCGATCGAAAATCATCAAATTGCTCTGGCTTGCCTTCGTCCCAGTGGTTCATCACAAACAGCCACTGGTGTCGTTGTTGGCGTTGTTGCAGGATCTGCCACCCCAGGTCGTCGTGGTACCGTTCAGGACTCACAACATAGACCAGATAATCGATATAGGGTAACCATTGTTCCACCAGGTCCCGGTTGGCGCTTTCAACGCTGTCGAAGTCCGGCATGTCAAGCCAGGCAACCTGCTGGCGTTGAACCAGCTGGTGATAGTGAATTCGGGTTTGTTGCATCGGCAGACTCGTTACACTCTCGTTTAACTGATGTTCCTGATGTAGGTAGATCGTTACTTCATGCGAGGTCGGTCGAGCCGCTCCGGTGATAGCAATCTCGGCGTTCGCCAGTCTATTCAGCAGACTACTCTTGCCCGTGCCGGTGCCGCCGAAGAAGGCGACGATAAGTGGTCTAATGGCTGTATTGTTGAATAGCTGTTCAGCATTCGCTGTTTCCAGTTGATCGAGCTGTGCTTGTGACTGTTCTGACAGCCAGCCTGCTTTAGTACTTTGCTTGAGCCAGTTACTTAACTGTTCATGACGTTGCTTGAAATCGAGCATCAGTTCAACTCACTCAGGCAGTGTTCGGCAGCGCTCACATCAGCATCAGAAATATTGTATAAATTTTCTGATGTCAGTTGCTCGGAGAGACCATGCATGGGTTGTTTCAGACATGGCGTAACCAGGTTGCTCTGTACTTGTAGAAATTGTTTTTCTTTGAGTTCTTTTTCAATCACTTTCATGTGTTGTCCGACAGCACTTTCAGCGAGAAGAGAGGTGACCGATAACAAGGCTGGTGCCAACACCAAATCAGTAGCACTTAATCCTCCCGTATGAAAGGCGACTGCCAGAGCAGCGGCGTCTGTTGTTACCCGTGCTGCTCTGAGACTATTCAGGGTTGCCGGTTGCTCCTGAAGTTTTTTATACAGACGGTTGGCAGCCGCATCAATTTCTGGTTCGAAGCTATCTTGCAGCTCGGCGATACTATCGACGGCGAGGTGTTGCAAGTCATGTTGTTGTTGATCCAGACTTTTTTTGATCGATTCCCACCAGATTTTTTGTTGTGGGTGGTCTTGATGTTTAACATGTTGTGTTTTGTCGATCAGCTCAGTCAAGGCGTTTTGATACGCTTCGGTTAGAATAATGACTTCATTGGTCTGTGTTTTTTCTTGTTTATCCGAGACCGAGTCCAAAATCGTTTTCCCCAGGGTGCGAACTGGCCAGGTGATTACTTTTCTCAGAGTCCCGAGGGTGCTAGCCAGAATCGGTATCTCAAGTAACTCAAGAAGTTTACTAATGGCTCGTTGTAAGGCCTCGGAATAACGCGTTTGTTGTAAATAGTGTTCGCGGTAATAAGCCAACAGTTGCTCTGATGCCTGTTCCACACTGGCGTGCCATTCTGTACGAGCCTGATGCTCAGCTATTACCGGTGTTAACCAGTCTTGCCAATGGTCACGAAAGTAGGCTGCCAACCTGGGTGAGTGATGATTCTCAGTGAGCGTAGACGTTACAGAATGCGTTAAAGCCTTGATACTTTCAGAAGGCATTGAAGTGTCTGAATCTTGCCACGGCAATGTAATGATGGCTTGATGTTTGCAATTCAGGTCATTCAACCGTTCTTTTATTTCGGTAGTGATGACTTCTTCATGCGCTGCATCCGCCTTGTTCAGACAAATAATCAAAGGCAACTGCAGTGGAGCTAACAGTTTAAGAAATTCCCAGACGCTGTTGTCAGCGTATTTTTCTTTACTCAAGACCAGTACCAATACCGAAGCGATTGCACTGAGGTTGGGTACAATCGTTCGATAGGAGCGAGAGCTGACTGAATCGAAATCCGGAGTATCCCAATAAACGACGTGCTCTGGCGTGTCGTTATTGCCACCAACCGATCTGGTGACGGAAAACTGTCGGGTGTTATTCGTATCCAGTTCGTTTTGCTTGACCAGTCTCCAGTTCGGAAAAAGCGCCTCAAATTGCCCGACCTCACTTGAGCCAGATGTAAATCCCTGTGCGTGCCTGGTGTAACCGGCGAGCGCACTCACCCCCGCTTGTTTCGAGCCAAGCAGATGATTGATCACAGTACTTTTTCCAACCTGCGTGGGTCCAACCACCACGACGTGTTTTGAAGTTTGTTCTGATCTGCCTTGGAGATTGCGTAGTAATGCATTGGCAAGCGTCAGTGATTGCCGCTGCTGTAACCAGTTGGCATCTTCACGACTGTTTTTTTCCAGCGTGGTCTGGAGTTGCGCAAATAATTGCGTCAGTGATTGCTGACAGTCGCTGCTAAGTTGTGTGCTCATAGGAGCAGAATCATAGTCTAATTTGAGGTTGCCGGGGTCAGGCGTTACTTTCTTTCACGCTTTTAGCCGGGGTAATCTGAAAATATCCGACCAGACAGAATAAAATGATGGCAATCAGGTTGAAGATCTTGGAGCCTTCACCGGTGTGCCAGTAATCGAACGCCTGCATGTCTCCGGTATTGGCAACAAAAACCATCGCCGATACTCGAAACACATTAACCAGATACCCCAGAAACATACTGACGATTAAAATAATCGGCCATTTATATCTTTTAACGGGAAAAGCAATAATCAGGATGAGTGTCAGACGCACCATAAAATCCAGAATCCGCCCTCCGTCACAGCCTTTAAATACATTAGCGATGACATTGGGTGCGTGAATGTGGGTACCCTCCAATTCGACGGGTAAACCAAGAATCCAGGTAACACCGGCGGCGATGTTTGCGGTCAGGTGGCTTAAGCTGGGCATATCAGAAAGTGCCAGGATTGGAGCAACAAACGGCATCATCAGAGTGCGATCTGGAATTAACAGCACTGCCAGCAATAACAGTTCTTTCCAGCGCTTAGTCAACACCTGACTACCATGGTGATAGCACCAGTAACTGGTGAGTAATACTAAAGGCATACCACGCATCGCTAATGGCAGCCCTTGTGCTGTCCAGACATAGCGAACCAGCACACACAAGGCTATTAGAGTAATTATGGCCAGAATGTAATTGGATTGATTGCTTTCCGGTTGGTCCGGGTTGTCAATCAGCATGCTGAAGATGGCCATGATCGTTAATGCCGAGATAGCGAAATCACCGGCTTCTTTACCAATCAGCGAAATACAGGCTAAACCTGCTGCCAGCAAGATCATGGGATTACGAATCGGGCTTTTAATAAAGCTCTCGGTATATTGTTTAAAAATGCTTGAGTTCATAACTGTATTTTATAGCAGAGTTTAATAATTCTGGATGTGTAAGAGACGATATTCTAGACGAAAAAAAAGAGCAGTGTTAGACACTGCTCTCTTGTTTTTCTGACCGACCGCAGGGAGCGGTGGTCGGCCTGTTACAGCTTATTCCTGATCTTGATCCTGCTTCTTGCGCTTGCGCATAGCAGCACCACCAACACCGGCTGCAGCTAGTGCCAGCATGCCTGTGATTGGCTCAGGGTTATCAACAGAGTTCTTGGTGCTCTTCTTTTTGAAGTCATTCTTCTTGAAGTTGCCCTTTCTGATGCGGTGCCACCAGCGTTTTTTGCCTTTAACAGCAAAAGTAGCCTGTGAAACAGACTTGAAGCCCAAGTCTCCAGCGCTAGCCATAGGTGGTGCAATGCAAAGCAGAGCAAAGGTTAGTAATGCGGTTGCAGTAATAGTGCGTGTTTTCTTCATTTCAATACTCCCAATAAATTTGTATCAATCGCTCGATGGAGCTTATATTCCTAAATTACCGGCCTGATTACAACCATTCGTCGGTTAAATGTGACCGAATACCACAATCTGTGGTTTGTTTCCGACAAACGGTACTTTTTGCCTACGAAATCATCAAAAGTGTAGGAAGAATGCCGTTTGTTACACTATGTGTCAGATGGCTTTAACAGCTTGAAAACGGTAAATGGTGGGCCCGGAAGGACTTGAACCTTCGACCTGCCGATTATGAGTCGGATGCTCTAACCAACTGAGCTACGGGCCCGTAATGTCTGATCTGGCGCTCTACGAGCGCTTTATCACGATTTACCGCTCTCCAGGTCGAGGAAGCTGCGAAGCATCTCCGAGCGCGAGGGATGGCGTAACTTACGCAATGCCTTGGCCTCGATTTGACGAATACGCTCTCTGGTCACATCAAACTGCTTACCAACCTCTTCCAGCGTATGGTCGGTATTCATATCGATACCAAAGCGCATACGAAGTACTTTTGCTTCTCGAGGCGTCAATGATGACAACACCTCTCGGGTTGAGTCATTCAGACTGGTGGTCGTGGCTGTATCGACTGGTGAGGTCGCATTGAGATCCTCAATGAAGTCACCCAGATGTGAGTCTTCATCATCTCCAATCGGGGTTTCCATTGAAATAGGCTCTTTCGCAATCTTGAGTACCTTGCGAATCTTGTCTTCAGGCATATCCATGCGCTCGGACAGTTCTTCGGGTGTGGGATCACGACCCATTTCCTGCAGCATTTGTCGAGAAATACGGTTGAGCTTGTTAATGGTCTCAATCATATGCACTGGAATACGAATGGTACGGGCCTGATCCGCGATCGAGCGGGTAATGGCCTGACGGATCCACCAGGTAGCATAGGTAGAGAATTTATAGCCACGGCGATACTCAAACTTGTCGACCGCTTTCATCAGGCCAATATTGCCTTCCTGAATCAGGTCCAGAAATTGCAGGCCACGATTGGTGTATTTTTTCGCAATCGAGATAACCAGACGCAGGTTTGCTTCGATCATCTCTTTCTTGGCCCGTCGCGCTTTGGCTTCACCAATCGACATGCGGCGGTTGATATCCTTGATCTCGGCAATTGAAAGCTCGGTCGAAGTCTCTACCAGTGCCAGTTTTCGTTGGGCATTAAAGATCAAATCCATGTTGTCTTTAATGCCAGCGGCATAGGGCTTGCGTGAACGAGCGATTTTTTCTACCCAGCCGTTGTCAGTTTCATTGGATAAAAAGGTTTCGATAAACTCTTTTTTCGGCATTTTCGCTTTGCGAATACAGGCCTGCATGATGATGCGTTCCTGTTGCCTGATCTTGATTACATTGACATGTAGCAGGTTGGAAAGCTTTTGTACGACCACTGGAATCAGTTTTAACTCAATCACAGCGGCAGCGATATTCTGTTGATGCTCAACCAGTTTTTTGTTGTGGCCAGCGCTACGGCAACGATTGATTTTCTTGTAGAGATCCCGGATGTTTTCCAGCTTCTCGCGAGCGACTTCGACATCGGGGCCGGTATCGACCACTTCCTCGTCCTTTTTATCCGCCGCTTTGGTTTCAGCATTCACCTGCACCGGTTTGGGAATATCGGCTTCAACAGTCGGGTCAATATAGCCGGTTAAAATATCGGTCAGTCTTTTTTCTTCCGCCAGAAACAAATCCCAGTCATCCAGCAGGGTTTTGATCGCTTCCGGGAAGTAGGCCAACGCGGTCATGCTTTGCAGCAAACCTTCTTCAATGCGCTTGGCTATAGCGACTTCGTCTTCACGAGTCAGTAGTTCAACCGTACCCATTTCGCGCATGTACATACGTACCGGATCAGTGGTTCGTCCAAACTCGCTATCAACACTCGCCAGTGCCTCTGCAGCTTCTTCTGCCGCATCTTCGTCGGTATCCGATTCGGCCATGGAAAGATCGTCAGCTTCGGGGGCTTTTTCATAGACCTTGATGCCCAGCTCGTTAATCATGCCAATGATGTCTTCGATTTGTTCGGGGTCAACAATGGTGTCTGGCAAGTGGTCGTTTACCTCACCGTAGGTGAGATAACCCTGATCTTTACCTTTGGTAATCAGGTCTTTAAGTCTGGACTGTTGTTCTTTTGAGTCTGTATTTGACACGATTTCAACCACTTAGCGAGAAAAAGCG
>CALIRD010000093.1 GCA_938042355.1 uncultured Thiotrichales bacterium
TGGAGTGGTAGTTCAGCTGGTTAGAATACCGGCCTGTCACGCCGGGGGTCGCGGGTTCGAATCCCGTCCACTCCGCCAAATGTTTAAGGGGCGCACTGCGCCCCTTTTCATATTGGCAAAACGTTACCAATAACCAATAGAATACTGAAATTATGTTGCTATCAATACGAGACAGGCTCCTTGGATGGGTCGGATATATCATCCTTGGTTTGATCATCCTGGTATTTTCCCTGTGGGGTGTACAAAGTTATCTTGGAGGTGGCACCTTGCCGCCAGTCGCCGAAGTGAATGGCGTTGAGATCAGTCAAAACCAATATCAGAATGCATTACTGGTTCGACAGCAACAAGTGCGACAGATATATGGCTCAAATATACCCGCTACGGTATTTGAATCAGATGAGTTCAAACAGGATGTGCTCGATAGTCTGGTGCGCAATACCGTGGTTACTGGTATTGCCGAGAAGCGTGGTTATGAAATCTCGGATGCCATGTTGGTCGACCGCATACAGTCCGAGCCTTCATTTCAGGAAAATGGAGTCTTTAGCCCAGTCAAATACGATCAGGCATTGCAGGTCCAGCGTCAAAGCAAGCTGGGTTTTGAGCAATCATTTCGTAATAATCTCAAAATTGATCAGGTAGGCTCGACTATAGCTTCAACGGCTCTGGTGCCCGCCGTCGCGATCAAATCGTATTCTGGTCTGGAGCAGCAAACGCGAGACCTGAGACTGCTTACAATCAGTAAAGCAGCCTTACTGGAAACAGCTAGCGTCAGTGATGCCGAGGCTCAAACCTATTACGAAGAAAACCTTGCCGTATTTATGTCGCCTGAGCAGGTCAAGGTTGATTATGTGTTGCTCGATGATGCCGCATTAGCAGCTAGCGTTGAGGTCAATGACGAGGTATTGCGATCACTCTACAATCAGGAGCCAGCAAGTTTCCGTTCATCTCAATCCAGGAATGTTCGACATATCCTCTATCGACTCAGTGAAAATGCAACGCCTGAGCAGGAGTCGTCGGTCAAGAAAACTGCAGAGGACTTGTATCAGCGTTTAACAGAAGGGGCTGATTTTGCCGAGCTGGCTGTACAATTCAGTCAGGATGAGTTGTCAGCACCTAACGGCGGCGAGTTGGGCGAAATATTTCTCGGTGATCTACACCCTGGTCTGGAGCGTGAGATTTTCGCTCTGGAAGAAGGCAGTTACACCGCTCCGGTACGCACCAATCTCGGTTATCAAATAGCCAAGGTAGACAGTATTCTCGGCGGTGAGCAGTTGGCTTTTGAGCAGGCAAAAGAGCAGGTCGAGCAAGAGTATCGATCCCGTCAGGCAGATGTTTTGTATCAAAATGTCAGTACTGATCTGGTTAATGTCAGTTATGAAAATATCAACTTGCGAGAATCAGGTCTGGATCTTGAGGTACAGACTTCAGACTGGTTCTCGCGGCAAGGTGGGCCAGGTATTGCGGCGGACCCTGCTGTGGTCACAGCGGCTTTTGCTGATCGGGTCTTTAATCAAAAAGAAAATAGCGACATCATTGATCTGCAAAACGGCAGCCAGTTAGTGATGCGATTTGTGGATAGTAAAGCGCCGGCACAATTGCCGTTCGCAGAAGTTAAAGAGCAAATAGTGAGTGGCTTGAAAGAGCAAAAATCACGTGAACTGGCCGCAGCAAAAGGTGTTGAGCTGGTTAATGCGCTGGAAACAGGCACAAGCCTGGAGGCTCTGGCAACGGCTGAACAGCTCGAAGTGGTCAGTAAGGAAGCCCTGTCTCGACGAGCTCGCGACCTTGACCCAGCCATTATTACCCAGGCGTTTCGTATGCCTGCTCCTGAAGAGGGGGCCGCAAACTACTCCACACTATCATTGAGAACCGGGGATCAAGTCGTGTTAGCACTGGATGCGGTCAATCAGGTCACCGGAGAATTCAATGAGGCGAATGCCAAAACGCTCTCCAGTGCTTATGGCTTGCGTGAAGTAGAGGCATACTTTGATGCACTCGAGAAAAACTCCAGCATCTCTGTTCTGGAAGAAAACTTAAATGTCGTAGTAGGTCCCTAGTCAAGATTGGCAAGCTGGCTTTAGTGGGTGGTTTCTGTTGCGTTGACCAGTGCTTCGCACATGGCTCTCGCCGCGTTACTCAGACTTCGGTTTCGGTTCCTGACGATGCCCAGTTTACGACTGATATCACTGTCAACAAAGTCAAAGATCTGCATTTCTGATTCATCAATCATGATTTCCGGTAACACCGTCCAGCCAATACCAATTTTCGACATCATGCGTAAGGTTTCAAGATAATTGGTTTCCATCGTCACTTTGGCCTGACAATCGTGCCGGTCCAGATAGCGATCGATCAGTTTGCGCGTCAGCGTTCCCCGGTCGGGCAAGATAGCATCGTGTTGGGTAAGCGTTTCGAGCGAACCATTATTTTCATTTGCAGCCGGATGATTAAGAGCGCCGGCAAATACCATGCGGTCATGCCATAACTGCGTGCTAATAAGATTGCCAGAAGGTTTGGCGGGCAGCGTGATAATCGCCATTTCAGCGGTGCCATTCTCAACCAGTTCACAAGCCTCACTAGAATCCATAAACTCGAGTTGTAACGCAACATCATTATAGGTGTTGCGAAAGTGTTTCAATATTTTAGGTAGTCGGTGCAAACCAATATGGTGGGTGACCGCCAGATTCAAATTCCCCCTGACCTTGTCACCTAGATTCTCAATTAACTGTTTGCTCAGCTCCAGAGTAGAGAGAATTTCTCGTGCTTTAGGCAATAGCAGGCGTCCAGGCTCAGTTAGCTTAACGGTGCGACCGGCACGGTCAAACAGCCGCACATCGAACTGTTGTTCAAGGTTGGCTATTCGTTTGCTTATTGCAGGCTGCGTCAAATGCAGATCATTAGCTGCCGCCGAGAATGATCCGCTCTCTGCAATATGGATAAAAGCCTGAAGGTGAGAGATTTCCATTATAACTTATAGTTATACAAAAAATAATTAATATGAATTAGACTTATAGCAGTAAATAGCCTATATTACGAATTGTTAAGCAATCACAGGGTCTATAAACCTGACAAGAGTGTTGCGGGAGAGTTTGGAGTTGGCCGGTTGATCCGGGCAACATTAAGAATGTTTATGGAGCAGTATTATGAAATTGGTTAATCTTTTATTATTGGTAAGTGTTGGGTTTTTGGTCAGTGGTTGTAACACCGCGCGCGGTGTTGGTGCAGATCTGGAGTTATTGGGTCGTAAAATGCAGGGACTTGATAATGATCAAGTGATTGTTGAAGGTTTGCCTCCTGAAAATGTAGTCGAAGTACCCGCTACCTATGATCCAAATCAAAGCTACCAGTCAAATAGTTCATTCCCTAGTTACGATAGCTATTCTTCTGACTCTTACTCGGCGGCACAAACTGAATATCAGGACAGTGACGTTTATACTACTCCATATGAGGGAGATACGACGTACACAACTCTGCCTGATGCGATCACGTATCCAGTCGAAGACTGAGAGCGATCCAAGCGTCTTACAAGCCTGCTGGTCGCAAGACCAGCAGGCTTTTTTTGTTTTTAGAGTAGGGTGAATATGATGAATAAATATGATGTTGCAATAGTGGGTGCCACCGGCGTAGTCGGTGAGGCGTTACTCGAAATTTTGGCCGAGAGAGACTTTCCAGTAGGGAATGTACATGCATTGGCAAGCTCGCGTTCAGCGGGAAAACGCGTTAGTTTTGGCAAGCAAACACTCAAGGTAGAAGACCTGGATACATTCGATTTCAGTAAAGTACAAATTGGTTTGTTTTCGGCCGGTGCTTCAATTTCAGAAATTTATGCTCCTAAAGCCGCCGCTGCGGGTTGTGTGGTTATCGACAATACCTCGCAATATCGTTATGACGATGATATTCCCCTCGTAGTGCCAGAGGTGAATCCGGAGGCGATTGCTGGCTACCAAAGCCGTGGGATTATTGCCAACCCGAATTGCTCAACTATTCAAATGCTGGTTGCACTAAAACCAATTTACGACGCCGTTGGTATCAGTCGCATTAATGTTGCTACCTACCAGGCCGTCTCAGGTGCTGGTAAAGAGGCGGTTGAGGAGTTGGCGGGACAGACTGCACAGTTACTCAATGGACGTGAAGCGGTTGCCGAGATTATGCCCAAACAAATTGCCTTCAATGTTATTCCACAAGTCGATGTTTTTCAGGAAAATGGCTACACCAAAGAAGAAATGAAAATGGTTTGGGAGACACATAAAATTTTCGGTGATGACGGGGTACTGGTTAATCCCACTGCTGTTCGCGTGCCCGTGTTTTTTGGGCATTCCGAGGCTGTTCATATCGAAACCAAAGAGAAAATTACAGCCAACAATGCCATGGAATTACTCAAAAACGCTAACGGAGTCACAGTCGTTGATGAGCATGTAGATGGTGGGTATCCGACGGCCGTAAGTGAGGCGGCCGGGGCAGATCCAACTTACGTTGGACGCATCAGGGAGGATATTTCACACCCTCTGGGTCTAAATATGTGGATTGTGTCTGATAATGTGAGAAAAGGTGCTGCATTGAATAGCATTCAGATAGCTGAGGTTTTGATAAAAGACTATCTTTAATCTATAGTTAGCGCGTAAATTTACAGTAGTACCCCCCGATATTTTCGGGTGAAATTGGATATTCAATAAGAGCAGAGGGATATTGTGCGTAGACTACTTTGTTGGCTGATTCTCTTCGGAATCTGTCTTCCCAGCGTTACCAATGCAGTCGGACTTGGCGAGCTTCAAGTCAACTCTGCACTAAACCAACCCTTGTCGGCTAACATTGAGCTGGTGCAGGTTCCTGCAGCTGATATTAATGATATTGAAGTACGCATTGCGCCGTCAGAAGTTTTTGACGAGATTGGCATCGAACGTCCCGTAATGTTGACCAATCTGATTTTCAATCCGGTCGTTGAAAATGGTCAGTCCGTAATCAAAATCACATCACCTGGTCCTGTGGTTGAGCCATTCCTGAATTTCGTGGTTGAAGTTACCTGGCCTGGTGGTCGCTTCTTGCGTGAATACACTGCCTTGCTTGATCCACCTACCTATGATGCGGGTGGTACCAGCATGATCGCGGCTCCCTCGAGCGGTATTTCTGATTCAGAATATGTGAGTGACTATGACAGTTATGCTTCGACTGAATCGAGTTACGACAGTTACGCTTCTTCTACGGGCGGCGAATTTGTTCCTTACAGCCAGATCGACAATACAAACACCAGCACAAGTTACGATACAGCTGATAGCTATAGCTCTGATACTTACAGTGACAGCAGTAGCTACGAAGCAACGAGCTATGCATCGGATGCCGGTAGTTACAGCAGTGGTACCACCGGCGATCCCTACATGGATTCATTACCGATTGCACAAACGTTTCCCATGGATGGTGGTGAGACTTATTCCACGGGGAACGATTATAGCGATTACAGCAGTGACAGTTATACCGAGGATGCAACCAGTTACGAGACAAATAGTGAAACAGCGACCAGCTCATATAGCGAACCTGAATACGTAGACGACAATGCAGGCATTACCTATCAAAGTTATGAGTCAGATTATGCCAGCAGTGATGATGGTTATTACAACGTAGGTTTCGGTGAATACAAAGTTGAGCGTGGTGATATGTTGTGGAATATCGCTCAGGCGCATCGTGGTGACAGTGTTTCTGTTTCTCAAATGATGATTGCCATGCTCAGAGAAAATCCTGAGGCATTCATCGATAATAATATCAATCGCTTGAAGAGTGGTTATGTATTACGTATTCCTGAGTTGGATACTGCAGCCAGTATTGCTCGCGGTGAAGCGTTGGCAGAAGTGCAGGAACAACACAACCTCTGGCGTGAGTACAGTGGTGTGATGTCGAATGTGGCGGTTGCTCAACAAGCTGTCGGGAATAATCAGGCCGTTAACAGAGGTAATACCGACACATCAACAACGAGTCCAACCAACAATCCTGATTTAGAGATTGTGGTACCGAAGGCCAGTCAAGGTACTGCGGGTACGGTCTTGGCAGATGCTGGCAGGGTTAGTGATCTGGAAAATGAAGTTCAACTGGCTCAGGAACAGTTAAGAACGGCTGATCGTCAAAAATCAGAACTCGAGTCTCGTGTCGCTGAGCTGGAAGGCTTGTTGCAAAGTAAAGACCGAATGATTCAGCTCAAAGATGAGCAGCTTAATGAATTGCAGCGTAATGTGGGTGAGGCTGAGATGGAGCTGAAAGAAGCTCAGTCAGCTACACCGGAGGTTAAGCCGGAACCGGAGCCAGTACCTGTTATTGAGCCAGTGGTGGAGCCAGAGCCAGTGGCACAAGCCGAGATTCCGGTAGTGGAGCCCGTGGTTCCCGCACAACAAGCACCGGAACCTAAACCTAAACCTGAACCGAAACCTGAGCCTACGCCAGTTGTTGAGCCAGAACCCGAGCCTGAGCCTGCAAAGGTTATAGAGCCGGTCGCTGAAAAAGAAATTAAAACAGCCAGTAGTTCAAAAAAAGCACCATGGTATCTAAATAAAGCCTTACTGGGTGGTGGTGCGGGACTGATAGCCATCCTGACGGGGTTGTTGGCATTTTTTACCAAGCGTAAACGTGATCAGGAATTTGAGCGTGCCGCACAGGAGTTGCAGGATTACGAAGCAGGTCTGGCGCCAACTGACACCGAGTTTGCAGATGACGTCAAGCCGCCGACCGGCATGCTTGATATGAACGACAAATACGCTGACCTAACCGAAGGTGGACTGGAAGACGTAGAAATCAGTAACGAAGATATGCTGGCCGATGCCGAACAAGTGCTGACAGAAGTCAATGACGGTGAGCCTTTACCTGATATTGGTGGTGAAGAAGAATTAACCCAGGAAACGGCTCTTACCGAAGAAAATGAAATAACCATAGATCAGCAAGCAGATCTGAAAGCAGCGGACACAGGCTTTGTGCCGAAAGTAGATGCCGATTTAACCACTGGCGTTCCACTGGATGAAGATTTTACTGCTGAGCTCGATGCAACACCATTCAAAGAGCCGACGGGTGATATGAATGACGATGAAGTTACAGCAGAACTGGATATTTATCTCGCCTATGGCTTGCATGATCAGGTAATTGAGCAGGCTAAACAACATATTGAAAAAGAGCCGGAAAATCAGGATTATCATCAGCGTTTGTTTAAAGCCTATCTGGAAAAAGGGGACAAAGAGACCTTTGCAACAGAGGCAACCATGGTGAAAGAACGTTTCGGTGATACATCACCCTTGTGGAAAGAGGTTGCGATACTGGGATACTCGCTTGATGCTGCTAATCCGCTCTACGCAGAAGGTAGTGACAGCTCGATAGTTGCTGAAGACCTGATGCCATCGAAGCCCGACAATCTCGACATTCAAATCAATGACGATCAAGTTGATGCAGCAAATCTCGATTCATCAAGTGATGCCACAGAGAGCTTCCAGGAAACACAGGTTATCGAGCCCTTTGGTGTGAGCCCGGAACAACACGAAGCGCTAGTAGGGCGTGAGGTTGATTCCATCGAAGATGAATTGGTTGAAACCGTTATTCTCGAAGACTCTAGTCTGGACGAGTTGCGCGCTGCTGCAGATGGCGGTGATGACAATGGATTTGCACTGGATCTCGATGCTCCCATGGATGCACTCGAGAACGAGACCAGCGAAGAGACCTCTGAATTTGAATATGAACTATCGTCTATCAAAGGTATGGAGTCCAGCTCATCCGCGCCACCAGCTGATATCACTGAGATTCTTCCAGAAGAAGAGGTTCCCGAGCTGGGTGAAGCGGATGATGATGAATTTAATCTGGATTTTGATATGCCTGAAATGGCTGCCGCCGGTGGTGTCGTAGCTGCAGCCGGTGCTGCTGGAGCCGCCTTGTCCGATTCGGTACCTGATCTGAGTCAGACCATTAAAATTACCGACGATGACAAAGATGAGTTAATGGATCTACCTGAACTATCACTGGATGATCTCGATGATTCAGTCGGTGGTGATGACGAGATGGCCACGAAACTCGATCTTGCAAAAGCCTATGTTGATATGGGTGATGATGAAGGTGCCCGTGACGCACTGAATGAAGTCATCAATGCAGGTGATGAGCAACAGAAGGTTGAGGCTGAAAGGCTTTTAAATCAGTTGCGTTAACCGATATAACCAGTAAACATTAAGCCAGGCTATGCCTGGCTTTTTTGTGTCCGAGAGAAATTATGAGGTTTGCAGCAGCAATTGAATATCGTGGGACTGCCTACAAGGGGTGGCAGATTCAGCCACATGCACCTTCAGTTCAGCAACAGGTTACTACAGCACTGGCTAGTATTGCCGATCATAGTATTGATGTTGTTTGTGCTGGTCGCACAGATAGTGGTGTGCATGCCTGTTACCAGGTGATTCATTTCGATTCACCCGCCAGTCGTTCTCCTTGTAACTGGTTGCGAGGGGTCAACAGCAACTTGCCAGAAGATATCGTGTGTCTGTGGGTGGTTGAAGTTAATGACGAGTTCCACGCGCGGTTCAGTGCACAGCAACGCGCCTATCGCTATGTAATTTTCAATCACAATACCCGCCCCGGTATTTTGGCCAATCAAGTGACCTGGGAAAGACGCAGCTTGAATCTAGACAAGATGCAACAGGCAGCAACCCATTTTGTTGGAGAGCATGATTTCACTAGTTTCAGGACAGTGCATTGTCAAGCCAAATCACCCGTGCGCACCGTACACTCGCTTGATATAAAACAGCATGATTCTTTTATTTACATTGATATTGTGGCCAATGCTTTTCTACACCATATGGTGAGAAACATTGCCGGGGTATTGATCAGTGTGGGTAGCGGCGAACAACCATCAAGCTGGGTGTCTGAGGTGCTTGAAGCACAAGATAGAGCCAAAGCAGGCGTCACAGCGGCACCACATGGTCTATACTTAACCTCGGTGACATATCCAGCAAATTATCAATTACCTGCACCACCCCC
>CALIRD010000094.1 GCA_938042355.1 uncultured Thiotrichales bacterium
AGACTGACGAAAATTCTTTCTATAAAAATATCGCTGAGTTTGTCATGCGACTTACCGAGAAAATTTGCACCATAAACTGTCCCAGCCCCTACACCCGCCAACAGCATCAGGTTGTCTGCCTGAGTTAACCAGCTCATCGCCAGTCCATCACTACCAGCGAGAAAACTTATACCCCCAACACCTGCCGCAGCCATACCCGCCCAGATAACCGGTTTAGGTAACGTTGCCAGAGCCGGCATCAGCTGAAAGTCAGCCTGGTTAGCGATGTTGTGTTGGGCGTATTTATCCACCGGCGTATAAATATACTCCTGCTGGTCAGTCGGGTTTACTGACCAACGTATATCCGCGCTGGCTCGTATATACCATCGTATCGTAAACAGCTCACCGTAATAACTATAGACAGGCTCGTTAACTTCAAATGAAAAATCGAACTCATGATGTCCGGCTGCGATTTCTCCACGAAACAAACAGCCTTTCGGGCTGAGCGAGTTATCGTTCGAGCCTTCGCCATTGGAGGTCCAGAAAGTTTCCAGATCCAGTCCTGCTATTTGTGTTGGTTTACTGACATCCACCAGCACTTTGCCGCTAATTGTAGCGCCTCGCTGATAGTGCGTGCGACGGTCAGTGATCAGTAGGCGTATCTGGACGGGTGACATATTAAAAATCTAACAGGAGTAATATCAGCAGTCCGTGTGCCAGTACTCGTAATTGATGGATTAATTTTTCGATATAATTACTGTAAATATTTTTATCGAGTGATATTTAATTCAATGACATCAATAGTTGAAATTCGATCCTATAAAGATTCGGACTGGCTTCGACTTTGTGAAATTCATGACCAGGCGCGAATGCATGAGCTGGAAGGTTCTGTAAGTCTTGCAGCATTTTTATCACTTGAAGATTCTGCTGCTAACGAAGGGTTGTTCGATGATGAATTGTTTGTTGCGACTCAGTCAGACAGGGTTGTGGGTTTTATTGCTTTCAATGAAGCTGAGATAACATGGTTATATGTTGATCCACAGAATTATCGACAAGGAATCGGGACTGAACTCATACAGTTTGCTCTTGGTAAATGTGACAGCGTGATTAGCATAAGTGTATTGTCAAAAAATTATTCAGCTTTAGCGTTTTATAAAAAACTTGGATTTAAAATTGAAGAGAAACACTCTGGACATCTCAATGGAAATGAGACGTTTGAAGCAGAGGGCTATACTATGGTGCTTAAACAAACTAATCCGTAATAGGCCAAATAAAAAAGAGGGCCGTAGCCCTCTTTGTAACAGCTTGTTGTGAAGTAGGCTATTCGGGCTTCACAAATTTCAGCGTCATTCGATCGCTTTCACCAATGGCAGCAAATACCGAGGTGTCCGTACCTTCAGGCAGATCTTTATAGTTGTTGCCCGGCTTAAGAGTCCAAACACCATTTGGATGATCTTTGGTATCCATTGGGTTGGCATTGATCTCACTACTCTCAAGCAGTTTAAAGCCGGCCTTCTCGGCAGTTTCAATTACCAGTGAGGGTTTGATATAGCCCAGCGAACCGATTTTTTCATCTTCAGGAATGACTCGATCCTCATCCATACGATGCTGTACCAGACCAAGTATGCCGCCGGGCTTGAGTGCTTTGTAGATCGCATTCATGGCCTCTTGATGGGTGCCACGTCCGGCCCAGCCATGAAAGCTGCGGAACACGACAGCCATATCAGCGCTGCCATCGGGTGCAGGTTGCATGTTGTCTGGTACCGAGAAAATACTTTGCTCGATCTTGTCGTACATCTCGGGGTTAGCAATCATTTTTTCATTAAACTTGATCGCATTACGCATCACATATTCATTTTCTGATTCTGGATCATAACCCGCTGCGTACAAAGTACCGTTATCACGCATCATTGGTCCAAGCACCTCTGTGTACCAAGCGCCACCACCTGGAGATATTTCAACCACCGTCATATCATCACGCAGACCAAAAAACATCAGCGTCTCAACCGGGTTACGGTACTGGTTACGTGCCACGCTTTTAGCGGGACGAGAAGATGAATTTACAATAGTAGTGAGTTTGGCCTTGGTAGCAACTTCAACCGGGTCCACGGTGGGTGTGCTCGCGCATGCAGCAAGCAATAGTGCTGTTAATGCGATCCCTGTTATATGTCTTACTTTCATAGCTGTTCTCCTGTGTTAGCTATTAATGAATAAATTCTGTGCGATGCAGTATATCAAGCCCCGAGCCAAGTTTATTAATACCTGCAAAGTTTATTGTTTGCTGGCGACCCAGTTATTGATGTTTTCCTTGAGAATTGACATTGGCATAGCCCCGCCGAGCAAGACCACATCATGAAACTCCTTGATATCAAATTTGTCAGCCAGTTGTTTCTCTGCATCGGCGCGTGCCTGTTGAATGGTAATCATACCGAGTTTGTAACCCAGCGCCTGTCCCGGCCATACCATGTAGCGTTCGATTTCCGAGATCACATCCGATGGAGCCGTGCCGGTGGTGCTGGCCATATATTCAATGGCTTGTTCGCGCGTCCAGCGTTTGTGGTGTAAACCGGTATCGACCACCAGTCGTACTGCGCGAAATAGTTCAGCCTTGAGTCGCCCCAGATTATTGTATGGATCGTTCTCGTACATACCCATCTCGACTGCGACTTGTTCGGAGTACAGCGCCCAGCCTTCAACATAGGCATTGTAAGGTGCAATGCGACGCAGCATGGGTAAGGAATCCTGTTGCAGGTTCAGTGCTATCTGCCAGTGATGCCCGGGGTTAGCTTCGTGATAGGTCAGCGTCTCAAGATCAAAACGCGGGTTGGCGGTAATGTCATGCAGATTGATCCAGTAGATGCCCGGGGTAACACCATCCAGTGACGGTGATGTGTATTGTCCACCGGGTGCGCCCACTTCACGTTCAATCGGTATGCGTCGAATCTCGACATCGTATTTAGGTCGAGTCGCGAACATAGTATCCATCTTGGCGTTGATATTTTTAACATGTTGATTCAGATCCGCCAGTAGCTCTTCACGCCCGGCGTCAGAGTCAGGATATAAAAACCGTGCTTCCTTGTTCAGTGCATCCATGCGTTGACCCACGCTGCCATCCACGTAGCCTTCACCTCTAAGAATCGCATCCATTTCTTTACTGATGCGGTCAACTTCACTCAGGCCCAGATCATGAATTTCATTGGCAGACATATCGGTGTCACCGAGATTGGCAATCGCATCCTGGTAAAATTTGGCACCATTCGGCTGCGCCCAAATGCCGTGTTCCAGTCGACCCTGGGGTAACAAGGTTTGCATGGTCTTAGAAAGCGCTTGATAACCGGGATAGACAGAATTACTCATGGCATCAGCCGCATCAGTGAGTAATGACGTCTTTTCATCGGCCGTCATATCATCCAGATCGGTGAGTGAACTCTCGAGGTTCACATACAAGGGATGTTCAGTCGGTGCCGACTCGGTAAAGCCGTCAAGATTCTTGATGGCCTTGGCGATGATTAACTGCGGAGCAACCCAGCCATTTTCTGCGTCGAGCGTGGCCTTTTTACCCACACCATCGAGCATCACTTTAAAACCCTGTAAACGCGCTACATAATCCTGTGCATCTTTCAGGTTTTTCAGCTGGTGATTGTTTTGCAGTAAAGAGGGCGCGTCTATGGCCGGGCCGTTAATCTGGTTAACAATAAACGCAGAGAGACCCATCCAGCTATCAATATAGCCAATATCAAAGTCAGGATGACCGGCGTAATAGCGAACAATACTGGCAACCACTTTACGGTTGATGTCTTCATCAGCCGAGAGTGGATTAGAATAGTTCAGCAGTTGTTGTTGATAGGCGGTAAGCTGCTGGCGTAAATCATTCTCTGCTTCCGGTGAATAATCTTCCAGCTTGTCAGCGTAATAACTGCCAGTCAGAGCGGTATCAATCGCCAGTTGTGAGGCGGTTAACCCACGCGCACGAAACAGTGCGCCAGCACTGTCTTGATAGACCTGATTGAGTAAACTTTTGTCACTGCTAATACCATTTACAGGCATTTGCTGGCAAGCTACAAGGGCAGACAGGGAGAGCATTACAACAAGAATATTTTTCATGACAACCTCGACATCGATTTTCACTATTATCGAACAGAACACAGGTATTTACCATGAGTGACCCGCGATTGACGAATTTCGTCGCCGAAGCGTTGCACAGTGGTATCAGCCGCGAACGAATTAAAGAAACCCTGCTCCAGGCCAAGTGGTCACCCGATCAAATCGACGGTGCTCTAAAGGTTTGGTCCGAGGTAGATTTTCCGATACCCATACCCAAACCACGGGCACAATTTTCTGCCCGCGACGCCGCTATGTATCTGGTGATGTTTGCCATGTTGTACCTGAGCGTGTTTCATTTCGGTAGCATCATCTTTCAGATTATAGATCGGCTCATGCCCGATGCGCTTGACTACTCAGGCCGTGGTTATGGCAGTGCGGTACGTTTCTCGACAGCCAGTTTAATAGTCGCTTTTCCGGTGTTTATGTTTCTGGCGGTCAAGATTCATAACAACCTGAGCAAAGATCCAACGCAACGCAGTTCGGCGGTACGTAAATGGCTCACGTATCTCACCCTGGCCATTGCCAGCTGTGTGATCGTTGGCGACCTTATCGCCTTGCTATTCAATTTGTTGATGGGCGAGCTAAGCATGCGCTTTTTCCTCAAAGCGTTGACGGTTGGATTGATTGCCGGTGCCGTGTTTTATTACTACCTGACCTGTATGCGGCTGGACGATGAGGCTTTGAAACGATGAATATCAATAAAGCCTATGCCTGGGGATCAACCGCGGCGGTCGTCATAGTCATCATTACCGGTCTGGTCCTGAGTGGTTCACCTAAAGAACAACGACTGGTTCGTCTGGATGAACAACGTGTTTCGGACTTGCGCAGCCTTTCCTATGACATTGAGAGCTATGTTGATGAATACTCGACCTTACCGCTAGACCTTGAGGTGCTGGTGAATGGTCGTGATGTACAAGAGCTTCCTCGAGACCCAGTATCCAACATGCAGTACACCTATTCACAGGTAAACCAGACCAAGTATCGATTGTGTGCAGATTTTGATGCAGCCAGCGAACGTGAGGATATGAATTCTTTCTGGTATCACGATGTGGGATATTACTGTTTTCAATTTGATCACACTCTGGATAAGGGCCAATCACAGTAATTTCAGGCTGGCCCTGGTCTATAAAAAATCGTTAGGAATAAAGGCATAAATTTGCGTGAAATTTTTCTGTTCACAACAGCTATTTTTGTGATAAAAAGTTACTGAACTATTCCCACTAGTAGTCAGGCATGGAGGAAAACATATGTCCGATGAAGATGATCTGTACGATGATACAGAAGACGCAAATGAAGACCTTGAGCTTGATGAGAATATCGAGTTAGATGCGAGCGATGATATACCTGTCAAAGAAGAGAAAGTTGACCCGAAGAAAATAGCATCGCGTCGACGGATTGATGACTATCTTGAACAGCGACGTCTGGAAAAAGAACTGGAAGATTTGTGGTAACAAAAAGCCCCCGCAGTGCGGGGGCTTTTTTACTACGCAATGTACTGAGTACTGGCGTTACACGCTGTAGTACATATCAAACTCTACAGGACTAGTCGTCATGCGGAGTTTGGTAACTTCTTCCATTTTCAAGTCGATGTAGGCGTCGATCATATCCTTGTCCATAACATCACCCACTGTCAGGAACTTGTAGTCCTTCTTCAGCGCTTCCAAAGCTTCATCCAGCGAAGAACACACTTGTGGAATCTTGGCAGCTTTAGAGGGTGATAATTCGTACAGATCTTCGTCCATTGCTTTACCGGGATCAATCTTGTTCTTGATGCCGTCCAGACCCGCCATCATCAAGGCAGTAAAGGTCAGGTAAACGTTACCGGCTGAATCCGGGAAGCGCACTTCAATACGACGCGCTTTCGGGCTGGCAACCCATGGAATACGAATCGAAGCAGAGCGGTTACGGGCTGAGTAAGCCAGCATTACTGGTGCTTCAAAACCTGGTACCAGTCGCTTGTAGCTGTTGGTTGAGGCGTTGGCAAACGCGTTGATTGCTTTAGCGTGCTTGATCACACCACCAATGTAGTACAGGGCTGTTTTACTCAAGCCGCCGTACTCGTTACCCGAGAACAGGTTCTTGCCGTTCTTGGCCAATGACATATGTACGTGCATACCGGAACCGTTATCACCAACCAGTGGCTTCGGCATGAAGGTCGCAGTCTTACCATAGCTATGTGCCACATTGTGAATACAGTACTTCATGATCTGATTGTTATCAGCGCGTTTCACCAAGGTATTAAACACGGTACCAATCTCGCACTGACCCGCAGTCGCCACTTCGTGGTGATGTACTTCGGTTTGCACACCCATCTCTTCCATCACCATACACATGGAAGCACGAATGTCGTGCAGTGAATCAACCGGTGGTACCGGGAAGTAACCGCCTTTCACGCCAGGACGGTGACCCATGTTGCCTTCTTCATACGGCTTGTCCGAGTTCCAGCCAGCTTCGATAGAATCGATCTCGTAAAATGAACCACGCATTTCAGTGCTGAAACGAATGTCATCAAAGACAAAGAATTCGGGCTCGGGACCAAAATAGGCCGTGTCGGCAATTTTGGATTTCTTCAAATATGCCTCAGCGCGCTTGGCGATAGAGCGTGGGTCACGGTTGTAACCTTTCATGGTCGCTGGCTCAACAATATCGCAGCGAATGTTCAGGGTGGCGTCCTGAAAGAACGGGTCCATCACCGCGGTGTCGGTGTCCGGCATGAGAATCATGTCTGACTCGTTAATACCTTTCCAGCCATTGATGGAAGACCCATCAAACATCTTGCCTTCTTTGAAGGTATCTTTGTCAACTTGGTGGGTAGGAACAGTCACATGCTGCTCTTTGCCTTTGGTGTCTGTGAAGCGGAAATCGACGTACTTGGCGTCGTTATCCTTTATCATTTTCATTACTTTTGTAACTGACATTCTAATCTCCTGATTAACTGAACTGTGCGCATTTCGACGGTAGAAAACCGCCGTTACCTGACTATAAGGCAAGCAGGAAGTGTGCCACTTGACTGGTTGTTCAGCAAGCAAAAGCGGTTTTTAGCAACGATTAAATGACTTGCTGGGTTTTATTCTTGCGAAACAGAATAATCTTCGTCTTTGCTCCACAGGCCATGCTGCCAGCGCGCACCAAAATTGGGCGAAGTTTGTGGTTAACGCACCGAGTTAGTGCGATAATTTATGCCGTATAATGATCTCAATACGGAATAAAAAGAAAAACAAATGCATCTCCTGAACAAACAGTTTTACCTCAGCCTGCTGCTCATCACTTTTAGCTTTCCTGTTGCTGCCGAGTCGCTGCAATTTGAAGAATGCGAAATTGCTGACACCAACGGCAAGCGCACCATGAAAGCACAGTGCAGTAAGCTTTCAGTGCCAGAAAACTATGCTGAACCCAATGGCAAGCGCATCGATTTGTTTATTGCCAAAATAAAATCCATGAGCAAAAACCCGGAGCCAGATCCGTTCACCTTGCTTGCGGGTGGCCCGGGTCAGTCTGCTACCGAGACCTACCTGATGATGCGTGGCGCGCTGGAAAAGATACGCAAGCAACGAGATATTATTCTGGTCGACCAGCGTGGTACGGGTAAGTCGAACCAGATGCAATGCAAACCGGCTGAAGAAGACTATGCCGACCCGTTTGATTACGACCCGGCATTTATTAAGGAAATGACCCGCGAGTGCCTCGAAGAACTACCCGGTGATCCGCGTTTCTACTCAACCAGTGTCGCCGTCAAAGATCTGGAAACCGTGCGTCAGGCCATTGGTTTTGAACAATGGAATTTATGGGGCGGCTCTTACGGAACTCGTGTCGCACAACATTACTTGCGCCGCTACCCGCAACACACCCGCACCGTGGTACTGGATGCAGTTGCACCACCACCGTTAAATCTTGGGCCGGATATTGCGCTGGAGTCACAACGCGCTGTTGATCAAATGACCACACGCTGCGCTGAAGACGAGGTCTGTCAGAAAAATTTCCCCGAGCTGGGTAAGAATATCAGCCAATTGGTAGCGCGCTTGAAAGAGCAACCCGAAAACATCAGTTTCGAGAACTTTTCCACCGGCGAGATCGAGACCATGGAGTTCGGTGAAGCCCATCTGTCATTCACCATTCGCATGTTGTTATACAGTGCTCATGGGGTGTCGATCCTGCCAACCATGCTGCACAGTGCCTACGCCAATAATAACTTTGCGCCACTCGCGCGGCGCGCCAATCTCGTTGCCGATGATATGGGCAACGCGCTTAGCCTCGGTATGCATAACTCGGTGGTTTGTACCGAAGATGTACCTTTTTACAAAGCCGAGAAACTGGACCCTGAAATCTTGAACAAAACCTATATGGGTACTGCCGCTGTCGACAGTATTCGCGACATGTGTAGTCTTTGGCCGGTCGGTGAAATAGATGCTGATTTTAAAGACATTGTTGAATCTGACCACCCGGTGCTGGTGTTGTCCGGCAGTATCGATCCAATCACGCCACCAGCCTATGCCGAAATGATTTTACCCGGCCTGAAAAACAGTCTGCATCTGATTAACGATAATCAGGGGCATATCCAGTCCAGTGTTGGTTGTATGCCAACCGTGGTTGCCAAATTTGTGGCCGAAGCCAGTCTTGAAAACCTCAGCGCCGAATGTTTGCAACGGCAAACGCCTGAACCGTTCTTTATTAACGCCAATGGGCCAGCACCATGATTATTGCTGAATCACTGAGCAAGTCGTTTCGCAAAAAAGGCGGCAAGAAAAACGAGCGCGTCAAAGCGGTACGTGATGTCAGCTTCACTGCCGACAATGGCAAGATCACCGGATTGCTTGGCCCCAATGGCGCCGGCAAATCTACCACCTTGCGTATGCTGGCAACACTGATGCACCCGGATACGGGCAGCGCCAGTATTGATGGCATTGATGTAGTCAAACAATCTTCTCAAGCGCGTGAAAAAATCGGCTTTCTACCGCATAACTCCGGTATTTATCCGCGCTTGACTGCTAGCGAAAATATCAGCTATTACGCCAGCATTACCGGTATGCAAAACAATGCGATCGATGCCCGCATTAAAGAACTGATCGAGATGCTCGACATGGGCGACATTGCTGATCGAAGAGCCGAAGGTTTTTCACAGGGTCAACGCACCAAAGTCGGGCTGGCACGTGCGTTGGTGCACAAGCCGCAAACCCTGATGCTGGACGAGCCCACCAACGGCCTCGACGTCATGGCCACCCGCAACCTGCGCAAGCTGATCAAGCGCCTCGCCGATGAAGGGCACTGTATCCTGTTTTCCAGTCACATCATGCAAGAGGTCGCGGCACTGTGTGATCACATTGCGATTATTTCCGAAGGGACCATTGCCATGGCAGACAGTTTAGGCGGCATCCGTGAACGTACCAGGCAGGAGGATCTTGAAGATGCCTTCGTGGTCGCCATCGGTGAGTCACTGGAGGAATCAGCATGAACAAACTGATCTCCATTTTCAAAAAAGAAATTCTGGATAACGTCCGTGACCGCCGCTCGCTGTTTTTTGCGGTGTTTTACGGTCCGGTGTTGTTACCGTTGATTATTGCGGTCTCTATGTTCGGTTCTTACAAGCAATTCGCTATCGATTTTGAAGAGATCAGTGAGCTACCGGTCATCAATGCCGAGTTGGCACCCAACCTCGTCGATTTCCTTTTCAAAAACAATATTGACGTCATTACCGCACCCGATAACTACGAGCAAGCACTGCGTGACAGTGACATAGAAGTAGTCTTGAAAATAGAACAAGACTACGGCGAGAAACTGGCAGCGGGCAAACCCGCACCATTGACGCTTTACTCCAACGATGCGGATAAAGAGTCCGGCAAAGCGGCACGCAAAATTACCACCATGCTTAATGCCTATGAACGCACCATTGATTCCTTGCGCATGCAAACCCGCGGTATAGACCCGGATATTTTCAACAGCATCGCCATTGATGAAGTTGACGTCTCCGACGGCGGTCTGGCCGGGCAAATGATTTCCTCACTGTTTCCATTTTTGTTGATCATGTCTATGGTGACCGGTGGCTTTTATCTGGCGATTGATACCACCGCCGGTGAGCGCGAGCGCAACTCACTCGAGCCGTTATTAAGTTTACCCATCAAGCGTGAGTTGTTGGTGTTTGGTAAATATCTGGCGCTGGTCTTTTTCATTACCATCTCGGCGGTCTTGACGGTCATCACCTTGAGTATTGTATTTAAATTTATGCCGACCGAAGTGTTTGCCGGTACCTTGCACTTTGACCCCCTTACGCTCTTCATCGGTCTGTTACTGGCGTCGCCGCTAATCCTGTTGATCGGTAGTTTATTGATGAGCGTCGCCGCCTTTACCCGCAGTACCAAAGAAGCACAGACCTATCTTGGAATCTTGATGGTACTACCGATGGCGCCATTCTTTCTGCTGCAGTTCATGAACATCAAGTCGGCCAACGTCATCATGTTGATGCCGATGATGAGTCAGTACAAGTTACTGGAAAAGGCGGCCAAGAATGAGACTATAGAGAGCATGCATCTGCTGCTCTCGTTTGCCGGCACGCTGGGTGCGGCGGCCTTGTTATTGATGTTGGCGTTCTGGTTGTACCGTCAGGATCGTATTCTGCAGTAACACGATTTATTGTAAAGGCGGAAGTATTTAATATTCGGCTGCGGTATTTGTGAGCATCAACAAAGTTTCTGGGTAGTCAAAGGATAGAATGTATTTTTACATTCGACACTTTCCCGTGAAAATCCAAACAGTAATTTGTGCGCTCACGTTCTATTTCTTTTCAGCGCTTAGTGTTAATGCGGCAGAACTAATTACCTCCTTTGACAGCCGCATAGAAATTGGTACCGATGCCGTACTAACCATAACCGAGACCATTGTTGTCAACGCAGAAGGCAAGGACATCAAACGCGGTATATTTCGGGACTTTCCCACCCAATATACCGATGCAGAAGGGGTCTTCCATAAGAACGGTTTCAGTATTGTTTCAGTGCAGAGAAACGGCAAACCCGAAGATTATCACCAGAAAAAATTCGCCAGCAACATCCGGATTTATTTTGGTAACGAAAACCGTCTGTTGAGCAATGGCGAGCATCGTTACACTTTTACCTACCGCACTACCAACCAGTTACGGTTTTTCAAAGCCCATGATGAGTTGTACTGGAACGTAACCGGTAATGAATGGTTGTTCCCGATTAACAAGGCAACGGCAACGGTGGTCTGGCCCGATAACGTCAACACCAGCCAGGTCGATACCATCGCTTTTACCGGGCGCAAAGGCGCCACCGATAAAAATTACCGCGTAGCACCTGCAGATGACCAGATCGTGTTCGAAACAACGACCACGCTCAACAGGTCTGAAGGTTTTACCATCGCAGCAAAGTGGCCGAAAGGGTTGATTGCAGAACCCGCCGGCGCAAGGCCGGATAATAAATATTATTATTCGTCTATCGCTGGAGTCGTATCGCTATTCGCCTTTTATTTATTCAGTTGGTTTCGTAAAGGCAAAGACCCGGCCAGTGAAAAAATCACACCTCAGTTTATGCCGGACTATGAACATTCACCCGCCGCGGTACGTTACGTTAACAATATGGGTTATGACATGAAAACCTTTACCGTGGCAATTGTCAGCATGGCGGTCAAAGGGTTTTTGCGAATTAGAGATGATGACGGTGAATACACTCTGGAAAAAACCGACAAAGATGTAGAGCTCTATAACGATGAATATGAGGCCAAAGGCAAAATATTTTTAAGCAAGAATTCGTTCAAGGTGGATAGTAAATCACACTGGACCATGAGCCGCGCACTCTCTCGACATGAATACACATTGATCAAGGATTACGAGGGCAAGTACTTCACGCGCAACACCAGTATATTCTGGGTCGCCCAACTGATAACGCTATTTACTCTGGTGCTTATGTGCATGTATGCATCCGAGCACGGAAAAATGTCCGAATACATATTTAGTCTGTTTATAGCGGGTGGCTGGACAGCGATGGTTATCATACTGCTGCCGGCGTTGATCCGATTATGGCGTGGCGAGCGTTCAGCGCGTTTGTATACGCGTTTGTTTCTCGGTGTCGTATTGCCGGCAGTATTCATGATGCTAATGACAGGTACCAATCCCTGGAATCTGTTTTCGATGTCCACGCTTCGACTACTGTTCATGAACAGTGTGTTACCCCTGATGCTGGTAATGTTAGCAATCAATGCTGCCTTCTTTTACTGGATGAAAGCACCCACCAAGGCCGGTCGGGAAATGCTCGACAAAATCAAAAGCTTCAAGTTTTACATGAAAATGGCCAATGAAGGGCGCATCGAGTTTGATGAGGTATTACGTTTAACGTCTGAAGATTATGACCGATATTTACCCTACGCCATGGCACTGGATTTTGAATCCGAGTGGGGCGAGTTTGTGCACGGAATCTTTTCAGAAATCAGCGATCCAGATGCCGGAATAACCCAACCCGACTGGTATGACGGTGACGATTTTCATGATCAGGACTTTAGTCGCTTTACCCGCAGAATGGGTAGCTCCTTAAGCAGTTCGTTTGCCAGCGCATCGGTAGACCCGACAACATCCAGCAGTAGCAGCAGTGGCGGAGGTAGCAGTGGTTTTTCCGGGGGTTCCTCTGGCGGAGGCGGTGGTGGTGGCGGTGGTGGTGGCTGGTAATGTTAGTGGCGCATACCAGGATCTCTACAAGACTTACGTCAGGGCAATAACACCATACTGGTATTGAGTACGCCCGGCAGGGTTTTGATTTTTTCGGCCAGCTCGTTAATCCCGTCGGCATTGCTGGTAAAGCTGCTCGACTTGACCCGCAGCTCAATCTCGACTCCGTTATTCAGGTAGTGCAGGGTAGGCTCATCAATCGAGGCAGCCAGTCCAGCCTCCGTGGCCAGTTCGGTAACGCGTTCAACCAGCTCCTGACGTAACGGCAAGCCATGCACTTCTTCGTGATGGTACTCCGCTTCGGTGTGCACCACCACGTCCGTCACTTCCTGCACCGCCTGCATGATCTCGTGGCGCACCGTTTCACTGATTTGATGCCCCTCTGAAATACTGATGCGTGGCGAGACCTGTATGCGCACATCGGCAAAGGCACTGCTACCACTTTTGCGCGTGCGCAGTTCGTGCACATCCACCACGCCGTCCACGGTGTTACTGGCGGTTTTAATGCGGGCTACCGTCTCTTCATCCAGCGCCGAGTCAATTAACTGCTGCGCGCTGTTATAGACCAGATCAAAACCAATCTTGCCAATCAATAGCGCCACTAACACCGCTGCGATTGAGTCGGCATAGACAAAGCCACTCAAACTCACGGCCACGCCAATGAACACCAGAATCGAAGACAAGGCATCCGAGCGATGGTGCCAGGCGTTGGCGCGCAACATGTCAGACTTGAATTTATCCGCAGTCTTGATCGTGTAGCGGTACAGACCTTCTTTAAGAATGATACCCAGCGAGGCAAACAACAGCGCCATCTTGGTCGGTTGTGGCAACGGTTGTTCAAACAAAAATCGTTCGACCACATCCACGAACACAGTAAAGGCAACCGCCAGTAACAATCCGCCCAGCATGGTAGTTGCCAGCGTTTCTATCCGCCCGTGACCATAGGGGTGTTCATCGTCGGCTTCTTCGTGGGCTTTTTTCGCGGCAAACAGCACCACAAAGTCACTGGTTAAATCCGAAAGGGTATGAAAACCATCCGCCACCAAACCGGCTGAGTGCGTCAGCCAGCCACCGAGCAATTGCGCCAGCGCCAGAAAGGCGTTGGTCAGTGCACCGGCAATCGTTACCCGGCGTGTAGCCTGGTAGCGTTCAGGGTTGAGTTCCTGCGTTTCACCGGGTTGCGCATGGTGATGATGATGTGAGTGGTTATGACCCATGTAAAGATGACGGTACTGAAATTCGGCGCAAGTGTAGCGCGTATTGAAGTCAGCCCAAAGCCTTATTTATCAAATGAGAATAGATGCAAATGGTAATGAGTTACAACACCATTTCGGACAGTTCAGCACTGGTCGGGCGAAAGCTGCGGGTCTCGTAATGATCAAAAATAATCTGGATCACATCGTCCGCTTCATCGACCACGTGGAACAGGTCTATATCCTCGGGAGAGATAGTACCGTTCTTCACCAGCGAGTCGGTAAACCATTGCACCAGCCCCTGCCAGAACTCGGTTCCCACCAACACAATTGGAATCTTGCGTGACTTACCGGTTTGCACCAGCGTCAAAATTTCTGACAGTTCGTCGAGCGTGCCAAAGCCACCAGGCATGACCACATAGGCCGAGGCATATTTAACGAACATCACCTTGCGTGAGAAAAAGTGCCGAAAGGTCAGCGATATATCCTGGTAGGCATTGCCACCCTGTTCAAACGGCAGCTCAATATTCAGACCCACACTGGGTGATTTACCGCGTTGCGCGCCTTTATTGGCCGCTTCCATCAAGCCGGGGCCGCCACCACTGACCACCGCAAAACCGGCTTCAGACATTTTATAGGCAATATCTTCGGTTAATTGGTAGACCGGGTCTTCCGGTTTGGTGCGTGCCGAGCCAAAGATGCTCACAGAAGGGCTGATATTCACCAGCTTTTCATAGCCATCCACAAATTCACCCATAATCTGGAAAATCTTCCAGCTCTGCATATTCAGGTCTTCATGATCGGCTTTGTTCATGCCGGGGTGCTGTTTAATTTGATCGTTCATTATCCTTCCATGGATTAATTGCTACTACGTGGCGTATCATTATATAGACAGTAATGATGAATTCCCTATGACAGATCACAAACCGTTAGTTTTAGTCGATGGCTCCAGCTATCTTTTCCGCGCTTTTCATATAGATGACAAGGGCCGCAACCCGATGCAGACCTCAACCGGCAAACGCACCGGTGCCGTACGCATCGTCGGCAATATGCTGCGCAAGCTCGTCAAGGACTATAAACCGGATGAAATGGTGGTGGTCTTTGATGCCAAGGGCAAGACCTTCCGTACCGACATGGTCAACGAGTTCAACAAAAAAGAAAAGGCAGAGTACCCCGGTTATAAAGCCAACCGTCCTCCTATGCCCGATGAGTTGCGCGAGCAAATCGAGTCTTTGCATGAGCTGGTAGAAGGTTTTGGTTACCCCATGCTGGTGGAGTCCGGGGTTGAGGCTGATGACGTGATCGGTACGCTGGCAAAACAGGCTGATGCCGCCGGCAAGAAAGTGGTCATCAGCACCAGTGATAAAGACATGGCACAACTGGTCACAGAAAACGTCACCTTGTTGAACACCATGAGAAACCGTTTCAGTAAAGAGACCGGCGATACCATCCTGGATATTGAGGGTGTCACTGAGAAGTTCGGGGTGCGCCCGGATCAGATCATTGATTATCTAGCCATGATTGGTGATTCCTCGGACAACATTCGCGGCGTCAATAAAGTCGGCCCCAAAACCGCGGTCAAATGGCTGGCGGAATACGACAGCCTCGACAACATTATTGAAAATGCGGATAAGATCGGTGGCAAAGTGGGCGAGTACCTGCGCGAAGCCATAGACAGCAAGGAACTGGAGCTGGCGCGCCGGCTGGTCACCATTGATTGCGAGGTAAAACTCAAAGCCAAAAAAGACGCTTTGAAGTTACGCGAGCCCGATCTGAAAAAACTCATGCCGGTGCTAAAAGAATGCGAGTTCAATACCTGGCTCAAAGAGTTTGGTGACGGTACTGAAGCCACCAGTAAGAACGATGATGGCAGTGATGCCTCCGATATGGACTATAAATGCATCACCAGCGAGCGCGAGTTCCGCCGCTTGTTCAGCGCATTGCGCAAAGCAAAACTGATCGCCTTTGATACCGAAACCACCAGCCTGGATTATATAGACGC
>CALIRD010000095.1 GCA_938042355.1 uncultured Thiotrichales bacterium
CGTTGGCGCGATTATTCGCGGTGAAACCTATCATTTTGAAATAGTCGCCAATGAATCCGCACGTGGTCTGGCAGATGTAGCTGCGCGCCATAAATTGCCAGTCTTGAATGGTGTCATTACAACCAATGATGAGGCGCAGGCCATGGCGAGAGCGGGCACTGGTAAAGATAACAAAGGTGCTGAAGCCGCTTTGGGCGCTATAGAAATGGCAAACCTGCTCAAGCAGTTGTCATAATGGAACAACAATCTATCCATAAACGCCGCGCTGCTAGAAGGCTGGCCATGCAGGCGCTGTATTCATGGCACTTTAATGATGAAAACCCTGGCGCCTTGATAGATTCATTCAAGGGCGATGAAGAATACGTGCGTGTCGACAAAGCCTATTTCAAGGATCTGGTCAGTGGTGTTATCAATCACCAGCAAGAGCTGGATGAAGTGATTGGTAAATATGTTTCACGAACGGCCGAACAGCTCGATCAAGTTGAAAATGCCGTGTTGCGATTAGCCTCTTTTGAATTAATGCATCATCACGAAACGCCCTATAAAGTCATTGTCAGCGAAGCAGTGGCTCTGGCAAAGAAGTTTGGTGCGCAAGATGGTTTCAAGTTTGTTAACGGTGTGCTCGACAAGCTCTCCACAGAATTACGTGCGTTCGAAACTGCTGATCAATAAAGAGTAGCCGTCATGCATGAATTTGCTCTCATTCAAAAATACTTTACCGATTTCCCGGGTGATGACTCGCTGGTAGAAGGTATTGGCGATGATGCAGCTGTAATGCGGCCGCCCAAAGATCACTTTCTGGTTCAGTCGAGTGACACATTGGTTAGTGGTGTGCATTTTCCAGATGATGCGCCGGCTGGAGACATTGCCTACAAAGCCTTGATGGTAAATCTTAGTGACATAGCAGCGATGGGAGCCAAGCCTTTATGGTTCACCCTGGCGCTAACTTTGCCGGAAGTTAACGAAGCGTGGTTACGATCATTTTCTGAAGTCTTACGAGACCTTTCCATTCAAAAAGGTGTGGTATTGGTTGGTGGCGATACGACCTCTGGTTCCGAGCTGGCTTTGACTATTACAATTACCGGTGCCGTCAAGGAAGGTGAACAAGTAATGCGCAGTGGTGCCAGACTTGGTGACGAGGTGTTTGTTACTGGAAATATTGGTGATGGTGCATTGGGCCTGGCACTGTGGCAGGAGCGTATTAAAAGTGTGGTGGATGCAGAGCCGTGCCTGGAACGTTTTTATCGACCGGTTGCTCGAACCGAACTGGGGCTTTCATTAGGCCCACTGGTTAGTGCGATGATCGATTGTAGTGATGGTTTATTTGCCGATCTTGGACATATTCTGGAGCGCAGTGCGTGTGGCGCAGAGATCATGCTTTCCAGTATTCCTGTTTCTGAAAGCCTGCAGTCTATTGCGAGTGATGATCAGTCCAGAACAGCGATGTTAAACGGCGGTGATGATTACGAGTTAATTTTCTGTGCACCAGCCAGCGCAAAAGATGAAATTCTCTCACTCGCGAATATTCACGATTGTCCCGTTACTCAGATTGGTGAGATCACGGAAGCTTCTGGTTTGCGGGTTATCAATGATGATGGCCATGAGCTAAATGTGTTTGAGTCGGGGTATCGTCACTTTGGCTAAGTCAGATAAGAATCGGCCCGTTTCAAGTCGCGAGATCATGTCCGACCCAGTGCATTTGTTGGCGTTCGGTTTTGGTAGTGGTTTGGCTCCCAAGGCGCCGGGTACTTTTGGCAGCGTTGTGGGTGCATTAATTGTCTGGGCAATGTTGTTCTTACCTCCGGTTACTTTTCTGATAATCACCGTATTAAGTTTCGTGCTTGGTGTCTGGTTATGTGGCGCATCATCAACAAAATTGGGCGTACATGATCATGGTGGTATTGTCTGGGACGAGATCGTCGGAATGATGGTTACCTGTTTCATGTTGCCTGCGGATTGGTGGTGGTTATTGCTGGGTTTTGTCTTGTTCCGTGTATTTGATATTCTCAAACCATGGCCAATAAGTTGGCTGGACAAGAGAGTTCAAGGTGGTTTTGGTATTATGATAGATGACGTAATTGCCGGTCTGTTTGCGCTGGCAGTATTGCAGCTTTTAAGCAGGTTTTTATGAATGAAATAATTGATGTGGTAGCGAGAAACTGGAGCACCTTTAGTACGCTGGAGTTCACCTTGCTGGGTTCCTGTTTGTTGCTGGTGGTATTTGCCAGAAAGATTCTTGAGACCTTATTCCATTTAACTTTTTCTGATCGTCAACACATGGTCAAGTTGCAGGTTTTTAGAGCCGTCTGTTTCTTGATCATTATGATCCTCTTTCTCAATCATTTTGTCTTTCCTGGAGACCGTCAATCTATTGCGAGTAAAGTAGTAGGTGTGATTATGGTCTTGTTTTGTGCCTTTTGGTCAACGCAGATATTGAAGTACTTTATCAGGCGTCAATACGGACATATGCGTGAAGTCAATGGCTCCAAAGTCATATCCGATACCTATAACAGTCGTCTATTAAGCCTGTTAGTGACTGTTCTGGTTGTTATTATTGCTCTAATTGGCATTGTACAGGTACTCGGATTCAAGAGTTTGTTGGAGGCAGGGGGTATGATCGGCTTCCTGGGTGTCATGCTGGCCTTAACCCAGGCAAGTTGGGCGCCCGATATCATCAGTGGCTTGATTATTTTGAACAGCGGCCTGGTAGATGAAGAAGATGTCATCGAGTTGGGGGATGGGGTGGTGGCACAGGTTTTTAGGACCAAGTTGTTTCATACGGAGCTACTCAACTTAGTCGATAACCACCGGATTATGATCAGGAACGCTAAATTGCGTGACATGAATATCTGTAATTATTCCAAATTTGCCAGTGCTCGTGGCTTGCGAGAAAAATTGTCGTTTAAAATTGGTTACGATGCTGATGTTAAGGCTGTTCATGAAATGTTTGATTCTGCCTACAAGAGAGCGGTCGACGATAGCGGTTTACCACTAAATGATGGACATGAACTCGAGATTCGTGTTCTGGATACTGGAGACTATGCGGTCGAGTGGGGCGTTTTCTATTACATCAATGATCAAAAGAAAATTAAAGGCATAGTGAAAACCAAGCAACTGTTCCGACGAATGATTTTGGAAGAGTCACTCAAGCGAGGTATTAGTCTGGCTACTCCGGATCTGTATCAAAATGCATTAGCAGGTGCATCGGCAACGTTGCCGATTGAATCGGATACCCAGCAAATGAAGTTTCCAGACCCGGAGCTGGATTCAATTTCGGCAGAATTAAAACAAAATCATCAAGAGTAGTCACACAACATGAAAGTAAGAACCAGATTTGCACCCAGTCCAACGGGGTATTTGCACTTGGGTGGCGCTCGTACGGCGCTATTTGCCTGGCTGTATGCCCGTCATCATCAAGGCGACTTTATTCTGCGCATAGAGGATACCGATCGTGAGCGTTCTACCGATGAATCAGTGCAGGCAATTCTGGATGGTATGCAATGGTTGGGGCTGGATTATGACGAAGGGCCTTTTTATCAAACGCAGCGTATGGATAGGTATAAAGAAGTGATCCAGCAGCTGCTGGATAATGATCAGGCGTATTATTGTTATTGCAGTAAAGAAGAATTGGATGCTCTGCGCGAAGAGCAAATGAAAAATAAAGAGAAGCCGAGATACGACGGCCGTTATCGAGACTTCACGGGTACGCCGCCGGAGGGTGTTGATCCGGTTATACGTTTCAAAAACCCGTTGGAAGGTGACGTTACGTTCAACGACCTGGTCAAAGGCGAGATCAGTGTGAGTAATACCGAGCTCGATGATTTAATCATCGCTCGTTCAGATGGCACACCAACCTATAATTTCACCGTCGTTATTGATGATCTGGATATGGAAATATCCCATGTCATTCGAGGTGATGATCATGTCAACAACACCCCTCGTCAAATCAATATATTCAAGGCTTTAGATGCACCTATTCCTGAGTTCGCCCATCTGCCGATGATTCTGGGTGAAGACGGACAGCGACTCTCCAAGCGTCACGGTGCTGTCAGTGTGATGCAGTATCCAGAACAGGGCTATTTACCCGAAGCGTTATTAAACTATTTGGTTCGACTGGGATGGTCTCATGGTGATCAGGAGTTATTCAGCCAGGAGGAAATGATCAGGCTGTTTGCGCTTGAAGATGTGAATCGAGCACCGTCCAGTTTTAATACAGAGAAGTCAATCTGGATTAACGAGCAGTACATCAAGAATATGCCGGCAACGGAGTTGGCAGAAAGAGTAGCTCCAAAGCTGGACTATCTCACCGAAGAGGGGCCAGAGCTTGAAGCGGTGGTTGACGCGCTTCGCGACCGTTGTAAAACCCTGAACGATTTTGTGGATGCCGCGCGTTATTTTTATGTAGACCCAGACGAATACAACGAAAAAGCAAAGAAAAAAGCATTCGGTGAAAATACCTCAGATATCTTCACGCATCTATCAGGAAAGCTGGATTCTATTACAGAATGGAAGTCCGAGTTACTCGGTGCTGCCGTTAAAGAAACGGCTGCCGATAACGATGTTGGCATGGGCAAGGTAGGGATGCCATTACGTGTTGCTCTGACAGGAAACACCAGTTCACCCGATATTGGTATTACCCTTGAGCTAATAGGTAAATCAGCCGTTTTGAAGCGTTTGCAGCAGGTCCAAAACTACCTTTGAGATTGGTTGACAAGGTAGCACCCCTCACGTACATTAGCCGATCTGCGCGCGGGGCTATAGCTCAGCTGGGAGAGCGCTTGCGTGGCACGCAAGAGGTCGGCGGTTCGATCCCGCCTAGCTCCACCAAGCAGCGCAGAAAAAAGAGTATCGAAGCACGACCTGGGACGTGCAGTTTAGATCTTTAATCAAGAGCCAATTTTGATTCAAGACGGGGAAAAGTCGCACGCAGACGATGAGTTTACTAATGTAAATGAAGAGTCGAGCACGAATTTGACGAAGTATTGAAGCAAAAGGGGCCATGAGTGGAGGTCTAAAGAAATCGATCAGAAGGAGTCATATGTCCCCTTCGTCTAGAGGCCCAGGACACCGCCCTTTCACGGCGGTAACAGGGGTTCGAATCCCCTAGGGGACGCCATATAAATAAACCCA
>CALIRD010000096.1 GCA_938042355.1 uncultured Thiotrichales bacterium
ATAACAACTGCGTACAGTCAGGCACCAACCCCAACCTGCCATTTGGTGGTGTCGGCGCATCCGGCATGGGTCGTATTGGTGGATTCCGGGGCTTCCAGGAAATGTCCAATGCGCGCTCTATCGTGCATCAGCCACTGGATAGATTTCGTGACATGTTAATCATGCTACCACCCTATTCTGACCGTTATAAAAATCTCATTATGAAAGGCACCAAGTAAAGGTAACCGTTATGACCAGCCCATTTGACCCTGTCCAGATTGGCCCGATTTCGCTCAGCAACCGCTTTGTGAAGTCTGGTGCCAATGAAGCCATGTCACGCGAAGGTGTGCCTACCAAAGCCATGGTCAAGCATCATGCGGATCTTGCTGCAGGCGGTACCGCCCTGACTACTATGGCGTATTGCGCTGTCTCTAAGGACGGACGCACCCTGCCCGATCAAATCTGGATGCGTGAAGAAATCATTGATGATCTCAAAGCGGTAACCGATGCGGTACACGCCAACGGTGGAAAAATCTCCGCGCAAATCACCCATGCGGGTTCATTTGTAACCAGCCTGAAAGTCGGTACGACCAAGTCATCAAGCACCGGCATCAATAAAGCCGGCTTGATGAAGGGTAACAAGTGGCAGAAAGCTATGGACCAGTCGGACATGGAACGGGTTAAAAAAGATTTTGCCAAAGCGGCGCTGCTGGCTGAAAAAGCTGGCTTTGATGGCGTTGAATTGCACATGGGGCACGGCTATCTGCTTAATCAATTCATCTCTCCGTTAAGCAACAAACGTAAAGACGAGTTTGGTGGCACCGCGGAAAAACGCATCCGCTTTCCAGTAGAAGTCTTGAGCGCCGTCAAAGAGGCGGTTGGTGAACGACTGGCAGTAATCGCCAAAATCAATGTATCGGATGGCGTCAAAGGTGGCTCGACTCCGGATGATGCCATCATACTAGCGAAAGCACTGGAGCAAGCCGGTGCCGACATGCTGGTCCTTTCTGGCGGACGCAATATTGAATCAACCTGGTTTATGTTTGGCAGCCCGATCAATATGGAACAAATGCTGAAAATGATCACCAGCCCGATAAACAGATTCTTTTTCAAACTCTCGGCACTGTCTGTACCAAAAGGACTGGAGTTCAAGGAAATGTATCTGCGCGAATACTCACTCAAAATTCGAGCAGCAGTTAACGTTCCGTTAGCCTATCTTGGCGGTGTCACCAGTATCGACAATGCGCAAAAAGCAATGGACGACGGATTCGAGTGTATCGCCATGGCGCGCGCTCTGATTCATGATACCGGCCTGGTGAACAAACTGAAAAGTGGAGAGGTCAGCAAATCCGGTTGCACCGCATGCAACAAATGCGTCGCTTACATCTATCATCCGGGCGGCACCTGGTGTGTAGAGAATCCTGCGAATGATTTGGAAATAAACCAGATACCGGCTTCTCGCAAAAATTATAATTCGTAAATGCACCTCAATATATTTTCGAACTTGATTCGATGACAAATTAAATCTTCATTGATCGTTAATTTTTTAACAATGAGTAAGGGTTTAAAAACTGTCTCCCATACAATAATTTTTTATCTGTCTCGTTTAATTCTGCTTCCTCACAAACATCATTCCATTGATCCTCAATTACTGATCTGATGTGATCAAATATTTCATTTGCACTTTCTTCTGACAATAGAAAATTATGCGCGGCAGCCAAACAGGTTCTAAGCTGGCTTAAATTATTATTTCCATGAATCAGCATGGCCTGTGATGCCTCATCACCGGTTCTCCCTTGCGGGCATATATCATATGCCGGAGTAAGAGATAGCTCATCACCGCTCCAAAATGCCGCATGGTTTCTAGCATGATCATCAGTATTACCACAAAGTACATTAAATACTAAACGCGAGTACAGCTCTTTTAAAGTATCTTTTGGATTTATAAAACGATGCCTGATTATTTCTGCCAAAGCCTCGTAACTAGCATACCGCGCCATCATTTCATCTAGACCAAGTAATGTAAGTACTGAAACTACAGCTTTGCGTGTCCACAAAGAACCTTTAGGGATTCGATCAAAGCGTTCAATTAATAAAACATCCTTATTGGCCGCATTTGTTATTTCAACTGGAGCCACATTCAATCCAGCTAATGCAGCTAAACGCATAGCAATAAATTCTGCTTTGACAACACTATATAGATCAGTTGTAGATGAAAATTTCGCAACATACTTTCTACCCTTGTCTTCTACCAAAGCTTTGGGTCGAGCACCACCGATAGAGCTACCATGAATTAATGCTTGATCTAACTCGGGATTAAGAGGCACACCTTTTTCGATTCGGTCAGCAGATTCAACCAACTCATCCATTCCAACATTTTGTGTTTGACGTGGAATATATTCAGTTGCTGAACGTTGAAAATCAAGCGCACCAATTCGATCAGACCCAGATTCTAGTAAATAGGTCAATTCATCGAATACATCTGTGTCAGCAGCCTTGCCCTTTGACCCAAGCTTTTTATTTATTATCACGCGTCGCCCCCACGCATCAGGCGCTGCATCACGTATGCAGTTAGGCATATTCAATCCATTGAGCAATGGTAACTCACCAGACTTAAGAGGTAATTCTGGCTCATAGATTGAAATAACTTTTCTCCCATCCTCCATCCTTTCTAGATAACTTTTACCATAGTTGAATAATACTTCTTTGTTATCAGATACAAGTCGGCCAGCTACTATAGGCTCCACTTCACCTGGTAACCAAATCCAGACATAAGCCTCTATATCTTGCTTAGAAATCATCATTAACGATCTTTTTACTGGCTTTTATTCGTCTTGGAAGAAATACACTTTTGTCTCGAATTTGGTCAGTTTGCATTGACAGAGGTAACTTTTCCGACTCAAATAGATTTACACCAACAAGTGCTGCCACTTCTAAAACGGAACCTATAACACAAGTCATTTCGCCTCTTTCTATTTTTTGTAAAGTTGCTCTAGAGATACCAGCTCTTTCAGCTAAATTTTTCTCAGTCCACTTTCTATTCTTGCGCCCAAACTTAATCTGCTCACCCATAAGTAAAGCAGCCTCTTGCGCGTATTTTGAATATGTTCGTTTTTTTACCATGCTAGATTCAATCAATAATGAATATTATATTAGTCATTAAGAAATATAATGTCTAATTTATTGGTCTTTATAATGAATATTGAATTATCTGTCAAGATAAAATGACTGTTTTAATACGCTTTAGGATCTCTAAAGGCAATTTTAATAATCACTTGAAAAGATAGCTACTCCATATTCGACCGAGAACCTAGTAGATTTAAGTAAGATGTGTCGACTACAATCTCACAGCCGTGTTGGGTTAAAGGAGGCCGTCTGGTTAGCCCATGAATGCCTGACCGCCGTCGATTGCTATGCTCTGCCCATTAACATAGGCACTGGCATCCGAACACAGCGAAACCACAAATTCACCAATATCTTTTTCACAATCACCAATACGCTTTTGCGGGATGGTTGCGATGAACGCTTCAGCTTCTTCCGGGTTGGCTTTGACCCAGACTTCAAGCCCAGGGGACAGTGCGTGAGGAAGAATCACATTGGTTCGTATGCCATCAATTGCCCATTCGCTCGCAGCACCTTTTGAGATAGAACGAATGGCTTCTTTGACCGCAGCATAGGCAGCGTAGTTACTGGCATCCCACCGCTTGGCGGCGGTGCTGGCGAGATTGATAATGCAACCATCACCTTTTAAGTGTGGATGACATAATTTCATCAAGCGTAAGGTAGCTAATGGGCCGCTTTCCCAGCCTGCGTTAAATGCCTCGTCAGATACATGCAACAGTGGTCCCAATGGCACTTCCTGCGCATTGTTCACCAGAATGCTAATCGTGTTGAATTCCTTTACGACGGTATTAACGCAATTTTCCAGTGACGCGAAATCTTTAACATCGCACTCGACAGCAATGGCATCACCACCGAATGATTTGACTTGCTCACAGCTATCTTCGACTTTCGAAAGAGTGCGACCGGCCAACGCAACCTTTGCGCCGGCTTTAGCCAGAGCAAACGCAATACCCTGCCCGACCCCCTGACCTGCTCCGGTAATCAAGGCAACTTTGCCGGCAAGAAGTGTGTTTGAATGCGTGCTCATACGGGGCTCCGGAGAATGGACGTTATCGTTAATGAAGTTAATTGATTCTAGCATTTTTAAGCCCCCAACTGGGTGTATAATAATGTTGAAATACAATTACATAGCTCTGGTATCATGGAAAAAATTGTCTATCTGATTGAATATAAAACAGACCACGAACAGCTCTATGATTTTTGCGCCAGGCAACTGATACCCGAGTTGCATGGACTGGGTGCAAAAAGCATTAGTTTCGGTATTTGTGATGATGCTGTGGCAGCGGCCAGTGAAAAACGTTACCTGACAACCGCCCCTGACTACACTATTTATTTTTCGTTTTTTCTTCCGACAGCATTAATGCTTGACGGCTGGCTTGAAAACGACTCTGCAAAAAAACTCACATCACTGCTGAAAAGCACCAATCGATATGACCGCTATGTGGTGAACGAATCGCTGGTGCTTGACCCGGCTAATAGTCTTGAAAACAACGAGAGTGAAATTCAACGCATACCAGGCTGGATGCAACTCGCCTTGTTAACCAAACCGGAACCGATGAAGCGTGAAGAGTGGCTGGAGACCTGGCTGTATTCTCATACACAAATTGCTGTCGAGACCCAGTCAACCTTTGGGTATATACAGAACCTGGTTCAGCGTTTTCTACCCGACAGCAGACTGGCAATAGACGGCGTGGTCACTGAACACTTTCCCGATGCCGCCATGACTTCGCTTGAAGCGTTTTATGCCGCAGATGATGACCCGCAAAAACAGCAACAAAATGAACAGGCGATGATGGAAAGCTGCGCCCGCTTTATCGATTTCACCAGCATCAATGTGATCCCGATGAGCGCCTATAGTGTTGCGGATAAAAACTGAGCAGAGGTAAGCAATGATTGACTATAAAAAAGCTGAAGCCGTCGTCGACACCTACATGCAAGCAATGACTGCAGGTAATCTCGAACAAGTAGTTGGTCTGTACGCTGATGACGCCATTCTGGAAGACCCGGTGGGTACTGATGTTCTAAACGGTATAGCTGCGATCACTGAATTCTATAGAGTTGCACTACAAGCAAAAATCCGCCTTGAACGAACCGGACAGGTAAGACTTGCCAGCAATGAGCTGACCTTCCCCTTTCGCTGTGAATACACAGGTCCGGACGGACCTGTTGCGATCGATATCATTGATCACTTCATACTTAACGAAGAGCACAAGATAATCTCGATGCGTGCATTTTGGGGAGAACACAATACCCGGGCAGTAAGCACATAAGATCAGTCAATAAACAGGAAACGAATATGAGTCAGGCAGAAGTAAATTCAGGCTTTAATAAAAAATCCACCGCAGAGGAAGTCACCGAAGGAGTAGATCTTTCGGGCAAGACTATTCTGGTTACCGGAGTTGCATCCGGATTAGGACTGGAGTCCATGCGCGTGCTCGCATTACGAGGTGCGCATGTGATTGGGCTGGATAGAACATTGAGCGCAGCAACAACAGCCTGCGATTCCATTGAAGGTACGACCACTCCTTTTGAATGCGATCTTTCTGATCCAGAC
>CALIRD010000097.1 GCA_938042355.1 uncultured Thiotrichales bacterium
ACCTGCAAACCATATTGCGTCGCGGTGGTGGGAATAAATTGCCAGGCACCTTTGGCAATACCGGCATAGGTCTCCGGGCCGATGGCGTCGTGCCGATAACCACTTTCCTGCAATGGCAAATACAAAAACTCGTCTGGCAGGTTGTAGTCTGCCAACGCTTCCAGCACCACTTGCCGGTAGCCCTTCTTGTCCATACGTTGTAATGCATTCTTCAATCGATTGCTGGTGCGCCACAAATCAATATAGCGATTCACTTCAGCCGCGAACTCCGGCGGCAGCTCCAGCTCACACTCACCAAAGGCACTGGCAATGCGCAGTATGATCTGATCTTCAGGACTGAGGTCACTATTGAAAGGACTGTAGTTTTCCAACTCTGATAAATATGCCTGATAACGTAACTGCTTTTGTTCCAGCTCTTTGCGCTGGCGACGGACATCCGCCAGTTGTGACAGCGAACCACTCTTGCGCGCTTGCGCTTCGGCACTGGCCAGCTTCACTTCCAGTCCTTTCATGTCATAAAACATATCAACCGCAATATCGCGCGACTTACCAATATGCCGTTGTTGATAAATAATGACCGACAACAAACACATCATGACCATGGCAGCGACCGACATCCAGGCCCACTGCTTTTTGGCTTGCTGTTGTTGCTGCACCTGATAGGCACGTCGAATCAGGCGGGTTTGATCACCTGCCGGCGCACCATCATCATTAAAGTAATGCGCTTGTGCCTGCGTAATCGATAAACCGTCATCTCGAGTATTACCGACTGGCTGCGCTTCCAGCTGAATCTCGGCGCCCTCATGCCCCAACTGAATCAGCATACGTCGATCAATCATCAGATGATCAACCGGTTCTCCTGCCAGTAAAGTGCCATTCACACTACCCAGATCAGACAAGTACCACTTACCCTGTTGCGGGTAGACCTGCACGTGCTGACGACTGATACCCTCTTCCGAGAGCACCACATCACATCCCAGCTGGCGTCCAATAGTAATCGCATGATCAAACTCCTGCGCCACCAATACCCCATGCTGGTCACGGCAGACCAGCCGTAACGTGCCAGCATCATGGGGCTCTGGCCGGGTCGTGGAAATAGTAGAGTCAGTCATTATTCATAAAATCAGGTACTTAAAGGACAGATCATTTAATACATTAAAAATTACTTGAATGTTGCATAAATGTTGCCTATTCTAAATGGAAACATTAAGGAAACATTTATGCTGACCTCAAAACAACAGGACGTGTTAGATTTTATCCGGACTTATACCCTCCGAAACGGGATCAGCCCGACACTTCAGGAAATTGCTGATGGACTCAATATTCGCCATCGAGGCTCGATTTCCAAGCATTTAAGCACCTTGAGAGACAAAGGCTATATCCATAAACCCGGTAGTGGATGGCGCGGTTTTGAATTAACCGAAGAAAGCACTGAATCCAGCAAGCCCTTCAGCCTGCCCATGGTCGGCAAGATTGCCGCAGGTTTACCCATAGAAGCGATTGAGCATCGCGATCAACTGGATTTATACGACTACCTGCTCGGCCCGAATCGTTTTCTGTTAACCATTGAAGGCGACTCCATGATCGATGCCGGCATTCTGGACGGTGACATCGTCATCATTCAGCAACAGGCAACCGCTAATAATGGCGAGATCGTGGTTGCCCTGATTGATCAAAAAGAAGCCACCCTCAAATACTTCTATCGTCGTGACGCCGGCAAGGTCGAACTGATGCCGGATAACCCGAAACTCGAACCGGTAATGTATGACGGCGATCGCGTAAAAATTCAAGGCGTACTGGTTGCGCAACTGAGAAAATACTAATGACTTATAACCCTGCTTCCAATCCCGCCTGCAAACACTGGGAACGCGCCATTATCCTGGTCGATATGAATGCTTTTTTTGCCTCGGTCGAACAACTGGACAAACCCGAATGGCAGGGTCGCCCGATTGGTATCACTAACGGCATGCGCGGCAGCTGCATCATTACTTGCTCGTATGAAGCCAGAGCACATGGCATTCGCACCGGCATGCGCGTTAAAGACGCAAAACGCCTCTGCCCTGATTTCATTCAGGTACCTGCCAGACCGGAACGTTACGCAGAGGTATCGACCAAAATCATGCATTCACTGAAGAACATAACGCCCGACGTAGAAGTCTTTTCAGTCGATGAAGCTTTTCTTGATGTGACCAAGGTACAAAATATTTTTGGGCCGCCAGAAGTGATTGCCAAACTGGTACAAAAAACCGTACACCAGGCTTCCGGCGGCGCACTGTGTTCAGTCGGCCTCAGTGGTGATAAAACCACCGCCAAGTATGCCGCCAAACAAAACAAACCCAATGGACTGACCATTATTCCGCCCTGGCTGGCTGAAGAACGATTACGCAATGTGCCGGTGACCGAACTGTGTGGCATTGCCAAAGGTATCGGCTTGTTTCTGGCGCGACGTGGCGTACACAGCTGTGGCGATATGAAAAAGATACCCATCAGTGTGCTCGGACAACGCTTTGGTAACCCCGGGCGTCGTATCTGGTATATGGCACAGGGGCTGGATCCCGACCCGATTAAAACCGTAGTACCACCACCAAAGTCTGTGGGTCACGGCAAAGTGATGCCGCCCAACACTACTGACCCGGAAGTAGTAAACACATTTCTGGTGCATATGTGTGAAAAAGTAGGCAGCCGTTTACGCAAACACGAACTGGAAACACAGCGGCTGCTGATTGCCTTCAGGCTCGCCAATGGCGACTGGATTGGTGACAAATACCGCACTAGCGCACCTTGCAGCGATGGCAAGATTTTTGCCTCACTGGGCAAACAGTTACTCAAAGAACAATGGGATGGTGAAGGCGTATCACAAATACAAGTGACCGCGCTTGATCCAAGACCTGCACAACAACAAGTCGATATGTTTATGCGTACCGATAAAAAACGTGCCGCCCTGCTACGCACCGTAGATTGCGCCAATGATCGTTATGGCGAATTTACGGTAGCGCCGGCACGCTTGCTAAATCGCTCTGACATGCCCAACGTGATTGCACCGGCCTGGAAACCAGAGGGGCATCGTCAAACGATTTAACAGCAGCATAAAAACAGTTTTCAACATTATTTTAAATATTGATTTAAATATTGTGATTTAGAAGCAGAATCATATTCTGACCGGTTGTTTATACAACCAAACCAAAGGGGTTCAAAAAACTAAACAAGCCTGCCAATGCAGGAACGAACAGGTGTCTCTAAAATATGTGTGGTGGTATTTATTATGTCTATCGGGAACAGGAGTATCGTTACTACTTCTCAAACCCCGCTGCCACCCTGCCGGTCAAAATGAAAACCGGTCATTATGAAATTTTACCCTGGGGCCGACGCAGAGAGCAGCGCGGAAAATTACCTTTAGGTGGCTGGGCCAGACTGGATGCCATCTACTCAGGACGCTGGGATCGCTGGCAACCAGCTGCCGTAAAAATCCCCTTGAGTAGTTTTATGGAAAAAGACATCTCCGGAAATAGCCAGTGGTTTGATATAACTCGTGGCAAATGGATCCAGGGACTGGTTGCGCATGCCGGACATGAGCGCAAAATATATATAGTCACTATCACACCGGAACTTGAAGATGCTGCCTACCAACGCTGGCCGCGAATTATGAGCGGCTAATGTAGGCAGCATGTAGAATAGATAAATACCAATAGAGATGAGAGATAGCGCACATGAAGAAGAACCTGCAGACGCAATACATAAGCACCATATTCTGCATGATATTGTTGGTTGGTTGTGCCTCTAACAATGTCTCTGTACCTGACTTCAAAACCTCCGTAAGACAACATCTTGATACAGTAGAAAACCGTGATCTTGAGGCGCTCAAAAACACATTGACTGAGACGAACGACCTCAATGTGATATTCCCTGGAGGCAGTATTCTGGACAACACACAAGCTGTTATAAATTTTCATCAAGACTGGTTTACCGATGAAAACTGGATATTTAAAACTGAAATCGTAAAAGTTATTGAGGGCACTACACAGTCAACAGCACTGGTTAAATACAACTTTCAGGACAGTGCAGATACAGAGCCGCGACAAGCGTGGCTGGTACTAACCTTTCAACTGGAAAAAAACAGTTGGCGACTAATACATGATCAAAATACTCGGATCGACAAAGCGGAGTAAACATGAACGAGCATGAAAAATTAAATTACGTTGAATTTCCGTCAACCGACTTAAGCGCAAGCAAGGATTTTTTCAGAAGCGTCTTTGGCTGGGAATTTGAAGACTTTGGCACTGAATACACGGCCTTCAGTAATGAAGGACTGGATGGTGGTTTTTTCAAAGGACCCAAAGCCTCGAGAACTGAAAACGGTGCCGCACTGGTCATCTTTTATAGTAAAAATCTTGAACAGACACTGGAAAAGGTCAAACAGGCTGGCGGCGTGATTAACCAGAAAACTTTCTCTTACCCCGGCGGACGACGTTTTCATTTTATTGAGCCTGGTGGCAATGAATTCTCTGTCTGGTCAGAGGACCCTGGGGCCAATAATGAGTGACACTTTAAAAATTGCATTGCCACAGATAGCCCCGGTGTGGATGAACCGCGATGCCACCTTAAATAAATGTATCGAAGTCATTGAAGAAGCAGCTAAAGCAAGCAGTGATTTAGTCGTATTTGGCGAAGGTTTCGCGCCGGGCTACCCTTTCTGGGTAGAGGGTACCGGTGGTGCAGAATTTAATTCACCCAAACAGAAAGAACTGTTTTCTTACTACTCGAATCAGGCCGTGCAAATTGAGTCCGGGCATTTGGAGGAAGTTTGTACTGCGCTCAAACAACATTCGATGGCGTGTTATTTAGGTATCATAGAACGAGCAGTCGATAGAAGCGGACATTCGCTCTATTGCAGCTTCGTCTATATCGATCGTAACGGCACCATTCAGTCGGTGCATCGCAAACTACAACCCACCTATGAAGAGCGCCTGGTGTGGTCACAAGGTGATGGAGCCGGCCTGGTAACGCACAAGCTTGGTGCGTTTACCGTTGGCGGACTAAATTGTTGGGAAAACTGGATGCCGCTTACTCGCGCCGCCCTGTATGCGCAAGGTGAAGATTTACACATAGCGGGCTGGCCCGGCAATGTCAGAAATACTGAAGACCTGACACCGGTACTGGCTAAAGAAGGTCGAAGTTATTGTGTTTCGGTTTCCAGCCTGATGCGTGATTCAGATATGCCAGACGAGTTGCCTTTTGCAGATGAAATAAAAGCGGCAATCGGAGCAATGCCAGCCAATGGTGGTTCATGTATTGCGGCACCCGATGGTAGCTGGGTGTTGGCACCGGAAGCCGGCGTTGAGAATCTACGTTATACCGAGATCAGTGCTGCAAAAGTACGTGAAGAACGCCAGAACTTTGATCCCGCTGGACATTATTCGAGACCCGATGTCACAAAGTTAGTCGTTAATCGGGAACGTCAATCGATTGCAGAGTTCCAAGATTGAAAGCTACTGAGAAATAGAATCAGTACTCCTAACCAGATCCTGTTGTAGTTCTTCGATTAACATACCAACGTAGTAATCCGAGCTTTGTGATTTAGCTTGCTCCAGGTAAGCCTGCATATCGGCATGGGACAAGGAGGCCTCACATTCTTCAAAATCGCCACGCATGTAATGCCGTGGTAATGCTATCAGTGCTGCCAAGCGTTTGTACTGCGCACCACGTTGCCAGAGATCAAACGTCTTACAGACATCTTTTTCAATAGTACGACCTGTTAAATACAAATACCCAATCACAAAAAGCGATTGTGGATAATCTGCCTCTACCGCCTTGAGTCGATATGGCATGGCTTTGTCACCCTGCCCTGAATATCCATAGGCTCTACCCAACTGATAATTCAAGCGAGGGTTATCCGGGTCTTTCTTTAGCGCTTTGAGGCAGGCTGCAATAGCTTTTTTCTTGTTCATATCTTTTTGCGATACCGGCGGAGCAATATGACCAGGATCTCTGCCATGTGACGCATAGCGATCACAGCGAGTTATTTTCTGGGAATATTGAGCGAAGTTATAATCTTTGAATTCTGCCGCGTCTGCCAAGGTTGTGCAGAAAATCAGTACCACTGCAGCCGACAAGATAATTAGAGTTTTTTGAGTCATTACATTTTCCTTCGTGGTGTTGTTGAGTCAGGATGTTGTGGGTTTTGTAAAAAGAAAAGTGCAATCGCCGCCACAACCATAAGACAGATATATACAAGAAAGACTGGTTGATACGAACCAGCCTTGACACTGAGATAGGCCGCCACGGGGGCACTAGGCGCAGTAATAGGTATGTGCATAGGATTCATAACCCCCATGGCACGTCCAAAACTTTTAGCTCCGAAGCCTGTGGCAATCATAGTCGTCCAGATTGGTGTTACCCCACCAATCGCCAGACCGAGTACGATACAACCAGCCACCAGACCATAATACTGTTGAAAGCTGTAGAGAATAAATAGCCCGCAACTCATTAATACGATGGATAAATAACCGGTTGGCTTCAATCCAATTTTGTCAGTCAGCGTACCAAAAGCAATTTTTCCCGTGAATGAAAAAAATGCGATAGTGGAATAAAGCAACGCCATTTTTTGTCCGGTAAAACCAAGGTCTTTGGCATGTAAGCTCAGGTTTGCCAACAATCCAAGAGTGACACACAACATACTTCCTGAAACCAGAGTTTGTAACCAGATCGCTCTGGTTTTAAAAATCTGAGGAAAAGACCATTCGACCTTGTCAGCATCGCTTAATTGTAACTTGGGTTCATCATGATCAGACTCCTGTTGTAAACCAATATCTTCAGGATGATTAACCATAAAACGCAAGACTATCGGAACGGTCAATAGAATCGCACAACCGGTATAGAGCATGGCTGTACGCCAACCAAAAGACATGAACAGAAAAGTCATGAGCGGCGGAGCAACTGCACCACCGATCGAACTACCGGCAACCGAGATGCCGAGCGCGAGACCACGTCGCTTGCGAAACCAGCGAGTAATCAGCGCAGAACTCGGTAAGGCACCAATTGCCAGCACACCCAACGGTAGCAGCAACACAAATACAACATAGATATGCAAGAGTTCACCAGCGCGGCTGATCAAGATAAAGCCAAGACCAATAGCGACATAACCCAACGCCACCATGTTGCGAGCAGAAAACTTGTCTACGACATAACCTACAAATGGAGATAGAATATTGACACTGACTGTCAACAATGTTTCAAGAAAGGTAATACGCGGGCGGCTTTCGTTGAATACATCTTCAAAGGTTGAGGTATAAATACCCATCGACCAAAAGATGAATCCACCCTGTATCGCATTACCAAAATTACCCAGGGCAGTAATCACCCAGCCATAGAAAGGTTTACGCGAGACATTCTTCTTTTGATTTTGTCTGCTAATGAATTACACTCGTCAGGATAGGTCTCGAACATAATATCCGAATCTATAATTAAAACACATACACAGAAGAAAACAATATGCGCCCACATACGACTATTCGCGGCAGAATACATTACACCAGTAATAAACCCGAGCGCCTCGGGCATGAAAGAGGTCGCGAACATTTCTGTATAACCAAACATCAGGATGGCAGACGCACATTGCGTGCCCATGCAGAAATTGATGATGAGCCCAATGTTCTACGTGATGTCACGCTAACCATGGACAAGAACTGGATCACACGCGATGCCTACGTGCGTTTGAGTGTTGGAGATACCACCTTCGGTAGCAGCTGGTTTCGCTTTACTGACACCTATGCAGAATGTGAAGGCTTATTGAATGAAACCGACCGAATCTCGGAACGCATAGAGTACGATCAACCTTCGCCATTGTTTGGTACTCACCCTATACAAGGTGATGCCATGCATTTACATGCGGTCGATATCAGCAATGGTCCCTGTGTAAAAATATTCGAGAAGTTTTTGATGTCGTCTCTCGACCATCGCGGGGCGACTGGTCCATCTCTGGTATGGCACGATGCAGGCATGCGGGTTGAGTTCATAGGTGAGGAAACCATCACAGTTGGTGCCGGCACGTTCGAGGCATTACATTTTTGTTACGGTGAGCGAGCCAGTGGTCGTCAAGGTGCAGCAGACGGCGAACATCCACCATATGAGATATGGGTTACGGCGGACGATGAATACATACTGTTAAAAGCTTTTTGTGAAGGCTACATGATGACCCATTATGAATTAATGGAACTTGAAATATCAGAGTCTGAATAAAGTCTGTAAATGACTTTACAAATTGCAATCATTGGCACCGGCTTTAGCCCTAGCGGTAGCACTACGCCTCCCGTTGAAATAGCCAATATAGTCACCGACAATTTTAAAGCGACACTGATTGAAACTGAATACAGTGAATTTCCATCTACTCCTGAGAAAAGAGCAATCGTTGAACAAGCTTATCTGGAGACAGGTGTACGTGCCGCAGCAAATGGTTGTGATGCGTTGTACTTGAATACAATGGGCGACTATGGTCTCTCAGCACTCAGAGATCAGCTTTCTATTCCGGTAATTGGTGCTGGTGAAACCGTAGTAAAAACAGCCAGTTGTTTAGCGGATAATTTTTCTATTGTCACCATCTGGCCCGAGAACATGAGCTTCATCTATAGCGACTTGCTTGCAACGACAAATACCAGTAAACAATGTCATCGTATTAGTCATTTATCCGAGAATGAGGACTTGAATTGCCTGGCAAATGAAACCAATTTTGTGACTGAATTGCGGCAATGCTCATTAGATTCTCAGCGGCAGTTACAACAGGCGATCAAAGACTTAATAAGAGATGGTAGCCGGTGCATTATTACTGGCTGTACCTGCATGGCACCAGCTGCGATTACTCTCAAACAAGACTCTGTACCGCTGCTTGAACCGATGACACTTGGTTATCATTTTTGTGAATTCTGGCTCTCATCAGCAAGCTCAACAACGCCTCCTTTTCAAGCTTTCACAGAAACTCTACGATCTCAACAGAAGCAGTCCTGATGTTCAATAAAGCCAAAGCTGTCACTTTCATCGTCAATGATATAAATACCACTGAAGAGTCCTATCAGCGCTATTTTGGATATCAGACAACACTTAAGAGCACGGTGACAGAAGAGATAGCTGCAAGCTGGGGAGCACCCGCTATGACTGGTAAATCAATGTTAGTAATGCAACCCGCCAGTTCCGATCTATTTTACCTGCGTTTTATCGAGTCTGACCCAGTGGATGGTTACACACCTTTAACTACAGAGGGATGGAACGCTACCGAGCTGTTGGTGGAGGACCCGGATTTATTAGCGAGTCAGTTAGAAGAATCACCATTTAATATTATTGGTATGCCAAGAAATCTGTCTACTGATGGTCATGTACGTGCAATGCAAGTGCAAGGACCATCCGGTGAGATCATCTATCTGACTCGCATAACGGGTAAACGCAAGAACATGTACAGTTGCGCTCAATCAAACGTGGATCGGGCCTTTATTCTGACAATAGGCACAAACAATTTTGATGACACTGTCCAGTTTTATGGTGAGCGCTTCAAGCATAACGTATTGAGTTTTGGCAAAACGACGATCCGGGTTATTTCAAAAGCCATGCAGCTGGATGCCGAAACATTGTATCCCATGAAGATCGCGCAAATTGGAAATCGCCAAAATATTGAAATTGAAGGTTATCCATTTAAGGCTGATAACAAACCCAGACATAACAAACAACTACCGCCGGGCATGTCGCTGGTCAGCTTTGAAGTGCCGTCGTTGCAAGCGCTTGAACTGGACTGGCAGCTATCGCCACGGAGGATTGATGATGACTTTTATCAGAATGCCAAAGTTGCAACAACTATTGGTACTGCTGGCGAATGGCTGGAGTTTATAGAGCTTTAAAGACAATTAACAAAGACTCAACTGAGGTAGCTAAATCAACGAATCTCCAAGAATAAGACTCTTGCCAGTCATTACTTCAGGCTGATCTACACCCATAAGTTGCAGGATGGTTGGCGCAATATCTGCCAAGCCCCTGCCATTGCCCAACTCCACATTCTTTTCGCCCAGCAGTAAAAACGGTACAGGATAATTGGTATGTTGGGTATGAGGCTCAGCTGTAATCGGGTCTACCATTTCGTCGCAGTTACCGTGATCTGCCGTTAACAGCACTCTGAAATCATTCTTGAGCGCTGCTTCAATGACACTATGCGAACATTCATCAAGCGCCTCTACGGCTTTGACCACGGAGTCCTGTAGCGCGGCATGACCCACCATGTCGCCATTGGCGAAATTCACCAGCACAAAATCATACTCGCCACTGTTAATCGCCTTGACCAGCTCTTCTGCCACCTCTGGGGAACTCATGGCTGGCTGCATGTCATAGGTTTTAACTTTAGGTGACTCGACCATGACACGGTCCTCACCTTCGAACGGCTTTTCTCTGCCACCATTGAAGAAGTAGGTGACGTGCGGGAATTTTTCTTTTTCGGCGCAATGAAATTGTTTTTTACCGGCGTCACTGAGTACTTCAGCCAAAACCTTCTCGGGAATCACCTGTTCAAACAATACCGGGAATGGAAAGGTTTCGTTATATTGCGTCATCGTCGTCACCATGCGAGTGCCAACCTCACCCCGGTCAAAACCCTCAAACTCATCCAGACCTATTGCCGCAGACAGTTGACGCACCCGATCAGCGCGGAAGTTAAAAAACAAAACTGCTTCGTCATTTGCGATACCCTGCTTACCGTCCTCACCAATCACCGTCGGCTTGATAAACTCATCAAATTCACTCGCAATATAACTTTGTTCGATAGCATCTGCAGCGGAATCGGCACTGACACCCTCGCCTTGCATAATTGCCTTATAAGCGACTTCAGTTCGATCCCAGTTGTTGGCTCTATCCATTGTCCAGAAACGTCCGCTGACGGTAGCAATAGTTCCGCTACCCAGGTCGGTTAATGCTGATTGTAATTGCGACAAATATTTTTTTGATGATTTCGGGGACGTATCACGACCGTCACAAACCATGTGAATTACCGGCTCGACATCCGCGTCGACCAGCAAACGTAATAATTCGACCAGGTGCGAAAGGTGGGAATGGACGCCACCATCGGAGACCAAACCAATCAAATGCACACGTTTTCCGAACTTGACCATCTTCTGCCAGTTGGGATTACCTGCGATTTCACCGTGGTGACAAGCTTTTGCAATACGAGTGAGCTCTTGCTCCAACACCCGTCCGGAGCCCAGCGTTAGATGCCCGACTTCAGAATTCCCGAATTGACCGTCTGGCAGACCCACAAATGTTCCTGATGCCTGTAAAGCGGAATGTGGATTGGTGGCAAAGTATTCATCCAGATAGGGCGTTTTTGCCAGAGACCACGCATTGTACTTACGGCTCGGATTCAGTCCAAAGCCATCAAAAATCATCAATAAAACCGGGGATGTCCGCACAATAGTATCTCTAGTGATTGTCTATGAGGAGAGTAACATAGCGCACTGCTATTGTTGAGTTGGCACTGCAATATCTGAAAGAGATTCACACAAGTTGAAATGATTAAAAGGCATCACCCGGTACTCGTACCGTGCCCTCCATGAGAACGCGAGCACTTCGACCCATTACGGCTTTAATCGCGGTCCAACCCTCATCCCCTTGTTGCGCTTCACCACCGACACGCAAAGTCCCAGAGGGATGGCCAAAGGTTACCGATGACCGTTCACCACCACCCGCAGCGAGGTTAACGAGTGTACCCGGCACAGCCGCGGCGATTGAAATAGCGACTGCTGCGGTACCCATCATGGCATGGTGTAACTGACCCATCGACAAAGCTCTTACTACCAGATCAATATTCTCTGCCTGTACTTGTTTACCACTGGAGGCTGTATACGCAGCTGGCGCACCAACAAAGCCTACTTTTGGCGTGTGTTGTCTGGTTGCCGCTTCATCAACAGTTTTAATCAGACCCATTTTAATCGCGCCATGTGCGCGGATGGTTTCAAACATAGCTAGTGCTTTTTCATCACTGTTGATCGCGCCTTGCAGCTCGGTACCGGTGTAGCCAATATCAACAGCATTAAGAAAAATCGTCGGTATACCGGCGTTAATCAAGGTTGCCTTGAAATTACCGACACCGGGTACTTCAAGATCATCAACGATATTCCCGGTTGGAAATATCGAACCGTCGCCAGCCGCAGGATGCATAAATTCAACTCGCACTTCTGCCGCAGGAAAAGTGACACCATCAAGCTCAAAATCACCCGTCTCCTGCACCTCGCCGTTGGTCATTGGTACTTTGGCGACAATGGTTTTTTTGATATTGGCTTGCCAGATTCTAACCGTTGCAATGCCGTTCTCTGGCACACGATCGGCATCTATCAAACCATTGGCAATGGCAAAAGGACCGACTGCAGCACTCAAGTTGCCACAGTTACCACTCCAGTCTACAAAGGCTTTATCGATAGCGACCTGACCAAATAAATAATCGACATCATGATCAGGTTGTGAACTTTTGGAGAGCAGCACGGTTTTACTGGTACTGGAGGTGGCACCACCCATACCATCTGTTTGTTTACCATAGGGATCCGGGCTACCAATCACACGTAACAATAAATTGTCACGCACCTCACCGGCTTGTTGTGCTGCTTCCGGCAGATCATCAACCTTGAAAAACACACCTTTACTGGTGCCACCACGCATATAAGTGGCCGGAATTTTTACTTGTGGAGTGTGAGCCATAGTCTCGTCTCGTGTATTTGATCAGGCCGCAGAAGATTCCAGGAAGTCCTGGGCGAAACGCTGCAATACGCCACCCGATTCGTAAATAGTAACTTCCTCTGCTGTGTCCAAGCGACAGGTCATCGGCACTTCGATCGACTCACCATTGGCGCGATGAATCACCAGCTTCAATATAGCACCCGGCGCAGGTTCACCTTTAACATCGTAGGTCTCGGTACCGTCGAGCTCCAGAGTTTTACGCGTCGTACCCTTTTCGAATTCGAGCGGCAAGACACCCATACCCAATAGATTGGTTCGATGGATACGTTCAAAACCTTCGGCTGCGATCACTTCGACCCCCGCAAGTCGCACACCTTTCGCCGCCCAGTCACGTGAGGATCCCTGCCCATAATCGGCACCGGCAACAATAATCAAAGGCTGCTTGCGCTGCATATAGGTTTCTATTGCTTCCCACATACGCGTCACCTCACCTTCCGGCTCTATCCGGGCAAGAGAACCTTGTACCACCTCACCATTCTCCTGCACCATTTCATTCAACAGTTTCGGGTTGGCAAAGGTCGCGCGCTGTGCGGTTAAATGATCGCCACGATGTGTGGCATACGAATTAAAGTCAGCTTCTGGCAAACCCATTTTGGCCAGGTATTCACCAGCGGCACTATCAGCCATGATGGCATTGGATGGAGAGAGGTGATCGGTGGTTATATTGTCACCTAAGATTGCCAAAGGACGCATCCCGGTCATCGTGCGTTTACCCGCCAAGGCACCCTCCCAATACGGAGGACGCTGGATGTAGGTGCTGGTGGTATCCCAGTTATACAGAGGACTTATTTTTTCACCGTCTTCAACCGTTACCGCAAACATCGGGTTATACACTTGTCGATATTGCTCGGGTTTAACACTGGCATTGACGATTTCATCGATCTCTTCATCGCTCGGCCAGATATCTTTCAGGGTCACCGGATTTCCATCTTGATCATTACCAAGCACACCTTGTTCGATATCAAAACGAATCGTACCCGCAATAGCGTAGGCAACCACCAGTGGTGGTGATGCGAGGAAGGCTTGTTTGGCATAGGGATGTATACGGCCATCGAAATTACGATTACCTGACAACACTGCTGTGGAATACAAATCCCGATCAATTAATTCCTGCTGGATTTTCGGATCCAACGCGCCACTCATACCATTACAAGTAGTACAGGCAAAACCGACCACCCCAAACCCGAGCGTTTCCAGCTCCGGTAATAGATTTGATTCTTCAAGATAAAGCTGCACGGTTTTGGAGCCTGGTGCCAATGAACTCTTTACCCATGGCTTACGGGTCAAACCAAGGCGGTTGGCATTACGCGCAATCAAACCCGCCGCCACCATATTGCGTGGGTTACTGGTATTAGTGCAACTTGTTATAGCAGCGATGATGACCGCGCCATCCGGCATCAAACCTTCTTCATTTTCAACTTCACCGGTAATTCCGGCAGCCGCCAATTCTGACGTTGAAACACGTCGATGCGGATTTGAGGGGCCAGCAATATTGCGACCAACGCTGGAGAGATCAAACGTGAGTACCCGCTCATATTCAGCAGTAGCCAATGCGTCTGCCCATAAACCGGTTTGTTTGGCATAGTTCTCAACCAACTTGACCTGCTCGTCATCACGGCCGGTGAGCTTGAGATAATCAATGGTTTTTTCATCGATGTAGAACATGGCTGCCGTAGCACCAAACTCCGGTGTCATGTTTGAAATGGTTGCGCGATCCCCCAGCGTCAAATCGGACGCGCCTTCTCCGTAAAACTCCAGATACGACGACACTACTTTTTCATTACGTAGAAACTCGGTGATGGCCAGCACAATATCGGTTGCGGTAATCCCTGCTTGTCGCTTACCGGTTAACTCCACACCAATAATGTCAGGCAAGCGCATATAGGAAGCACGTCCCAGCATGACACTCTCTGCTTCCAGCCCACCTACACCAATCGCAATCACACCCAGTGCATCTACGTGCGGCGTATGACTGTCTGTACCGACCAATGTATCAGGAAAGGCGACGCCGTCACGAGCGTGTACCACCGGTGACATACGCTCGAGATTGATCTGATGCATAATGCCGTTACCCGGCGGGATTACATCAATATTCTTGAACGCCTTTTTGGTCCAGTTGATAAAATCAAAGCGATGTTCGTTACGTCGATCTTCAATCGCCCTGTTCTTGTCAAAGGCATCCTTTTCATACCCCGCATGCTCCACGGCCAATGAATGATCTACAATCAATTGCGTGGGTACCACAGGATTCACTTGCGATGGATCACCACCCTTTTCTGCAATGGCATCTCGCAAACCTGCCAGATCGACCAGCGCGGTCTGACCCAAAATGTCGTGACAAACCACACGCGCAGGGAACCAGGGAAAATCCAGGTCGCGTTTGCGCTCAATGATCTGACGCAATGACGCCTCAAGATTTTCAGGAGGACAGCGACGCACCAGATTTTCGGCATAGACTCTGGAGCAGTAGGGTAACTTTGTATAGGCACCCTCCTCAATTGAGTCGACTGCTTCCTGAGCATCATAATAATCAAGTTCAGTACCGGGTAACTTTTTGCGGTGGGCGCTATTCATCAGGAATCCTTTTAATCAATAGAGCACTGCAGCGCAGAATGCGCTGCAGTTGACTCATTCTTACTTACGCCTGGAGATCGGTACAAATTTACGATCTTCAGGGCCCGTATAGTTGGCACTTGGGCGAATGATCTTACCGTCTACACGTTGCTCCATCACGTGCGCAGACCAGCCTGTGGTACGCGCCATCACAAACAACGGGGTAAACATTGCGGTTGGTATACCCATCAAGTGATAGAGCACAGCCGAATACCAGTCAGCATTCGGGAACATTTTCTTGGTTTCCCACATCACAGATTCAAGGCGCTCGGCGACTTTCCACATCTTCATGTTATCCAGCTCACCACCTAAATCTTTTGCCATCTTTTTGATGATGTCATTACGCGGATCACTCACTGTGTACACTGGATGCCCAAAACCAATAACGATTTCCTTACGCGCGATACGCTCTCGAATATCTGCCTCAGCCTGATCTGGCGTGTCATAGCGTTGCTGAATCTCCAACGCCACTTCATTAGCACCACCGTGCTTGGGACCACGCAAGGCACCAATCGCAGCGGTTATGCAGGAGTACATATCTGAACCGGTACCGGCGACGACGCGTCCGGTAAAGGTTGAAGCATTAAACTCATGCTCTGCATACAAAATTAGTGATGCATGCATCGCCTTGACCCATGAAGCCGGCGCTTTCTTGCCATGTAATAAGTGCAAGAAGTGACCACCAATCGAATCATCGTCGGTTTCTACTTCAATACGCTTGCCATTGGTTGAATAGTGATACCAGTAGCACAGCATGGAACCGAAGCTTGCGAGAAAACGATCGGCAATATCTTTTGCGCCTGATGCATTCTGATCTTCGTTTTCAGGCAGCACTGTACCCATCACTGAAGCACCGGTACGCAATACATCCATAGGATGAGTTGATGCAGGTAGTTGCTCAAGCGTAATACGAACTGCAGGTGGCAAGCCACGCATGGTGTGCAAGCGGATTTTGTAGGCTTTTAGTTCTGACTTGTTAGGCAACTTCCCATGCACTAACAAATAGGCTACTTCTTCAAACTCACACTTTTTGGACAAATCAACAATATCGTAACCACAGTAGTTGAGATCATTTCCAGTTCTACCGACTGTACAAAGCGCGGTATTACCTGCCGCTACACCACTCAGGGCAACTGACTTTTT
>CALIRD010000098.1 GCA_938042355.1 uncultured Thiotrichales bacterium
GTAGAAAGCCGTATTGAATTTATCCATGTCACCGCCGTTCTCGAGCACAAACAATTCCGGGTGTTCTTCACTGGTATTGACTTTCAAGGGGTGCATTTCCAGCGGACCGAATATGCGGCTGAACTCGATTTGTTTTTCAGCGTTGATGTCCTGGTTGCGAAACAACAAAATGGCATGTTCATACCAGAGCGATTTTAACTCGGCTTTAGTCTCGTCAGAGATTGGCTCATTAATGTCAAAGCCGGAGACTTCAACGCCCGCATTTTCTAGTGGAGTAATTGTCAATGCCATTATTTTTTTCTCTTTTGATCGCCAGGTTTAATCAAGAACAGTCGGGTCAAGTCTTAGCTCTCTGCGAGCCATGGCCTCCCAGCAAAAAGGGAAGCCGTTGTCATCGGCGAGCGTCAATTTGTTAACTTCTTCGTCACTCAGTGGTTTACCTCCACCGGCAAGTTCAACTTCATAGGCACGTTTACTGCGCCACTCAAGTGTAATAACGCGCAGATGGGCCTGGCGCAAATCCTTGCCAACCACTAATGAGCCATGGTTAGCGAGCAATGCCCACTTGGCATTCCCCAATGCTTCTGCCGCTGAGAGGCTGGTGGCTTCATCTTCAAAGGTGCCGTCATATTCATTATAAAGTGGTAGCTCAACACCACAGTAAGAACTGGCTTGGTCGAAGACCGCCGGTACCCGTTGCATACAGGCCCAGATACCGCTCCACTTGGCATGATTATGAATCACGACATGTACATCTGGTCGAAGTTCATGTAATTTCAAGTGCAGGCCGATGGCAGGGGTGACATTCCATTCGCCATCGATAATTTTTCCGCTGGCATCGAGTGTGACAATATCGCTGGCTTTCAGTTCTTCCCACGCCAACTCCCACGGGTTGGTCAGGATATTACCGTTTTCCTGGCGAACCGTGATATGTCCGGCAATGTGTTCGTTCCAGCCTTCACGCACCAGCATGCGACACATCAGTGCGACTTGCGCTTTTTTACTCAGATCAGGTAGTAGTGGTTTACGTCCAGGGTTTGGCGCAAATTGTTCCAGCATGGCCTGGTTAATGCCTTCAAATCTTTTCATGATTCATCCTCCAATGCTGAGGGATAAAATCTTACCGCTATGTGTTTAAACTGAATAGTAGATTTTTTGCAGGATTTCTGATCATTGAAAAACAGAATGTCGGAACAAGGGATGTGTTTATTGCGGGTAATGATCCAGAGGCAGTTCTGTTCTTTTTACGACTTCCCGTAAAATAAAGCTGGAGTGCACACCGGTTACGCCATCGATTCGGGTCAGCTTGCCAAGCAGAAATTCTTCATAATATTTCATATCAGGAACCACTACTTTAACGAGATAGTCAGCAGACTGCCCGGTGACAATACTGCATTCAATTACTTCCGGAAAAGATTTGATCAATGATTCGAAATTGTCAAACCTGTCGGGCGTGTGTCGATCCATAGTAATCCCGACTATCACCGTCAGGTCGAGCTGTAGAGTGGCGGCATTGAGTATGGTGGTGTAACGCGAGATAAAGCCATCATCTTCGAGTCGCTTGATTCTGCGGCTACACGGAGTAGCCGAGAGGCCGATGGTTTCAGCAAGATCATTGATATTGATTCGTGCATTTTTTTGTAACTCACGCAAGATTTTCCGATCAGTTTTGTCTAGTTTCATTGAATAAATACCAATAAAATTCAGAATGTGAGTGAATTATACTAAAATACTGATAAATAATACTGATATATAGCGAAATTACTTCTTAATGCGCGAATTTAGCAGACAATCACTCATAAAACTTGAGTAAACTTCAACACTAATTCGATCAACCTTGAGTAAACCGACATGGCAGCAGAACAATTAGTAATCTTTGACACTACCTTGAGAGATGGTGAACAAAGCCCCGGCGCCTCTATGACCAAAGAGGACAAAGTACGAATCGCCAAGGTTCTTGAAAAGATGCGCGTTGATGTTATCGAAGCTGGCTTTGCAATCGCCAGTGAGGGAGACCTCGATGCGATCAAGGCAGTTGCCAGCGTCGTGAAAGACAGTCGTATTTGCAGTCTTGCCAGAGCAACTGAAGTAGATATCAAGCGTGCTGGTAATTCAATCAAAGATGCCAACGCCGGTCGTATTCATACCTTCATTGCTACTTCTCCGATTCACATGCAGTACAAGTTAATGATGCAACCCGATGAGGTTATTGAGAACGCCGTTGCTGCCGTCAAACTCGCCAGAAATCTGGTTGATGATGTGGAGTTTTCTACCGAAGATGGCACGCGGTCAGAGTTTGAGTTTTTATGCCGGATCATCGAAGCAGCGATTGATGCGGGTGCGACTACTATTAATATTCCAGATACCGTTGGTTATGGTGTACCAGATGAATATGGCGCCATGATAGGCCGATTAATTGAAAACATACCCAATTCGGACAAAGCGATATTTTCTACCCACTGTCATAACGACCTCGGCTTGGCCGTAGCCAATTCGCTGGCAGCGGTTAACAACGGTGCACGACAAGTGGAATGCACCATCAATGGCTTAGGTGAAAGAGCTGGTAATGCATCACTGGAAGAGATTGTTATGGCGGTAAAAACCCGTGCTGATGAATCTCCAGTAACGACTCAAATTGAAGCGAAGCACATCGTTTCTGCTTCCAAGCTGGTTTCCAGTATTACCGGATTTCCTGTTCAGCCTAACAAAGCCATCGTGGGTGCCAATGCTTTTGCACATGAAGCGGGTATTCATCAGGACGGTGTACTCAAGCATCGTGAGACTTACGAAATTATGCGCGCGCAAGATGTTGGCTGGAATACTAACAAACTGGTATTGGGCAAACACTCGGGCCGGGCAGCGGTTCGTTCCCGTTTTGAAGAGCTTGGGATCATCTTTAACTCGGCAGAAGAGTTGAACCAAGCTTTTGTAAAGTTTAAAGATCTGGCTGACAAGAAACACGAAATCTTTGATGAAGACTTGCAGGCATTGATTGGAGACATCGTGGTTGATACTGACAAGCAACGTTATGAACTGGTGTCCCTTGCAGTGGGCTCAAAAACCGGTACTTCGCCACACGCCAGACTCGACTTGAAAGTTGCCGGTGAGGCGGTAACGGTTGAGGCCGATGGTGATGGGGCGGTAGATGCCACCTTCAAGGCGATCGAGAGTCATGCCCAAAGTGGGGCGACTGTCTTGTTGTATTCAGTTAATGCTGTGACAGAAGGCACTGACTCTCTGGGCGAAGTGACCGTGCGACTTGAGCTTGCCGGTAGAATAGTCAATGGTGTTGGTGCGGATACTGATATTCTTGTGGCTTCAGCAAAAGCCTATTTGAATGCTCTGAACATGCTGGAGTTCAGCGCGGATAAATTACACCCACAATACGAAAAGGTTTCCTGATTGAAAAATCCCAGGGCGTTTGCCCCGGGATGTCTTACTTTTTACCAGCCGCAACTCTTGCCAGCGTTTTGCTCCTTGAGCCAGCCTTGTAATGGCGCAAAGTAATCGAGTATAGCGCTACCATCCATATTAGGTTGACCGGTTACTGCGGTCATCGCTTCCTGCCAGGGTTTACTTGATCCCAGCGCCAGCATGTCACCGAGACGCATGCCGGCTTCTTTGCTGCCATAAATCGAACATTCATGCAGCGGGCCGGTATGACCAGCGGTTTCACATAATGATTTATGAAACTGGAACTGCAGTATGTGTGCAAGGAAGTATCGGGTATAGGGTGTGTTGCCGGGGATATGATATTTGGCACCTGGATCAAAGTCGGCTTCGGTACGCGTCACTGGAGGACGAATGCCTTGATACTTCTCGCGTAAATCCCACCAGCCTTGATTGTATTCTTCAGGTGAGATTTCACCCGAAAAAACACGCCAACGCCACTCGTCAATCATTTTGCCGAAGGGGAGGAAAGCAACGCGTTCCAGTGCGGTTTTCATTTGTTGATTGATTAAGGCTTTTTCGCTGGTAGCGACGTTGTCAACCAGTCCCAGGTTTTGAAGGTACTGTGGCGTCATAGACAATACCACCGTGTCGCCAATTGCTTCATGGAAACCATCGTGAGCACCATCTTTGAACAAGGGTGGAAGATCTTTTTGCATCAGGTAGTAATAAATGTGCCCCAGCTCGTGATGGATGGTGGTCAGTGACTCTTCCGTTGGCTCGATACATTGTTTAATGCGCACGTCTTCACCGTTGCCCATCGGCCAGGCACTGGCATGACAAACGACATCACGGTCGGCTGGTTTTTCCAGTAAAGAGTTTTTATAGAATGAGTCTGGTAATTCCGGCAGGCCCAGTGAAGTGAAAAAACCTTCTGCCATTTCGGTCATTTGCACCGGTGTATAACCGCCATCTTCAAGTGATGCAGTGACATCTAGGTTGGAAACACCGGCATAGGGCTCCAACATGTCATAAATGTCGGCCCATGATTGTGCCCACATATTGCCCAGTAGATGGGCAGGAATAGGCTGGTCGGTTGGCACTTTATCAGAACCATAGTTCTCAGCGAGTTTGTCACGCACATAACAGTGCAGATCATCATAGAGTGGTTTGACCTGATCCCACAGTCGCACGGTTTCAGTATCAAACTCATCGACACTCATATCGTAACCGGCACGCCAGACGACACTGGTATCATCGAAGCCCATTTCTGTGGCGCCTTCATTCATAAGTTCAACAAAACGCTCATACAGTGGACGCATCTCGGTTGATATGGTGCGCCAACCTGTCCATGCCTCCTCCAGCTCATTATAGTCTCGTGAGGTGGCAATGATTTTTGACAGTTCACCCAGGTCTTTACAATCACCTTCGCTTTTACAGTACTTTCCTTTACCGTAAAGACCTTCGAGTTTGGCACTCAATCCTGCAATTTCTGCGCGTTTATCGGCATCATCCGGTGCTGGCATGCTACTACCCAGCTTTATTGATTTGATCGCTCTGGCGGTTTCACCACTCAAGAGGTTTTCATCAAATTTATTCGCTCCTTTGAGCATCTCGCTGGCAAATGCGAGACCACGCTCACCCGCTTTAGTCACCAGCACTTCGGTGTCAGGGGTTATGTAGGTTGAATAGACCCAGTAGGCAGCTTCGTTTTCCCTGGAGTTTTCTATAATTTCCTGATTGATTCTCGCTACAAACTGATCGGCAGTTTCATTGATGTTCGGGTCCGCTGGATCAGTAGCCGGAGTGGTGGCACAGCTTATGATTGCCAGGCAGCTAAGCAGGCTGATGAATAAGTTTCGCATATGACTCAAGTCCTGTGATTTATCAGCGACATATAATACGTGGTTGAGCTGATTTTCGACAATAATAGTCTGCGTATTTTTCGCTAAATATCGAATTTCCTACGTCTGTTTTGAACAGCTTTGGTTTATTTTTCAGAAACGGTTGACCCGACCAGAGC
>CALIRD010000099.1 GCA_938042355.1 uncultured Thiotrichales bacterium
TTCACCTGGCCACCACAACGAATCACCGCGCCATGCAGTAATGCGTCGTCCAGTTGCTCCTGGACTTTGTCACCTTGCGCCGGAAATATAAATGGACCAATATGTCCAGACATCAAGTCAGGATAGTTGAGTTTGATTTCACTGGCCTTCTCTACCAACAAGTCTATAAATTCTGAATAGACTGAACTATGCACATACACTCGTTCCAGTGATTGGCAGGTTTGCCCGGTTAGTCCTGCAGCACTGCGTAAAATTCCTGTAGCGGCAGCATCAAGGTCAGCATCAGCCATGACGATGGCCGGGTCCTTGCCTCCGAGTTCCAGAAAGGCGGGGATGAAATTTTGAGCCGCACTGATCGCTACTTTTTTTCCGGTGGCGACACTGCCGGTAAAACAGATACTATCAACGTTATCGATCAATGCTTTACCGGTTTCAGCTGCGCCCAGAACCAACGACAAAACTTTTGCCAGTTCGGGTACCTTCTCGATTGTATCTTGCAGGGGTATGGCAAATCGCGGGGTGACTTCGCTGGGTTTTATGATCACAGCAGATCCAGCCAGTAAGGCGGGTATGGCATCAATCAATCCTAAAATAAGGGGGACATTCCAGGGGCTAATTATGCCTACAAGAGGGTAGGGTATTTGTAATGTTTCATAGTTAACGCTCGGTACCATCGCTGAGGTTGACTCAATTCTCGCTGCTTTTGCGAGATCAGGGACAACATTACACCAGTATTCAATCCTGTCGATAACACTATCGACTTCAATGGCAGCCACCATGTGTCTACCAGTATCAATAGTTAATGCGGCCGTTATATCCTGTCTATTATCGGCAATAGCCTCACGCCATTTGCGCAGGATTTCGCAACGTTCTTCAACCGAGTATGCAGCCCAAAGCGGCTGAGACTCGCGTAAGCTATTGCATCTAGTAGCCACCTGATCAGTGCTGACCGCTTCAAAGCTGAAATCATTTGCGCCAGTGCGTGGATTGGTTACTTGTATTAATGTCATGCAGATCGTCCATCTGTGGATGGTTTTATTATACTATAATGACATAACAATATGTCATTTGACCCCGGAGCCTGTGTGAATTCATCCCAGCCTTTTAATGCCCTGGCATTACAAATCAATACTCGTTCAGTGAATAAATGCAGTGACAGATCATCAGCGCAAGATGTCATTGATGCCAATCTTGAGCATATCGAAAAACTCTTGACGGGAAGTAGTCGTTTTATTCAGGTTTTCGGTGGTGATGCTGTTCGACTAGTGGTTTTACCTGAGTATTGTCTGACCAGTTATCCATTTGGAGAAAGTATCGAAGCCTGGAAAGAAAAAGCCTGTCTTGTACAAAATGGACCAGAATATGAACGGCTGGGGAAACTGGCTCAAACGTTGAACATTTATCTGTCGGGTAATGTCTATGAGCTGGATGAGCATTTCCCTGATTTATATTTTCAAGTGAGTTTTATAATCGGTCCTAATGGAGATGTGATTTGTCGATATCGGCGCTTGATCTCAATGTTTGCACCAACGCCGCATGACGTATTGGATGCGTATCTTGATCATTATGGTAAAGAGAGTTTGTTTCCGGTCGTTAAAACAGAGCTGGGCAATCTCGCTTGTGTGGCGTCTGAAGAAATACTCTATCCGGAGTTGAGTCGTGCGCTAATGCTTAATGGGGCAGAAATAATTTGTCATTCATCGAGTGAAGTAGCCAGTAATTTACTCAGTCCCAAAAACATAGCAAAACGTGCGCGAGCTATTGAGAATATGGCTTATGTAGTGTCGGCAAACAGTGCTGCATTGACAGAGCTTGATTTTCCGCCCGACTCAACCACTGGCTCATCCCAGATTGTAGACTATAGAGGATCTGTGTTAGCTGAGACAATTGCCGGTGAGTCCAGTAATGCCAATGCTCTGATCGATATACAAAGGTTGCGAGAGGCGAGACGTAAACCAGCGATGACTAACTTGCTGGCGCGTCAGCGTTATGAGGTTGTTCGTGATTGCTATACAGAAACGATTTATCCGGCCAACAATCTTGATAATAAATTACCTAACAGAGCACATTTTATGCAAACTCAAACAGAAGTGATCGAAGGTTTGATAAAACGTGGTGTTATTGAATAAAGGTTCATCTTGGCAATCAACTATTGTTGTCAGCTGCCATACCAAGGAAAGTGAGATATGAAAAAAATTGAAGAGGTTTTTACCAAGCGTGAACGTGAGTCACTCAGCTCAGAAGCGCCTGCGCCGCTCTATCACCAGATGTATACGTTGTTAAAAAACAGGATTCTTGATGGGTCAATCGCACACGGCGAGAAAATGCCAACCGAACAAGATCTGGCAGCTGGTTTCAATGTATCAAGAATTACTACAAAGCGTGCGATGGATGAGCTGGCAGCCGACAGTTTGATAGAACGACATCGCGGCAAAGGTAGTCATGTTGTCTATCACTATGAGCCAGAGCAAATTCAGGCACCATTGGTAGGCATGTTGGAAAAGTTGGCGAGCATGAGTCGCTCAACTAAAATAAAGGTTCTCGAAGCCGAAAAGGTTACGCCACCAGCTGACATCGGACGTCAGTTACAAGTCGCGGACGGTGAAGGTGTATTGCATGTCAAGCGTGTGCGTCGTGACGAAGAGGATATTCCATTTGCGTGGTATGAAAGCTGGACCCTGGGAGTAACCAGGGGCTTTACCAAGCGCTCGCTTGAGTCAAGAGCCCGATTTGAAATTTTGGCCGATAGTGGTATCACCATCGCACACATTGAACAATATCTGAGTGCTGACAAGGCGTCAGCAGATGTCGCTAAAGAATTGAAAATGTCGGTGGGTGATCCGGTTTTGACGCTAATGCGGCACTCTTATGATGAAGACGAAAATCTCGTCGATATTATTCATTGCCAATACCACCCGAAAAGATTTCACTACCGGATGAACTTAAGGATGGATGATTAATGCGTACTCTTGGCCCGGCCCTGTGTGGCACAGTAGTCTGTACAAACCTGAATGAATCAGTAGAAGTATATAAGTCACTGAGTATGACGTTGGTTAAAAGCGGAGAAGTTAATCAGCAGTTAGCAGACTTTTGGCATGCCCCGGCTACCGCTGGTGCGCAGTATGCCATCCTTGCATCTGCGAGTGATGCTGCTTGGATACGATTGATTGAAGATCCGGTCGCTGCTAAAGATTTTGTACCGTTCGAGACGCATGGCTGGTTATCACTTGAAGTGTCCGTCAATGATGTCGATACACTCGCCGTGAAACTTGCTGGTTCAGGTTTCAAGATAATAGGCGAGCCCGCCAATCTGGATGTAAGTGATGCAATACGTGCGATGCAGGTACAAGGTCCTTCCGGTGAGATTTTATATCTTACAGAGGTCAGGGATGATGTGCCTCCGTTTGAATTACCAAAGGCTTCAACGGAAGTAGATAATCTGTTTATACCAGTAATGATTACACCTTCTCGAGATGAGTCCGCTGATATGTTTATGCAATTCGACGGGCTGGATAAGTTCCTGTTCGACACCAAAATTACTGTCATTAACAAGGCCTATGGCTATGAGATTCTACGCAAGCACCCGGTGGCGGTATTGCAACTGGCTGACAATTCGATGATTGAATTGGATCAAATCGATGAGGCGGTTCCCAGACAAAGGCTCGATGGTCATTTGTCCGGAGGTATTGCTATGGTGTCATTTATGACAGAGGGAAAGTCGCCGATTGTCTTAGACTCCGCTGATGAATTCGGGCGTAGTATTTATGCGAGAAAGCAAGCAGGTTACCGAACCGGGATAGCGGGAGAGGGTGTAGAAGTAATTTCAGCTAGATAAAATCAACTCTCAAAAGAAAGCGGCCCTCTTTGAGGGCCGCTTTTATTTTGCTTATGGTAGTGAGTTGTTAGAAATTATAAGTTAACTCAAGGCCATAACTATCTCCGGCAGACTGGTGGTTGAAACTACCGCCAAACTCCGGTGCAGGAATGATTTCTTCCAGATAACTTTCATCGGTGATGTTTCTGCCCCAGGCGGTCACACTCCAGTTATCGGATTCCAGGCCAATTCGCAGGTTCAATGTGTCATAAGCATCACGTTGTGAATTGGTGAAATCTTGCAACAAGCCCGGGCCAAAGAATGCTTGCCAAATGGTGGGTGTCTGCTCACCTTGTAATGTATGGAACCAGGTTTCACCAACATACTGCCAGTCCGCTCTGGCGAACAATGTTTTGTCTCCAAAGACGGGGTATTCAACCAGTGCGCCAAGATTGAAAGTCTCATTAGGGGCTTGTGGTAGATCGTTACCGACTGAGAGTGGACGATTATTATTCTGCTTGATTTCCGAGTCGAGTAAACCTATGCCTCCGAATATGCTGAAATTATCATTCGCAACAAAATTAAAGTCTGCTTCAAACCCTTGTACCTGTGCTTCCTCGATAGTGGTTACTACACGTAACAAACCAAAAGGACCGGCGAAGAATTCAAAAAACTGGTTGTCATCAATTTGAGTATTGAAGACTGCTGCGTTGAGTGTCAGGCGACCGTCCAGCAAGGTACTCTTGACGCCAACTTCCAAATTGGTGGTGACTTCTTTGTCATACTCGTCGCGTATGACCAAATTGGCACCAACTGCTTCCCCTGCGCCACCAAAGCCGGTATTGAACCAGAAGTTTAAGAGGTCCTGGCTTCCGAGTGAGTTAAAGCCACCGCTTCTGAAGCCGACACCCCAGCTGCCGTATATATTCAAATTTTCTTGTGGTTGATAGCTGACTGTTAATTTGGGCTGTAGCTGATCAAAGGATTTCGTACGACTGGGGATACCACCAGGGTTGGTCACCAGAGCCGGGTTGATAGGGCCTGTCGCATTGTTAATATTGAGACCTGATGCAGCGACATTAGGAACCTGATTATTGACCTGTCGTTCTTCACTGTCATAGCGCAAAGCAAATGCCAGTTCAGTGGTGTCTGAAATGTCATATTCAAGTTGTCCGAATAATGCAAAGACATCGGTATCAAACTCGTCCCAGAACAAAAGATCTGTAGGGTTCGGACCAGTAGCGGGAACATAAGGCTGTCTCAAGAACCCCTGGCCTTGATCAGCACCGTAGGCAACGACTACTTCTCGCTCAATTTGAGTGGCATAGACGCCAGCTATCCAGCGTAAATCCTGATCCTGATCGGAACTGATGCGTACTTCAGCACTGAAGTCTTCCTGATTACGCTCCTGATATTGATATCCATCACACGCCGTTGGAGTGTAAGGACCATAGACGCCGGTAAAATCATTGCCAGGACCAGGTGGTAATACGCCAAATGGTTGAAATGCCGGGCCAAACAAGTCAGGGCTGGCAAAGCTGTTCAAGCTGGCACGGTCAGCCTGACAAGCTGGTGTTAACTCGTAACCATAGAAAGTGGCACTAGTGCCATCCGAGAGCAGGTATTCTTCAAGATTGTTGTATGTAATGTTTGCAGTGACATCACCTATTTCGGCCGCATAATCCATCTTCAATGACAGATCTGTCGTTTCTTGTTCATTTTCCCCGGGGACGTTGAAGGTGTATCTGAAGTCCATGCTGTTTACGTCTTGATTGAAAGTTGGACTACCGAAGATTGAAACAAAGGCCGGTATGGCGAAGGCAGCATTAAAGTTAATAGCACCACCGCTGACTTCCGAGTGTCCAACCTTGAGATCAAATGCCAGGTCATCAGAATAATCCCACATCAAACGAGCACGTGCCGTATCATCTTCCAGATAATCCACTTCTCCATCGTTACCCGTAAAAATGTTAGTGTAAAAACCATCAGTTTCACTGTGGCTGTAGCTGAAACTACCTTTGATGTTTTCGGAAATAGGGCCTCCTATACTGGCTGCAACTTTGGCTCTGCCCTGACTGCCGCCACTGAGCTTGATTTTACCCTCCAATTCATCACCTGGTGCTTTGGTTGTCACGAGAATGGCTCCGGCGACTGCATTGCGGCCATATAAAGCGCCCTGCGGGCCTTTCAATACTTCAATTTGTTGTATATCTACTAATTCCTCATTGAAGGCATTGGGGTTGGTGTTCAGAACACCATCAACAACATACGCAAATGTAGATTCAGCATCACGCGTCGATACAATTCCGCGAATACTGACTTGAGTATCTCCGACGTTGGCACTGTCTACGATCGTGACATTTGGCATCAGTGTGATGAAGTCATTGGGACGATCAATACCAGCCTGTTGAATAGTTCTTTCTGTAAACGCCTTTATTGCAATGGGCACCTCTTGCAGATTTTCAGAACGTTTTCTTGCAGTTACAACGATTTCTTCAAGTTCAGCCGCAGCCGCTGATGTTAAAGGTAAAAGGACGGCCGTCGAAATGAATAACAAAGCCGTGATAACAACACGAAGTTGATGTGACATGATTGCTCCCCCTGAAAGAGTCTCTATGAATATTGGTTTTATCAGTCTTTATATAGTGAAGATGATTGGCCGGTTTGTCCAGAAAACAAACAGTAATGATTGTTTTTAGTTGTCTTCAGTGAGCTGTATCTGCGTACTAAAAAAGGCTTTTGGGTCGAGGTCCTGAACTTGCCAATTATCGAGACCGGCTCTTTGCGAGCCTATCAGTCCTATTTTACTTTTCTTGACAGACTCTAGACAGTTTTCCAGATTATTGGTACCCAAAGAAATTAAAAAGAAGCCCTCACCATGCTCTCGCATGTGTCTCGCGGGAATGCTTTCTTTATCTAACGGTTGTACCAAAACTAACCAGGCATCACCTAATCGGGTTTTGGCGGTACGTACAGCGCGTTGCTCTAGCTGATCAAATTCAAATGGCCCGATACCTGGTAATTTTTGATACTGAATGACTGCATTTTCAAGGTTTTGAACGAGAAAATTAATGTGGTGTATATGCGTGATCATCGGCTTGATCTCAATGGTTCAGATTTGATTTACAATCATAAAGTATTATTTATCAGGGCCATATGAATTTCTCATTTTCACAGTGTTATAGAGAGATTGTATAGGGTACACAAGAGTCTATTTCTATATAATCAGTACATTAATTTAGCTACGACAGAGAATGTTCAGATGACCCGAGAATCGATGGAATATGATGTTGTTATTGTTGGTGCCGGGCCGGCTGGCTTGTCAACCGCAATCAGACTCAAACAACTTGCTGCTGAAACTGATCAGGAAATTTCAGTCTGTATCTTGGAAAAGGGGTCTGAGGTTGGCGCGCATATACTTTCTGGAGCAGTTGTTGATCCTCGGGCAATCGATGAGTTATTGCCTGACTGGAAAGAATCAGGCGCACCGTTAAATACAGCGGTAACTCGTGACGAAATGTATTTTTTCACCGGTCTCAGAAAACAATTTAAAATGCCGGGTTTGTTTCTTCCAAAGCCTATGCATAACAAAGGCAACTACATCGTTAGTCTGGCGAATGTTTGTCGCTGGCTGGGAGAGCAGGCAGAAGCGCTTGAAGTGGAAATTTTCCCTGGCTTTGCGGCATCAGAAGTATTGTTTCATGAGAATGGATCTATCAAAGGAGTGGCCACCGGTGACATGGGTCGTGGACATGATGGTCAGCAAAAGGATAGTTTTGAGTCTGGCATCGAGTTACATGCAAAATACACAATTTTTTCGGAAGGCTGTCGTGGTCATCTCGGTAAGCAATTGATCGAAAAGTTTGAATTGGACAGCAATAGTCTGCCACAGCATTACGCGATTGGCTTAAAGGAGTTGTGGGATATAGATCCAGACAAACACGAAGCTGGTTTGGTGATACACGGAGCAGGTTGGCCTCTCAAAGAGTCTGGTAGTAGCGGTGGTTTCTTCCTGTATCATACTGACAATAATCAAGTCTCGGTTGGTTTGATTGCGGACCTGAATTACAGCAATCCACATCTCTCACCCTATGATGAATTTCAGCGATTTAAGCATCATCCTAAAATCGCCCAATATCTTGAAGGTGGTAAACGCGTATCTTATGGGGCTCGGGCCATCGTTAAGGGCGGCTTGAATTCACTGCCAAAAATGACAATGCCAGGCGCCTTATTAATTGGCTGCAATGCTGGCACTCTGAACTTTTCGAAAATAAAGGGTACGCATACGGCCATGAAGTCGGGCATGATTGCCGCAGAAACGCTAGCGGCGGCATTCAAGGCTGGTGATAAAGGAGGTAGTGAATTAACTGCCTATACCGAGAATTTTAAAAACTCCTGGTTGTACAAAGAGCTCTATGGCAGTAGGAATTGGGGAGCCGCTTTGCATAAGTGGGGTAACTGGGTTGGTGGTGCATACAACTTTCTGGATCAGAATATCTTTGGTGGTAAAATCCCGCTTAACCTCAAAGACAGTAAGCCTGATTATGCCCAGCTAAAGTTGGCGAGTGAATGCCCAACAATTGACTATCCCAAGCCTGATGGGAAGCTGAGTTTTGACAAGCTCTCTTCAGTATTCCTCTCGAGTACCAATCATGAAGAAGATCAGCCATGCCATTTAACCTTGAAGGACGATCAAATACCGGTTACTAAAAACCTGCCACTCTATGATGCACCGGAGCAACGTTATTGTCCTGCTGGAGTCTATGAAATTATTACTGAAAACGATGAGCCGCGTTTGCAAATCAATGCGCAAAATTGTGTGCATTGTAAAACTTGTGATATTAAGGACCCGAGTCAGAATATTAACTGGGTAGTGCCAGAAGGAGCGGGTGGCCCAAATTATCCCAATATGTAGGAGTAAGGCATGTCATTGACGCTTTATGGACTAGGTCGTTCAAGATCATTTCGTGCGCTGTGGGCACTGGAAGAGGTGGGTGTGGAGTTTGAATATCTCGACCTCGACATGGGCTCTTCGGCAGAAGATGGAAACTTGAGTTCCAGCTACCTGAAACTTAACGCGCAGGGCAAAGTGCCAACCCTGATTGATGATGAATTTGTCTTAACTGAGAGTAATGCGATCGTAAATTACGTCGCTACGTTTGCAGGTGGTGAAGGATTCGTGCCGCCGGAAAGAACGAGGGAAAGAGCAGAATATGACGAGTTGTGTTTTTTTATTCAATCGGATTTCGAACAACCGTTATGGACCTCTGGAAAACATCGTTTTGTGTTGCCTGAAGAGCATCGGGTACCTGAAGTGCTACCGACAGCAACCTGGGAGTTTGAAAAGTCACAAAGAGCGCTGAAAGAGATGGTTGACTTGAGAGGCTATGTGCTTGGAGAGAGCTTTACATTTGCTGACCTGTTGCTGGCACACACCATAGGCTGGGCGGACTCATTTAAATTTCCGGTTGACCCACAGTTATTGGCTTATAGAGATCGACTGTTTGAACGCCCTGCTGTAGCTGCAGCTATTGCCCGCTTGCCTCATTAGGCAATCCCGAATGTCCAAGTCCGATATAACAGGGATTATTTTATCGGGTGGTAAAGGGGAGCGACTAGGAGGGCGCGACAAAGGACTGTGTGAGTATCACAACAGCCCGCTGATTCAGTACTGTATAGACATCCTCAAGCCACAGGTAGATACGCTATTAATTAGTTGTAATCGTAATCTGGACGAGTATGCGAGTTATGGTTATGAATTGGTTTCTGATCAGCGAGTGAATTATCAAGGGCCGCTGGCTGGACTGGAGGCGGCACTGGTACGTTGCCGAACCCGGTATGCCTTGATCTGGCCGGTTGATTCACAGCCTGTACCAAAAAACCTGGCGTCTGCATTCCTCAACGACTTGGTAGAGTCAAAAGCCGATATCGTGCATTTAAATCAGGCTGATCGTCCCCAATATCTTGTCGCACTACTAAAGTCGTCTTTGCAACCATCACTGACCGATTATCTTAATAGCAGGCAGCGCAAAGTGCGTGACTGGTATGCAAAGCACAGGGTAGTTGAAGTCGATAGATTTCAGGAAGCAGCAATCAGAAATCTAAATAAACCAGAAGACTTTAGCTCAAGCCACTAGCACTTTGGTAAGTTCGTTACTGAAACGAGTTTACAATGAACCAACGACGCCTTCACGCCGAGGATCGGCGCCACCTTCAAGCCTGCCGTCGGGGTGCTTATAAATAATACTAAGACCGGAGTTTTCTCCTCGACTGTTATCGACATTATGACCAAAGCTCTTTAACGCCTCTACCAGTTCGGGAGATGCCTTGTCTTTTTCAGCACGAATTTTATCGCCACGACCAACGATGTTTGGTAAAGCTGCGGCTTCAGCAGGACTTAAATTCCAGTCGAGAACACCCACTAATGACTTGGCCACATAGGCAATAATATTGTTGCCACCAGGAGAGCCGGTTGCCATGACAAAGTTTTTGTTTTTATCCAGTACAATGGTGGGTGACATGGATGAACGAGGTCGTTTTCCCGGTTCGATTGCATTGGCAATCTCGATGCCATCACTATCCACTGGCTGCCAGGAAAAATCAGTTAACTCATTATTTAGAAACATGCCGCCGACCATACGAGTTGAACCGAACACGCTTTCTACTGTGGCGGTCATTGAGACTACATCACCCGCCTGATCCACCACGACAAAGTGTGTTGTACCAGGCGTGTCGTCTGTTGCATCAATACCGACTTGAACAGCCTCGGAGGACTCAAACTGCCACGGGTCGCCAGCTACAGAATTTTCTATAGCTTTATCTGAAGATAATTGTCGCGCACGTTCTCTTAAATAGGTTTCATTGAGCATACCCGCCAGAGGAACAGAGACGAACGCTGTGTCTGCAACATATTTGTCACGATCTGCGTAAGCCAGGCGTTGCGCTTCAACGAACATGGCCCAATTCATCGGATCATTACTACCTGCACTGGAAAAACCGGGGCCTTGATTCAGCAGGCCCATAATTTGCCCGACTGCTACCCATGAAGAGGCGGGGGGTACGCCACAAATATTCATGTCGCGATACGGTTGGCATAAAGCTTCTCGTTTAATGGCTTTGTATCGGCTGATATCCTCTTTGGTTAACGTACCCGCTCTTGGTGCTTGCTGCACCATATCGGCAATCTTTTGCGCAATGTCGCCGGTGTAAAACTCATTAGGATCATTAGCAATGATTTTTAAACTTTGGGCATACTCAGGATTTTTGAGGACGTGGCCAATCGCTAACGGTTCACCTTCTTCATTATATAAATAGCGAAAAGCATCATTAGGACCCTGTTCCGCTGTCTTCGGCATAAATCTGGCAAAGCGTGAAATCATTCCATGCAGTCTGGGTGAAATTTCAAAACCATTAATGGCGAGATTTTCAGCATGTTCAAATAAGGATGACCACTTCATTATTCCATGCTCGGTATGTGCCATTTGCAACATTGCCAGGACTCCTGGTACACCGGTAGACAAGCCGCTATTTTTTGCTTCAAAATATGGGATCCGTTCACCTTCTTCATTCAGAAACTGTTTCGGATTTATCGCTGCTGGGGCTGTTTCACGTCCATCATATGAGCTGAGTGATTTCGTCTCGGCATCGTAATGTAATAAGAACGCGCCGCCAGCCAAGCCAGAGCTTTGTGGTTCAACCAGACTCAGCGTGGCTTCAATGGCAATAGCAGCATCAATTGCAGAACCGCCAGCACGAATTATTTTCATGCCCGCTTCTGTGGCTTCCGGGTTGGCAGTCACTACCATGCCATTTGATTTTTCAGGCGATGATTTATCAACCAGCGGTGTTGAAGTGCAGGCCAATAATGTGAGAAAAAGTATTAAAACTGGATAAACAGCTAGTTTCATCTTTAATCCTGTTTGTGGTGGCTCGTGTCTAGACTGGTGAGACCGGTATTATAGGGGAATACTGATTTGATGTAACAGCCCCTCAAGGTTTTTTGAGGGGCTATTGTTTAATGACTCATCAGCCTTGAGTTTGGAGATTGCCTTTAAGAGGTTTGTCTTCTACATCCAGATCTTCAAGAGACACCTGCAGGTTGGGGTCGTAGCTCGAACCGAGAGGAGGGTATTTCTTTCCTTGCCAACCACCTTTAAACAGGCGCTTGATATCTATACCAATACCGTACATTGCCGGTACCAGCATGAGTGTCAAAAAGAAATCAAAGAGTACGCCAAACGCCAATGCAACCACCATTGGTTTCAAAAATTCGGCTTGAGTGGAGGTTTCAAAAAGCATCGGTGTAATACCCACGAAAGTGGTGACCGAGGTGAGTAAAATCGGGCGAAAGCGAGCAACACAGGCTTCGAGCATTGCTTGATACGAGCCAAGTCCTTTTGCTCGTAACCGGTTGGCATAATCTATCAATACCAGGTTGTCATTGATTGCGACACCTGCGGCAGCAAAAAATCCAAACCACGACATAATACCGAACGTAATGCCGGTTACCAAAGTGCCAAAAATCATGCCGACAAAAGCAAAAGGAATGGCGATCATGATGAGCAGGGGCTGTGAATAGGATTTAAACGCAATAGCCAATAACCCAAACATCATGGCAAAAACGATCATGGTGTAAAGCAGCAGCTCAGAGTTCATGGTTTTGGACATGTCATCATCACCCACTAAAACACGACTAACGTTCGGATGACGCAAGCTCCATTGAGGTAGAAAGTTCTCATTCATATCTTTTTTGAGTTCTTCCAGTTCTGCACCTTTGCCTTTGACTCGCGCACCCACGTAATTGAGTTGTTTGCGATCTCTACGATTGATGCGACTGATGCCGTCAGCAAACTTCACTTCGGCAACTGAATACAATGGTACCTCGACGCCATTAGCGCCTCTGATTCGCAGGTTTTTCAGGCTGTCGATAGAATCTCTAGCTGCCTCAGGATAACGAACCATGACCCTGACGTCTTCACCGTTACGCGGCAATCTCTGTACCTCTCGACCAAAAAATGCCTGGCGCACCTGGCTGGTGACTTCTGCCAATGTGATGCCAAGTGATTCGGCGCCTGGCTTCAGTACAAACTGCATTTCCTGTGCCGAGCTTTCAAGTCCATCCCACGTCCTCGTGACTGCATCATAGGTATCAAGCTGATTTTTAATATCCAGGATGGCGTCGCTAAGAGCCTGGCCATCATTGGATGCAATGCCATACCGTAAGCCGCCTTCCGATCCCACTTCGGTGGCACCAAAGTTAACCCGCAGGGCATCCGGTACCGGGCCGAGATACTCCTCGAGTTTGTCCGCCAGATCTTTGGTAGAAATGTTTTGGCGTTTACTTGGGTCTGTTAATCCCAGAAAGCCATCCACTGAACGACTGTCAGAAAAGGTGCCTGGGTGTGTGATTAAATCATAATCAACATTGAAATCTTGCTGCGTATTCTCGTTGATTTTTTCCACAGCTGAATCGAGCTGGGCGCGGACCTGTTCGATTCGCTCGTAGTTTGTTCCTTCCGGAAACCTGATGCTCACAGAAATCAAGTCACTTTCAACTTCAGGCAGCATCGCCCGTGGTGCAACACCAGCAACCAGTAAGCTAACAAAAAATATAAACAATGCGACGAAGGTGGTCAGCGTGATGTAGCGATAGTGAATCAGTCTGGCAACGAAGGGACGAAATTTTGTTTGTGCAAAATTCATCAGACCATCGGCCAGTTTTCTTTGAAAACGCATGATCCCGCCAAGTTGATCACTAGGGGGGAGGGGTTTTAGATGTCGTAAGTGCGCTGGTAAGATGAAGAATGCTTCGATCAATGAAAAAACCAGCGTGGCAATTACGACCAGTGTGATTTGTGACGACCATGCCGACACGGGTCCCGAAAGCAGCATCCATGGCATAAACATCATAATGGTAGTGATGACAGCAAAGAACACGGGTTTAACTACCATATTGCCGCCAAGGATCGCGCCTTTTTCTCCACTAATATTATTTTCAACGTGGTAGTGAACACTTTCACCCACCACAATCGCATCATCTACTACGATGCCAATTACCAACAGGAAGGCAAACAGGGAAATCATATTCAGGGTGACACCGATCATCGGGGCTATTGCGATTGCTCCGGCAAAGGCGGTGGCAATACCAAGCGTTACCCATGCAGCGACCGCAGGTCGTAAAAACAACATCAGTGTGATGAGCACCAGCAACATGCCGGTAATGGCGTTTGAGCCAATCATATTCATGCGTGAATCAAACATGGTTGAGCCATCGAACCAGATCGTGACTTTTACATCGGGTGGCAATTTTTTGTTAATTTCCTCTTCAAACTTTCGAAAGGCTTTGCCAGACTGGGTAATGTTCATGGTGTCTGGTGACAGGGCTTGAAAGATTGCTGTATTTTCACCGCGGAATTTAGCGGTGAATTGATCGTCATCAAAACCGTCGATGACATTGGCTATGTCTTTGACACGAATTATTCCACCATCAGGTGTTTGTCTGACAACTATGCTTTCAAATTCTGCCTGAGTGTTGGCCAGTGATCGAGCACGTAATTGTAGGTTGCCACCGCTGGTTTCTACCGTGCCTGCGGAGAGGTTGACAGAAGAGCCGGCGATGGCTTGTGAGACTTGCGAAAAGGTCAGGTTGTATTGTCGAAGTGAATTTTCAGATACTTCTATAGTGACCTGTTCAGGAATCTTGGAAATTTGCCGGGTGAGCTGTGCGCCGGGCAGTTTGCTGATTTCAAAACGCAGGTCATTTGCCATACGTTGTAGTGTTAGTCGATCAACATCTCCGTGCAGAGCAACATACATGTAGTCAGCCCGTGCATCCCAGCGAAATACTTGTGGTCTGAATGCGTCCGCCGGGAAGTTGTTGATCCCGTCGATTCGAATTTTCACTTCATCCAGTATTCTTTCGTAATCTGCACGAACTTTGGTGCGTATATTGACATCAGCCCTGCCTTCGCGAGCGGTACTTTCGATGTAGTCTATGCCATCCAGTCCATCAACAGCTTCTTCGATACGTGTGACTATCTGCTCTTCAATATCTCGTGGTGATGCGCCTTGCCAAGCCATAACAACGCTCATGCCATTAGCAGTGACCTCCGGGAAAAATTCTCGTTGCAGTTTGAAATAACCGGTTATGCCCATCAATATGATGGCGACCATCAACAAGTTGGCTGCGACAGGGTTCTTAACCCACCAGGCTATTAAGTTTTTCATCGTTATTCTCCTGTGTCCCCATCTTTGCTTTTATTCTCAGCGCGACCAGCTGTTGCATTGTTCTCTTCTTCCTCATCATCAGGGGAGGGCGGGTCTACCAGTATTTTATCCGGGTCATTACTATCGAGAACTTTGAAGCTTCTGGAAATGGCAGATTTTTCGAGAGGAGACACTATCACCAGTTCTCCGCTCTCTACACCGGATTTTAAAACAGCGCGTTGCGCATCAGAATCAACAACAACGGCGTCTCTGATTGTGGCTTTACCTTCATCATTAACGACATAAACTTTATTTTCTGGGCGTAGACCACCGCGAGGTAACACAATCACATCATTCATTTGATAGCCTGCAATCTCAGCATCAACAAATAGGCCAGGCGCAAGTGGAAAATTGCCTTCAGCGGCGCCAGTTGCATACGGAGCTATGACTTCTGCAATGGCATACATCGCGCGGGTTTGCGTGTCATAGGTACTGTCGGTACGCATAATTTTCCCTTGCCAAACGCGATTCTGGCCGGCAATGATGGCACTGAGCTTGACGTCCGGTGCGGTTTCTCGTGACTCGGCTACATAGGCTATGGGTAAATCCAGTTTTGCCAAATCATTATCGGTAAGCGCCAGGCGTACCTCAGCTATGTCAGTTGAGAAAATTCGACCCAGACGAGCGCCAGGTGCTACAAATTGTCCAAGGTCCGAGTTTTTGGTGATTACCCGCCCGTCAAAGGGCGCTTGCACGGCGGTTCTTTTAAGTTGGAGGTTTGCTTGTTGTAGCTCGGCTTTTGCTGCTAACAAAGTTGCTTGCGCTTGTTGCAATTGAGGTTTGCGTAAGGTTAAAGCTGATGGATCACCAGACCCCAGTTCTTCCCAGTCTTGACGTGCAATTTCACCTTCAGCTTTTTCTCTTACCAGCGCTTGCTGAGCTTGGGCTACACCGGCTTCAGCACGAATTACGGCCACTTTGTAATCAGAGTCCTCGATCTGCAGGAGTGTTTCACCTTGTTTGAAAATCCCTCCGTCAATAAAGTTTGGGGAAACATAGACGACTTTGCCGGCTACTTCAGGTACCAAATCTATTTCAGTACGTGCTCTGGCTTCTCCCTGTGCGCTGACCATTAATTGAACATTCTCAAGACGAGCCGGAGCCGCCAGTACTGCCATGGTTGTGTCAGCTTCTTTTTTGGTTTCCGGTTTTTTCATCGCTTGTATGATTCCGAAAGTTACCAGAATGGTGACCAATAAAATCACCAGGCAAATAAGTGCGATCAACCATTTGGCTTTACCGCTTTGTGGGCTAACGCTGTAGCCACGGTCATGTAAATCCTGATTGCCATATTCTTGTGTTGTCATTGTTCTTCCTGTTCTGGTAATTGTCCTAGATCTCCACCGCCAAGTGCGAGATGTAATCTAACCCGATTATTTAAACGCTCTTTTCTGGCATTGATCAGCTGTCCTTCGGCTGTGATCGCGCGACTTTGTGCATCAAGTAGTTGCAGTATTGATGCTAAGCCTTCGCTATATCTAATTACCAGGCGTTCTTCTGCTCGCTGTGCTTCAGTTAAAGAGGTTCTGAGAGCCTCTTCTCGTTGTTGTAGGCGCTGCTCAGCATCCAGAGCGTTTTCAACTTCGAGGTAGGCGTTCAAGGCATCACCGATATAGGCTTCGAGTTGTTGCTGGAGCTGCGCTTCATTACGTCTTACTTCTGCTCGTAATGAACCAGCGTTGAAGATCGGTGCGGCCAGACCCGCAGCAATATTGGTAAAGAGGGTGTCTATGTCAAACAAATCATCCGAATTATTACCGCCAAGGTTGCCATTACCGGTTAGCGTTAAGCGCGGTAGCAGATTTTTACGAGCAACATTGACACGTATACCAGCTGCCTGCATACGGTGTTCTGATGCCAGTAAGTCGGGGCGTTTAGAGAAGATATCAATCGGCTGTCCTGAGCCTTTCAGTGTGGGGAGTTCAGGTAGATCTGCTGGTATCTCTAGCTCATTAGCTGGATATTTTCTCAACAGTATTTCGAGTCTTCGAGCCGCCGCCGCTTTTGCCTGTTCGCGCGAGGCGAGGGTGGCTTCTGCATTAGCGAGTGATGATTTTGCCAGTCTGACATCACTTGAGCCGGAGACGCCACCATAAAATCGTCTTTGAGTCAGGGCTAATGCCCGACTTTGTGTGCGTACTTCTTTCTTGGACAGTTCGAGCTGTAAATGCGTTTCAATCAAATCAAACCAGTTTTGCGCGACTGTGGCAGCAATGGATAGTCTAACGGCGGCATAATCAGCACGTGAGGCTTCACCATCACGTTCGCTGGCTGCGGCAATATTTCTAACTCGACCCCAGACATCGGCTTCCCAACTAATCGCGGGCATCAGCGTGTAGCTACTTGAGTCCAGCAGACTGTTGTTTTCAAATTCGGTTCGACTCGCGCTGGCGGTTGCGGAAATGTCTGGCAGTAGTCCAGCGCTATTGCTGATGGCACTGGCGTTGGCGGCTTGCCAACGAGCCTGGGCAATTCTTATGTCCGTATTTTCTGTCAGAGCAGTCGCGATAATGGAGCTGAGCTGTTCGTTACTAAAATCACCTACCCAGTCTGTTGAGGGCAGGCTATCAGGTGTGATGCCCAGCCACTCATCAGCGGCTAGCGTATTAATTTCTGTTGTGATTTGCGAAAGCCGTTCCCTGCTGTTTTTGTCAGCTCCGGCATAACTGGCGCAGCCAGAATTGACTAGACACATAACCGTTATCGCATTCAAGGTTATTACTTTTATGATTCGATTTTGCATGTTCTTATTATTTATACCGGGTTGAATATTCAACTTTCGGTAATGACTCTATGACCTGATTGTTATCGATGTTAATTGTTATATACAAGTAATATGCCAATTTTCTATGAATGCAAAAAGTGAGGCATTTCCTCAATATTTTCGCACATTCATGCCTCTAATGTACCTTTTATAGTGTACAAATTGTCCACTATTTGTTTTTCTGACGAACAATGTAGATGGAAATCGGTGGTTATATTTAAGACGATAGGAAAGCTTAATCGTTCATAATTTCATTGCATGAAAAAAAATTTGTGTTAGCAGTATTTCAGGCAAATTTATGAATCATAAATGGCATCAGCGCCATGATAAATATTGTATGAACTCTGTTTTAAAAAGCCAACGAGCGTTATGTTGAATTTCCGGGCAGCGTCTATAGCAAGCGTGGATGGAGCGCCTATAGCAACGATGCAAGAACAGCCGGCCATCATGCATTTTTGCAACAGCTCAAAACTGGTGCGACCACTGACCAGAATACCTGATTTGTTCATTGGTAACTGATTATTCAAGGCATGGTGCCCGATTAATTTATCGAGTGCATTGTGCCTGCCGACATCCTCATACACAGCTGTGATATCTCCTAGCTTGTCAAAGCTTGCGGCAGCATGTATTCCGCCGGTGCTTTCAAAACCGGATTGAAAATTAACCAACAGTTCAGGTAATTTTTGCAAGGCTGCTGCCGAGAGACCAAATGAACTATCAAGTTTAAAGTGACTTTCCTGTGTTAACGCTTCCAGGGAGGCTTTGCCGCACACACCGCAACTCGAACTGATATAAAAATGTCGTTGCAGTTGATCTAGATCAACTTCTGTTTCTTCATCAAGCTCTACCCGCAGTACATTTTGACTACCATCATGAGAATAGGCGCTGGAACAATGTGTAATCCAGGCAATTTCATCAGGATGTTTGACCAGTCCCTCGCTAAATAAAAATCCCGCTGCCAATTCCCGATCAAACCCGGGTGTCCGCATAGTAATGGCCAGTGGATGTTCTTTACGATTTTCCAGTGAGCCAAAACCCAGGCGAATTTCGAGAGGCTCCTCGATCGCGATTGAGTCGTTGACTATTTCGGAAGTATTACTGCGTACGGTAGTAACACTGATCCGGCGAGTTTGTAAATCTTTGCTCATAGAATAGTATCAAATTCTGAGCGGTAGAAGTTTACAGCTCGTAATCAATAATTATCGTTACCAGATTTTTACCCGGTCTTCTGGTGGTAAATACATGCCGTCACCTTCTTTGACATCAAAGGCATCATAAAAAGCGTTGATATTGACTACGGCTCCATTGCCACGAAAACGCGCTGGAGAGTGAGGATCAGTAGTGATTCTTCTTTTTAATTCGGCGTCACGATAGAGTCGTCTCCAGACCTGGCCCCAGCCATAAAATACTCTTTGGTCAGCTGTCATCCCGTCGATGACTGGTCCATCTTCATCACCCAGTGCCATTTTATAGGCTTTGTAGGCAATTGACAGTCCACCGAGATCTCCAATATTTTCACCGGATGTAAATTGTCCGTTCACCCTGAGATCATCAATTGCCACATAGGAATCGTATTGTGCTGCCAGTTTGTTCTTACGCACGTCAAATTTTTCGGCATCTTCATCAGTCCACCAGTCTCTCAGCTTTCCTTCACCATCGTATTTTCTGCCAGAATCATCAAAGCCATGACCTATCTCATGCCCGATTACCGCTCCAATACCGCCATAATTGACAGCATCTTCGGCATCCAGATCGAAGAAGGGGGGTTGCAAGATAGCGGCTGGAAAGACGATTTCGTTCCATGCAGGTTGATAATATGCATTCACAGTTTGTGGCGTCATGCCCCATTCTTCTTTGTCCACTGGTTTACCCAGTCTGTTGACAATGTCGTTGTATTCAAACAACGCGGCACGTTTGTCATTGCCGACTATGTCACCAGCAATAACTTCAAGCTCGGTGTAATCTTTCCATTGGTCTGGATAACCGATTTTAGTTCTGAACTTAGACAGTTTATCCAAAGCTTGAACTTTTGTTTCTTCACTCATCCACTCAAGCTCTTTAATTGAAGCGGCATAGGCTTTTTTCAGATTGTCTACGAGCGTCAGCATCCGAGTTTTAGCTTCTGGCTTGAAATGTTTTTCAACATACAATTGACCCAGTAATTCGCCCATCACCGCTTCAGTAGACCCGACAGCTCGTTTCCATAGCGGTCGCTGCTCTTCAACGCCAGACAAGCCCTTGCTGTAGAACTCGAATTGCGCATCGTAGTAGGGCTTTCCCAGCACATCAGCATATTGTGAGATAGTCTTAAAGGTCAGGTAGTGCTTCCAGGTTTCGACTGGAGTCGCTACGATGACTTTGGCAACGTTGGTAAAATAATCTGGTTGATTGACGATATACTTTTCGCGTATGGGTACACCGGCAGTCTTGTAAAAGTTTGACCAGTCAATTTGCGGAGCCAGTTCTTGTAGTTCTGCAAATGTTTTCAGGTTGTAGCGTTGGCTTGGGTCCCGATTTCGTTCCTTGGTCCACATATGAGAAGCTATCTCTGTTTCCAGAGCAATAAGGTCATCAGCAATTTGACTGCCATTTTCTATACCACTCAAGTTTGCCAATGTTTGAATATAGGTTTTATACAACATTCGTCCCTTGACGAAGTTTTCATCATCCTTCAGGTAATAGTCTCGATCAGGTAGCGAAATACCTGATTGAGTTAAGTAGACTTCATAAACATCCGGGTTTTTGAGATCAGAATAAATGTAGCCACCAAGAGGGCTGCTCACACCGATTTTCCCCAGTTCTGAAAACACTTGTACGAGTTGTTTGTGATCACTGATGTTTTGAATCATGGCAAGTTCATCCGCCAGGCCATCCAGATTTACCATGGGGCTTTCTGCCAGTTCAGTATAGGTGTTGTAGTAGTCTCTGATTTTTTGTGCAGGACTGCCTTGAGCAAGATTTTTTCTGGTGGATGTTTCCTCAATGATAGTTCTGATATTGATTTCAGCTTCATCAGCAAGCTTTCCGAACATGCTGTAATTAGATTTATCAGACGGGATTTCGGTAGTCTTTAGCCAGGTGCCATTTACATGATCATAAAAGTCGTCTTGAGCCCTTACATTCAAATCAAAGCCGGATCTATCAATACCACTTTTCAGCTTTGTCTCGGATAAGTTGCCAGTACTGGCGCAGGCCGATAACAGTCCAAATAAGAAAATAACAATGGGTTGCAGGATTTTGTTCATCTGTGAGCCTTCTGTTGGTTTTATTGCAAATATTAATCCAAATATAGCACTAAAGTACTACATATAAGAATGCCGTTTTTGGCATGTTTTGATGTTTAGTTATAAGCTTACACTATCCACTCGTACTTGAATTGAGAATAACAAAAGTGACCGGAAACAGAATAATAATTTTAGACGATCATGCGGTTTTTTCAGAAAGTCTAAAGCTTGTTTTAGGTGATAATTTTCAGGTAACTGTTACGACATCCAGTAAGGAGCTATTCCTTCAGCTTGATAACGTAGAACATAATTTGTTGTTACTCGATTTAAATTTTCCAGATGACAATGGCTTCGCTATTTTTTCGGAGTTAAGGGCTCATAAACATCAGCTACCCGTATTACTGATTACCGCATCTTCGAGTGTCGCTTTGGTCAGAGATAGCAGGCAATTAGGCTTCAATGGCTGTTTTCATAAGGCGGAACATCTAGACTCGCTACTAGAGGCAATTAATACGCTTTTGAGTGGTGGTGAATGGTGGCCAGATATTTCTCCATCCAAAAACACAGAAGGTATTCTAAAGCAACATGGATTAACTTCGCGTCAGTTTGATGTCTTGTCACTGATAGATAAGGGTTATACGAATTCTGATATTGCCGCTGCGTTGTACGTTTCTGAATCAACTGTAAAATCTCACATTACGGCATTATTTACACAGCTTGCAGTTAAAAATAGAACCAGCTGTTTGCGTACAGCACGCATGCTTGGACTGCTTAACTAACAACAGTATGTAATCTTTCGATCGTTAACAGCAATTTATCCAAATTGATGGGTTTCGACATGAATTTTGTTCTTGCTGAGGATGAGCTTTCCCCTAGATCCGGTTTAACATCTCCGGAGACGAGGATTGCCGGTAAATCATGCTGATTCAATTTCGTTCTGACCATATCAATCACCTCTATCCCGTTTGAAGGTGGAGGTAAACGATAGTCAGAGATGACCAGGTCATATCCGGATGTTGAGGTGACGCAAGTTGTCAGTGCCGATTCCATGTCAAAGGCCGTACTCACCATGGCGCCTTTTTGCAATAGCAGATCAGCTAATACTGTTCGCGTCATGTCGTCATCTTCAATTAGCAGTATTTGTTTGCCAGATAAATTTAAATCTACAGTGTTGGGCGAAATTGGTGCTGCCTCGATTGCTGTTGCAGTGGACTTTTCTACGAGTAGTTTCATTACGGTTCCACGACCTGGTCGAGATGAAACAGTTAGCTTATGTCCCAGCTGATCGGCAAGACGACGACTGATGGGTAAGCCCAGCCCAAGACCATCGCTTGTTGGTCTGGCTTTATTGTCTATCTGATAGAATTCCTCGAATATATGCTCAAGTTGATTTGCAGCTATGCCAATACCGGTGTCCCAAATTTCAATGCAAACATGGCTGTCCCAGTGTTCTCTGCAGGCAACTAATATACCTCCTTGTTCTGTATTTTTTACGGCATTACTCACCAGATTACTCAAGATTCTACCCAAGGCGACATCATTCGAGAATACACTCTGTGTTGTAGGTCGAATCCTGAGTTCTAGATTTTTGGCGCGGCATTGTTCGAGATGTTCGACCAGAATCGTTTTAAATACCTCGTCAAGTGAGCAGTGATGCATCTTATAGCTCGTGGTGCCGGACTCGAGGCTGGAAATGTCCAGTAATGAGTCGAGTAGGTGATTTAATCTGCCCAGGGCAGTCTCGAGATTGTCCAGCAAAATCTGTGAACGTGAAGTTTGTGGCTGTGTAGCAAGACTGTTTGCGATCAAATTGAGGGAGTTGATTGGTTGTCTGAGGTCATGATTGGCAGCAGCGAAGAAGCGTGATTTTGACAGGTTTGATTGCTCGAGCTGCGCGATGATATTGAGATTTTTAAACTTGTAGCTAATGGTGTCCAGAGTAAGCTTGTTACTGGTTTTTCCATAAACACAAAGTCCAATAAAATAGACAAGTAGTGCAAGGCCTATACCAAGGTGTATGACTTCGCCAGATTTGAATAACTTAAAAATTAATAAAAGCATCGCCGGGAAAATGAATGCATAAAAACCCTCCAGCCAGTAGGCGGTAGAAATGATCGAACCAAGCGAAATGAGTACGACTAGTGAACTGATTATCGCAAAGGTAATGCCGTAGTTTGAGGTGAATATAAAGACACTCAAGCCCCAGCATGTCCCGGTTATCAAAGCGGTATAGGTATAGTATCTGCCCCAGCGAATGGTTTCTGCATCACTCCTCGGGCTCTTGTTAAATTCCTTGATCATCATCAATCGAAGTACGTATATGCCAATTAAAATGGCGAGCCAGACATAGCTAATGGCATTGATTGTGGCGAAGCTGCAAAAAAAGATTGTGATGGCAATCATCAGCTGAATGATGCTCACGTTCATGCGTTGAGAAAATAATATTCGCACACCCTCAGCCACGAATTTATTGTCTGCTTTGTTGAACATCAACATTAATGTAATCCTTCTTTTTTGTGCAACATCAGAAACCTGGTGTAATGATTTCTCAAATCATGAGGACAGGTTAAAACTCTTACGAATTTCGTACTTTTGTACTATGTAATTATTAATATTTAACATCTATTGTTACGCCTGCTCATGCCTAGACTGTGTGTCTATCAGTTTGATTGTACAGAGATTTACAGGTAAGCGGCATAACGGTGTATTTTAAAATCATCACAATAATCTTGGTCGTTAGGTGCTACTACTCGACCACATCGTGTGTTGCAGAATTTATCAACCATGAAATTTAAAGAGACAGTATGACACGGTATTTATTAGAGAATGTCTTCGGCTCATCAGATTTGGATACTACTAAAAAGCCTAAAGTAGAGAATGAATCGGTTATAGATGAAATCGGTTATCTTCCCAGCGTCTATATGATTAGAAGGTTGGTCGGTCGCGACGATATTAGTTTCAAGTTGTTTCGTTATGCCAGGGCAGTCGAGGGATTACACACAGCAAGTCACGGTTTGATCGAAATTGAGTTAATCGAGTCTGGTCATGCCAGTGGTGGTTGCATTTCTTCGCAGTCGATTAAAGATGCGGATAAGCAGTTACTCTCCAGGCTGGATAATGAAATTAAAATAAATGCTGAACTTGTGTATTCAAAAGTTTCGAACAATAAAAATTCACAGCATGAAAAAATTTCTATTCCTCATGGCCAGCTCTATGCCAGAGCAAGTCAACAGACGGCGGTTATTTCAGAACAGACGCATGTCAACAAGCCTGTCTCACCAGTAGTTTATTCAGCCGTGCTTGATTGTGAGCTGGCAGAAGACTTGTGGAGTAGCTTTGAACAAGAAGATGTAACGCTTGAGCTCTCAATACATTGGTTGCTAACAGGGGAGGAGCGTGGTGTGCCTTTTCAACATGTAATCACGCAAGTCATACCAATCGATATTTCAATGGCGGCACAGCGAAACTGTTTTCATAAATATGAGACGTGGGCAGACTTCGAGCATGATTACTCAGAACTGCATATCCAATGTTTTTCATTGTTTAAAAATACTAATTCCGGTTTGTCTAATGTGGTCGTGGCAACTGACTTGAAGGATGCCGACACCACGATTAGCACACAGATCGTTGAGTTCAATCAGCTTGATTCCGAGTCAACTAAAACTATACTTTTTCCAGAGTCAGCCAAGTTGCTAAAGCCATCTTTCTCGGTAACTACGACTTATTACTTTGACGACGGTACCAGTAAAGAAGTGGCTTCTTGGTCACATCAGCTGCGCTATTATGATGCCAGTCTTGAGTCAATTTCAGACTAGCGTTTTAATACTCTTCAAGTAACTTACCAAAACCAGTTATTTGATCGTTGATGCCATTGGCTCTCAATGCATGCCAGTAGGTTGCTGTATTAATCGCGATAACGGGTTTGTCCAGCCATTTTTCTGCTTCTGCAGCAAGTCTGACCATTGAGAGGTTTGTACCAACCTGGCATATCGCGTCAATGTCATCGCCATTTAATTCCATGATTACTTTGCGCAGAGAATCTTCACGAACCTGCGCAATGGCTGTCCAGCTGGGACATTGCAATGGAATGTCCCGGATCACTTCAATATCAAAATCGTTAACGTATTTTGTGACCTCTGCATTAGCCGAAGGGTAGTAGGGTGAGACGAATGCAATACGTTTGATATTTCCATAGGCCTGAATTGCGGAGACTAACGACTCGGAACCGATGCTCGAATCCAGGCCAGATACGTCTTTGAGTTCTTTTTTGAATTTCTCGCCACCTGCTCGACCACCATAAAAAGTGACCGCTGACATACCCATGACCAGATAGTCCGGGTCACAAGCCAGTACGCCGCGTGCGGCCTGTTCAGTGAGCTTTCCAATCTCGGCAACACCAGCGCTAAATGTTTCATCAGAAATAGCCTGTGCATTGGCATTCGGGATGCGGCTATAGTGATTGGTTACACCGGGTACACGCATATCATCGAAGTCCGGTTGTACCACTGTATTGGTAGCAGGGCCTATTACGCCAAACAGTTTTCTATAACCGAGCACATCCTGTTTGTGTTCAAATATTGATGAGTCCATTTTATGCTCCTCTAGCGTGTTTCCAGTGTCATAGTGTCAGACCAGCTTCCAGAATCAGCTTTGCGTTTTAACAGGAAGGCTGCCTTGTCATCGTCTTTGGCATAGGCGGAAAGAAACAGATTGGAAAGTGAAACAAATGATGCCAACGCTTCCGTCGCTGGCTTTGCATTCTCGAGGTTGAATCTACCCGTTAAGCCGCCAAAGTAGTGGTCAACATCTGTGCCAACGGTTAACCATTTTTCACCGGCAGGGCTCAACTCGTAGGCCGCTTTATGCATTTCCCATTCAGGGATGAAGTTTTCCAGTATATCGGCAGTGCCCGTTTGTAATAATAACGGTGTTGTCATTTGATCAAAGCTGTTTTTTTCAATGTAACCTGGAATCAAACCCGGTGGTGACATGGCGATTACTGCCTTAACGCCGGGGTTAGCCACCCTGATTTTGTTCTTGGTATTCATGTCAGTGGTGACTGCTCCAGCGACCGCCATAGCAGTAATCGCACCATATGAATGCCCGGACATAACCAGTTGTTCGGTGTTAACCTTGCGCGTCAGTTTCGAGATCTTGGCGATGATATTTTCCAGCTTATACGTGATGGTTCTCATATCTTCGAGACGCAACTTCCATTGCTGATCCTGCGTATAGGATTTGTTTAACGGGTTTTTTGGCGAGTCTATATGTCGAATCGCAAGAATCAGGAACCCGGACTCTGCCCACGCATCGGTTACCCGGTCGTACATGTCATAATCAGAAAACGCGCCATGCGAAAACAGAATTACTCCAACAGGATCTGGCTCTGAATCAGTCGGGTAGATCGCTCTAACGGGTACAGTTCGCCCTGTGCTCGTTTCCACAGTAATAACGGTGTGAGCAACACTGCCCTGGTCAATCTCCTTGGCAGGTTGTGAAGCGCAGCTCGTTAGAAGCAACAGGCTGAATAGTAATTGTAAGAGTGCGATGTGTTTGTGCATAACTATTCCAAATGAAGTCAGGATGACAGGTCATGCAAGATGCGCTGCACCAGTTGTTCACGGCGTGCGGATTGCAGCGCTTGTAGAGTTTCATCGGCTTCGAAGTTTTCTATTTTGTCGCTACCGCCGAACCCGTGTTGTTCCGAGAGTTTTTCGTAAATATCCATTCGGTCTCTTAGTACTGAAATTTCCATCGCAAGACGAAGCACAACATCGACCACCTGATCCATGTTGGAAGTTGCAATGAACGTTGGTTTGGTGCGTTTGCTGTCGAGCATCAAGTCAGCAACACTGTTGCTCGGGCTCTTATCATTACTCATGAGTTTACTTGCGCGCCAAACAGAAAATAACTGTTGTTACCGCCAGCAGCTTGATAGTCAGTGAAGCGTTCTTGCTCATCAAAACCGGCTGTCGCCAAAGCAGCATCGATATCGGTATCGACAAAGCCAGTCCAGAACGGTTCGCCATTATTAACCACTTGCCAGTCATTAGTTACCTGAGAAGGTATGTCTATTCGGTTCGGTTGGTAGGGAACATCTATATTGAAAAAGACACCACCAGGTGCGATCAAGCGTTTTACCTCTTGCATAATCTCCAACAGCTTTTCATCCCATGTTTCATGGAAGAGAATTTGACTGACAATGAGATCAAAGGAATTGTCTTCAAAGCCGGTGTCAGCCGCATCCAGTTGATGAAAATGCAGGCTGAGCTGACTATCCTCGGCCATCGCATGTGCGCAGCGCATAAAGGGGCCGGATAGATCAAGTCCGTGGACTTCAGCCTCAGGCCAGTACTCTTTAAGGCCGCGTGTCAGTGCGCCGATACCACAGCCTAAATCAAGAATTCGTGTGGGTTGGGTGTCAGGGAATCTCTGGGTGATCAGCTGAGCCATGGCGTGTCCGCCAAATGTATCCTTGGTTTTTCCAGAACTGAAGCCTTTGGCAGCCGTGTAGAGTTGAATGGTCCCATAATAAAGCAGGGGGGCGGTCAGTCCATTTTTCTCTGAATCAAAAAAGTAGCCACCCGGTTGACGATGTATTTCTGTGCTGCCGATCGGTTCGGGCAAAACAAGATCGGGATTCAGGGTCAAACTTCCCAGTTTTTTATCGTTGTTATCAATTGCTTTCGCTTTTTCTTCGGCATGCTCGAGAATTCTGTCTACAGTATCTCCAACCGTCTCCCATAGCAGGTCCTGTGAGGTATAAACGGCAGAACCCCAAAGCTGATAGAGATGTTCTTTTTCAAACAGACTTTTGGCTTCGTCTCGGGATGCAGGTGGTTTACCGTGTTGTTCGAGGTATTTCGGTAGTAATTTATCCTCATACAAGGCATGAATTTGTTGCTCCAGTTTGCCATTAACATATTTCTTCAAGCTGCCGACAAAGGCTTGTCTGGATGCTTCATCTTTATTCGGTTTGTATGTCTTTGTAAACGCTGTAGTCATATTGTTTAACTCATGCCCAGTTTAGGAATGAAAAGCGACTGTGTCGGTAACATAGTGGTTTTTTCCTCCGTAAATAATTCAATTGAGGCGTGTAAACCATCGCGACCCACGCCGGATTGTTTATAGCCACCAAATGGCGCTCGCAGGTCCCTGGTCAGCGGTGTATTGACCCAGACGGTGCCGGCTTTGATCTCACGGCTGCATTTCATCACAGTAGGCAAGTCATTCGACCAGACATAGCTTACCAGTCCAAAGTCTGAATCGTTCGCGATAGTGATAGCTTCTTCGAGATCGCTGTACCTTTGCAGTGCTACAAATGGGCCAAATATTTCTTCCTGACAAACTCGTGAGCTATTGTCGGCCAGCACGGCAGTGGGTTCAAAATAGTAGCCGGATGAAAATCCATCAGCGGCTTTGCCGCCCACTAATATTTCTGCGCCTTCTGATTTTGCTATGTCAACATACGACAACACTTTTTCATAATGCGAGGCGAACGCGAGTGGTCCGACTTCTACATCGCTATCAAAAGGATTGCCGACTTTTACATTTGCCATACGCTGTGTAAATTTATCGATAAACTCATCGGCGATAGAGTCTTGCAGCAAGATTCTTGAGCCAGCGAGACATTGCTCGCCATTACCAGCAAGGATCGCTATCAGTGAGCCGTCAATAGCGTCATCGAGATTAGCATCTGCGGTAACAATATTGGCGGATTTTCCACCAAGCTCCATGCCCACTTTTTTCAGGGTTTTGGAGGCAGATGACATAATGGTTTTACCGGTACCGGTGCCGCCAACAAATCCAATCACGTCGACGTCAGGGTGTTCTACCAACGATTGTCCGGTGATGTGGCCACGACCATTGACGAGGTTTACCACGCCCGGTGGAATGCCCGCATCATTAATTATCTCTACAAATCTTTGCAGGGTATATGGCGAGTATTCAGAGGCTTTGATTACAACCGTGTTACCGGTAGCCAACGCCGCAGCCAGTTTCATTGATACCAGCACAGTTGGAGCATTCCACGGGGTTAGCAGGGCACATACGCCTACCGGTTCATGCGTCACAATGGAAAGATAATTTCTGGTTTGTGTATAGGCTTCGCCTCCCAGGGTGCCAGCAACTTCAATAAAAAATTCAAAATTCTCTACCGTTCTTGGCATGTGCATGGCTTGTAAGCCAGCGACTGGAATACCGACCTCGAATGCCTGTATGGTCGCTAATTCCTGAGCATGCTCGCGTATGGCGTCACGGGCTTTATAAAGTATGGCTTTCCTGTCGGTGTGGGACAGATATTGCCAGTCGGTGTGATCAAATGCATGTCGTGCAGCAGCAACTGCCGCATTGACCTCGCTTTCATCACTTTCTTGAACGGTATAGGTTTCTTCTGCGTTGATTGGACAGACTGACTGAAGTTTAAATGCTGTCGTGTCATGTCCCTGCAAACTTCCGTCGATTATTGCCGTGACGGTGTCGGGTAATTGAATCTGGTGTTGGTCGGTGAGATCTTTGACATTGGGTATCTCAAACTGATTGTCGGTCATGCCGGTATCCGTTATACGATTGCTGTAGCATCCGCCAGACTACTGTGCATTGACTGTTGTAGCAAATACTCTCTGCGTTTATCGGCGTTCTCATGCATCTCGCGCATCATGGCTAAGCGCATTTTTTGGCCTTGTTCTTCACCATGCTCTAGTATGGCTTTGTTCTGTTTGGTCTGTGCTTGGATGAAATTATGGGTAATAGTTCGACGCTGTCGATCGTATAATTCAAATAACGCATCATCATGGCCATCTGTCAAGCAGGTGAGTATCTTGTCAGTCAGGTTCCAGGCATCATGAATGCCGCTGTTCATACCAAATCCACCCAGCGGGTTATTCAAGTGTGCTGCATCTCCCACCAAAAACACACGGCCGTGACTGAAGTTTTTAGCAACTCTTTGATGTACGCGGTAAATGGTTCGGTGTTCAGTTTCAACTGAGCTGTCATTAATCAAGCGATCAAATACACCTTCCTTATACGTGTCTGACAACAAATGTTCATCATTATCAGACTCTTTTGCTGGCACCAGGATGCGCCAAACGCTGGGTACCCGAAGCAACACCATCCATTCGCTGGGATCAGATACATAATTTACGTAAGCAATGTCGGGTATAAAATCCGCTAATTCCTTTTTGGTGGACAGACATAGGAATTTCTCAGGATAGGTGAAGCCTTCGAACTCAACTCCAAGCCACTTGCGCACAGTTGAGCTGCCGCCATCCGCAGCGATCAAATAATCCGCTTTAAGTGTGGTGATATCGATGCCCGTTTCAAATGAAGCGGTCACACCATTTTCTTGTTGTTCAAAATGAACCAGTCGATGATCGAACAATACTTCAGCATTTTCATGTGCATCCAGTTTTCCGGCTACCAGTGATGCCATAACATGCTGTTCACATTGAACGCGGTAAGGAAATTCGGTGACGTCATCAATTTCAGCCAGGTCAAATTCCAGTATTTCACCAGTACTGCGTTCACGAAAATGATACAGAGGTGCAACCAGTCCTCTCTCTATGATCTCTTCCACCAAGCCGACTTCATGCAGCATTTCTAAAGTAGGGGAATGAAAGGTAGAGGCGCGAAGATCTTGGGCACAATTCATCCCCGCTTCACAAAGAGTCACTTTAACGCCGGCAAGCGCCAGACGATAGGCAGCAAGGGTTCCAACAGGACCTCCTCCGACAACAATGACGTGCTTGTTCTTCAAATCTTGAATATCCCATTAAACTTTAGAACATCGTACCGGAGCTGACATTTGAGGTGCTGTTATATACGATTTAGGTTTCATCTGGTGAAATCTCAGTGTACTCTTGTGTTCTATGTCTTGGAGTGATTATTTTTACTGTGTAATTTATCCACTCTAAACGACGGGTTACCAATATGATGACGAAAGAAAAATTAACCGTGCGAATACATGAGCTACTGGCGGGTCATGATTTTACAACGGTGCTGCCAGAAGCTAAAAGTACTGAGTTGAAAAAGACTCTGGATGAGCTAATTCCATTCTCGCCTGTACCTGACCCAATGGACAACCAGCATGCAGCAGAGGGTGTATGGGAGTGTAATTACGCCAACTTCGGGGTTAAGCATGCTGCTGAGCAACCGATGTTACACAGGTCAAGTCTGGCTAAACAAAGCTGGAATAATTTACCCAATATTCCGGCTGATATGATTGATATCCGGCAGGAAATCCTCGTTAGTACCAAGGCCTACAACAATGTCGTAAAGTTACGTAGTACAACGTCTGATTGTGAAGCTGTGGTAGTGCTCTACGGGACTTATTCGGGTGATGATGACAATCGTACTCGATACTCGGTTGCATTCTCGGAGGTTTCACTGGAGCCCATGAACGGTGACAGTGAGGCTGAGCTCCGTAGCGGCTTCGGTATTGATGACGATGTGCCACTTCGTACCACGTTTAACCCGCCAAAACTTCATTCAGATATTGTTTATGTAGATGACAGGCTAAGAATCAACTATGGCAGTCTTGGCGGGTATTATGTCAATACCAAAATTGATGAAGCTGGATATTCGATAGACTACCAATGAGGTCATCTGGTGCCAACTGATCCGGAAGCTCGCTCGGAGTTAACCATACGAGCATTAAGCAGAGGCTTGCGATTGCTTTCTGTATTGAATTCTCGAGGTGAAGCCAGTCTGGCTGACCTTGCTAAAGAAACAGGTTTGCCCAGACCCACAGCTTATCGTTTGCTGCAGAGTTTACTAGCAGAAAATTACATAACCAAAGATGAGGCGTTAAGTACCTACCATCCTGCACCGCGCTGCTGTTCATTGAGTAGCGGTTTCATGGAAGATGCCTGGTTACTGGAGCACACACAAGAAGATTTAAACAAGCTGGGTGATGAGTTGATCTGGCCAATTTCTATAGCGACTAATGCAGGCACACGCATGATCGTTCGCAAAAACACAGATATTGAAAGCCCTCTGGCAGTACGTAAATTTATGCCTGGTACCTCTCTGGCTTTGCTTGAAAGTGCTTCCGGAAAACTTTTTCTGGCCAAATGCACTGCTGCCCGCAGAGCAAAATTGCTGAATATTATTTCGGCATCTTCCGATCCGATGCTCAAGACGGAAAGCGATCGCGCCAGACTTGAGAAGCTGCTTGATAAAATTCGGTTAGATGGTTATGCCACCCATACGAAACCTGGTAAATACAGTGAAGCACGAGCGATTGCTGTGCCAATTAAAGTAGAAAAAAAAGTAATCGCCACGTTAACCATTAGATATGCCAAAACTGCAGTCAGCAACAAGCGCGCTGAAAAAGAATTTTTACCTTTGATGTTTGAAACAGCGCGCAAGATTGGCGTAAAAATTAGTGCTGACCAGCGGGCGCTGCCTGCGTTTGGATTGGGTGAGTGAGGGTGGGTTATTTGGCATTCTTCAGCACCAGATTGACCAGAATTGAATCATCAAAACTCATGCTAACCTGGCCAGTTCTCACGATAACCAAGTCTTGAGACGGAACAATATAGACACGTTGTCCGCCAAAGCCATCAAAGAATACAACATCATCAGCCAGGTAAGGCGCACTATGAGTCACCGCAATTGCAGTGTTAGGTCCATATTCGCGGCTGCCATCTTCTGGCGCATCAAGCCACACACCCAGTCCGTACAAACGATTTGATTCAGCTGGTGTGGTGAGTATCTTAATGGCTTCTGAAGGCACGACTTGCTTTCCGTATAATTGCCCTTCATTTTTTATCAGCAGACCAATTTTCAGCCAGTCACCCGCACTGGCTTGCATGCCTGCATAAAATCGCGGAATGCCATTGTCCTGACCACTCGAAAGCCAGGCATCTCCAGCACCAATTGGTCGCCAGATTTTTTCAGATAAATACTCGGCATAACTTGTATTGAAGGCTTGGTCTATATATCGGCGAATGACTGCACCGGCAACCTGATAGTTGATAGTGGCATATTCAAAGCCCAGTCCAGCATCATCGACAGGATTTGAAAGCGCTGCTTCTTCAATGTCATCACCAATCAAAATCTCCATGGTGCGGAAGTCAGGATTAGCCATTGATACAACTTCAAGCGGGGTGGTGTGTTGCAACAGCTCCCTGAGCGTTATTTCACCGCGGACATCCTCTTTCCATTCAACCAGTACTTTTGAGACTGGATCATCCAAGGCTAGAATTCCTTCAGCATGCAATGTTGCCGCCATCAGGCCGGTGATGGATTTGTTCATGGAGTAGGAAGCTGTAACCGCATTACGATCCATGCCATCGGCATAATGTTCAAATTGGATCTTGCCATTTTTCCAGACCAACAGGCTGAGTCCATTTTCCTGATCGTGATAATCAATCAGGCTGATTTTTGTTGCTTCGCTTAATTCTGGCGTTTCTGCCACTAATAACTTTGAGTCGTCAAGATTTCCTGCTACTGGAGTTACCGTGGTTTCCCATTCGCGAACATTATCTGTTCGCATGTTACCCATGTTGGCCAGATTGCTAACCATGGTCCAGTTCATTGCGGAAAAAATGGCAATAGCAATAATAGCCAGTAGCAGCAGCACAAAGATGATTTTCACGATTTTTTTAAAGAATTTCATAGTTGAATGGTTTTCAATTCAAACCGCGTAGTATGGTGTTAGGCAGATAGCTGTTATCCCATTCTGGCTCACTCCTCGCTCGGCCAAGTGCTGTTCGAAGAATGACTAGTTCTTTTGATGGAATAATGTAAACCACCTGATTTCTATTGCCATCAAATAACACAAGATCATCGGCCAGGTAGGGTTCACTATGATAGACCTTGAGATTGTCTGGTATGGAATCTGGATTGGCGTAACCTCGTCTCTCAATGTACGGTTGACCGATGTAAATTCCCATACCGCTATGTTTGTTATTAGGGCTTGGTGAGCTGATTCGTTCTACATAGCCTTCCGGTAAGATTCTTGTGCCCTCCCAAATACCATCCTGCATAACCAGAATTGCCAGCCTCAAATAGGTTTCTGCAGGAAGTAATATGCAACAACCCGAGTGTGCAGTTCCACCTGGTCGGTTAACAAAAACCTTACCACCTTGAGCTCCCAACGGTTTGAACAGCTCGTCGCTTAACCAGTTATGGTAACGCTGGCTGGTAGCACGTTCCAGAATTAAGGCAACTATTTCGCCGTTAGCATTCGAGTACTCATATCGTGATCCTGGTTCATCTACCAGAGGGTACTCATGCAATATAACTTCAGTATGTCGTGGATGCAGGTAGGCACGATTTAAAATATCATCTGCGGTTGTGGCCAGCGCCTGTGGCAACAAGCCACTACTCATATTAAGAAAATGATTGAGTTGAATTTTGCTTTTGTTGGTGTTTTTCCATTCAGGCAAATGATTGGTAACCGGAATATTCAAGTTTTTGATGAAGCCTTTATTAATTGCGGTACCCACAGCAGCGACCGATACGGGCTTGGCCAGCGAGTAGGAGGTTATCAATGAGTCGGCAGTAATGTCGCCAAAGTATTTTTCAGCGACAATTTCTCCTTTATGCCAGACAATCAATGCCGAAGAATTATTTACTTCAGCATAATTAAAGGCATTTTCCATGGCTGGTTGTGATATCGAGGTGCTGTTGAGGTTACGTGGGAGCGGCTGATAGTCACTCGTGCCAGAAACAGGCTCGAGATTATCATAGGGAGGGACGTTGCCAGTAGTTCTGATTGCTTCGGCTAGTGCATTAAAGCGTTCTAAATATTTGGCTTCGTCAGCAGCGCTGAAAGGAGGTTTGTTTGGGTCATTAACCGGAGTACTGTTGCAGGCGGCTAGTAAAGTGAAAGCAACAATTATCAGACATAAGGCGACGCTTGGAATTTCAGTCTTGTTCATGTCGGGCTCCTGATGAAGATGTATTGAATAATAATCCAGATTGTAGCAGTTTCAATGTTTCGTCTGGCGGTCTGTTTTGCTAATTTTTCAGAATGAATTAACCGCGGTAACTTAAGTAAATTACACTTCTTATAATGTCTAGAATTACTTATACAACATACTGTGGGAGAACAAACAGGTGCTGAACATATTCCAACAAGCCGAGCACGCTATGCTGCCAAAGATGACAGCTGCAGAACGCTCGCGACAAGAATTCGCCAAGTCATTCAAGCAACATATACAGGCTAATTTTCTGCCGGCAGTGACGTCGGCATATTTCAAGCGTGCTGTCCCGGCTTATGCTGAAGAAAAAGGTGAGGCGCCTACTGATTACCGAGAAGCGAGAACAGCCTTTCAAGATGATCCTTTATTTCAATTTTATTTATCTTCGCAACGCGTAAGTCAGGAGTTAATGTGGTTCGGAGTGAACGAATCGATTACCCGGCAACTGGATGAGTTGAAACAACAGGCGGAACAATTACCGGCTACCGGCGGCACACTGGAAATCGATGATGATTTCACGGTACCTAAATATGTTTCATCTCTGGATATACACTGCATGCCTGGTGGCTATGTAGGTAAGGATGGAAGTGACCCGCTTCATGCAGGTGCGCTGTATGATCGTGGTGTCTACTTATATGCGATGGGGTATATGGGGCCTAACAATGATGATATGGGTCGCTCCGTATGTAATTACATAACCCGTAACCTCCTTGATTTCAAACCAATGAAAATTCTGGATATTGGTTGCACTGTTGGGCATTCAACCTTGCCTTATGCCGAGCTGTTTCCCAACGCAGAGGTTACTGCAATTGATGTCGCAGGTTCTTGTGTAACCTATGCACATTACCGGGCAGAAGCGATGGGCTTACCTGTGCATTTCAAGCAGAGAAATGCCGAAGCTACCGGTTTTGAAGATGAGAGCTTTGATCTGGTTGTCTCACATATACTTCTGCATGAAACATCAAAAAAGGCGATGCCTAAAATCTTCAATGAGTGTCATCGTATATTGAAACCAGGCGGCTACATGATTCATGCCGATCTGCCACCATTCGAAAATATGGATGCCTATACACAGCTGATACTGGATAACGAAACCTGGTACAACAATGAGCCATTCTGGAGTGCAATGAGAGAAATGGATCAGATTGAATTGGCGAAAAAAGCCGGCTTTGCAGAAGAAGATATATTCTTTGATACCGCAGGTATGGCCATCATGGAACAAGCCAGACAGGCTGAGCTGGATGTGGCTGATGCGGTTGAAGAACTCGGAGAGCGAGAGTTTACTGCTGGTGAGTATGCTCCTGGCGGAGGCTGGGAAGTACTGGTCGGTAAGAAATGAAAGCAGCGCAACTAGAGAATTAATATGCGAACGGAAAATATAATCAAGGGCAAGCGTCCTGAAATGTTTGATTCACCTGGTGTTGATTACCTGATTCACATGGTGATGGTACTCACACAGGAGCTAAGTGTGGCGAATGACCAGATGGACACTTTAAAGCGTCTACTGATTGAAAAAGAGGTCTTGAATGCCGATGAGTTGGAGCGCTATAGCCCTGATCAGACTACACTGGAAGAACGAGAAACTCGACGCCAAAGCATGCTGGACACTTTGTTTTCTGTGATTTACCAGGAGGCTGCTGAAATAGAGCGTAAAGACAGTAAGCAAAAATTTCACCAAACTATCAAAGATATCGCCAGTGAGTAAATCCGGTGTCGTAACTGATATTGGGATTGACTGAATGAGTAAAAAAGATGAATTGCCAATCGCAATCATCGGAGCGGGGATTGGTGGACTGACTCTTGCTTTGGCGCTACTCAAGCAAAACAAGAGTGTGCGCTTGTTTGAGAAGGTTTCACGATTTGCACAAATAGGTGCGGGTCTCTCCCTGGCTCCGAACTGTGCGAAGGTATTGCAGCGTCTTGGTGTGTTAAAAAATATTGCGCCATTAGCTGATACACCCGAATCAGGTTTTATCCTGCTCGGTGATAGTGGAGAGCAAATTCACAATACGCCTTTTTCCAAAATCGAATCGATTTTTGGTTACCCGTACTATCAAATCCATCGTGCGCGCTGTCACCAGTTACTGGTAGATGAGGTTTTAGCGCATGACCCTGATTGTATTGAAATGAACGCCGAGCTCCTTGCGATTGATCAGTCTGGTGAGCAAATCTGTCTGGATTTCATTCACCAGAGAAAGCAACGAGTGGCCTGTGTGATTGGTTGTGATGGGGTCAGATCAGCAGTTCGGAAATTGTATTTTGACGAAACCGCGCCTCTTTTTACTGGCTATGTGGCATGGCGAGCGTTAGTGCCTATGAACGATATTGACGCTACCTATCAGCAGCCAGTCTCTTTTGTAAATCTCATGCATCAGCGCCAACTTGTTCATTATCCAATAAATCTTGGGCAGTATCTGAATGTAGCGGCTTTCGCAGAACAGGACTGGCAAATTGAAAGTTGGACAGAACCGGCAGATATAGAGGAAATGCATAGTGTTTACAGTGATTTCAGGCCCTCGGTACATGAATTGATTGACGCAATTGACCCGGAACACTGTTTCAAGTGGGCCTTATATGATCGGGATCCTATCGATCATTGGAGTAAAGAAAAAGTGGTCTTGATGGGGGATGCTGCTCATCCGATGTTACCTTACTTGGGGCAGGGCGCCGCCATGGCAATTGAAGATGCCTGGTATCTGTCACAAGCGATTGCAATCTACGATGACTACGAAACGGCTTTCTCTGCTTTCCAGCGAGCAAGAAAAACCCGTACCGATTGGGTTCTGCAAGAATCTCGTGCCGCAGGTCAGCGATTTGCCACCGAGAAGCCTTCTGCTGAAACCTATGCTGATGATAAAGCGATGTCGACCAAGGTGATGTTTGGCTTTGACCCGATTGCAGAATGCGAGCAGGCTTACTCTAGCGCTGCCTGATACTTTTTTTGCCAAACCAGGCAACCAGAAAAGCACAGACAAAGGGTATCACTCTCTCAGCAAAATCCCCGGGGGCATCCGGCGCCATATAGAAACCGATTGCCAACACAAAGCCGACACAAATTGAGGCTGTTTTTATACCAGTTGGCAAGCTGTAACCTGCCAGACGCAGTGCAACGACCGGACCAAATGCTGCACCCAATGCAGTCCAGGCAAACAATGCACGGCTGAAAATGGCTTCCGGTGCCAGCAAGGTAATGAGAGTGGCGGCGAACACCATCACGATCACAGCGTATCTGGACAGGGTTAGAGGTGAGAGTTTCAAGCGTTCATTGAGCTTCAGGTCGTGACTCAAGACCGAAGCGCTTACCAACAACTGACTATCAGCCGTGGACATAATCGCTGACAAGATGGCCGCAATAATGATGCCACCAATCACCGGATGGAATAGTTCGGTTGTCAGAATAAAAAATATGTTTTCGGGGTTGTCATAATTTGACTGCATCGCGATCCCGGAAAGGCCGACTATGAATATGCCAAGCTGGACCACCAGAAACCACGCTACCGTAATTTTTCTACCTTGCCGTATGGCAGCGTCATCCCGTATTGCCATGAACCTGACCAGCATATGGGGTTGCCCCAAGGGGCCCAGGCAGACCGCCAGATTGCCGACAATCACGCCCATTGCCATGAGTCCAAAAGCTTGCCCGGTCAGGTGCAGTTGTTCGCTGGAAGCCACTTGCTGGAGTGAATGCAGTAGCTCAATCGGTCCTCCAATATGGATTAAAGCAGCAATGGGTAACGCGAGCGCGGCAAATGCCATGATGATACCTTGGACAGCATCCGTAACGCTGACCGCCCAGAACCCTCCAAGCATGGTATAGATGGCAATAATAACCGCTCCAATGATGACCCCTTGAGCGACCGGCATATTGAACGAGGTAGAAAATAAATTCCCAGCGCCTTGAAATTGAGCGGCAACATACAGTGCAAACGAAATCAGAATAACCACGGCGCAAATGCCGGCTAATAATTTTCTGCTCTGGCCTTTGCTTTCATGACAAATAAAATCTACCAGCGTTAAGTCGTTTTGTTCCAGTGACACTTTACGTAACTTTGGCGCCACCCAGAACCAGGCGATTAACATACCAAAAAAACTTCCCAGCAAGAGCCAGATAGCTGATATGCCGATCAATACAACAATTCCGCTAAAACCAAGTAATTGCCATGCCGATGACGAGCTGGCGGAATAGCTTAAGGCGCTGACAAATGGGCCCAGTTTTCTTCCACCAAGAAAGAAATCCTGTTGATCGCTCACTCGTTTTTGTGCCCAAAACCCAATAAACAAGAGCAGTGCTTTATAGGCGATCAGGACGATCAATATGGAATTGGCTTGATTCATAATCTGAATTTTCTATTTTTTTCTAGCTTACTATACGTGTGGTGCGTGTTGATATTGAATATCTGCATTATTCGAGCCTGGTCAAGCTGTATATACTGTTTTCGCCTGACGAAATTTAATCCGAGATTCAACATTGTCAGTGGTCGAATTTGGCAAGCTGTCTTATCAGCACACTGTAGTCACTTATGACATATACTTTTGCTTCACATTTGGAGAGCTAGAATATCGTAATGGAGAAAGTCTCACAAAAAATCCGACTGAGCTGGGGCAGTGGTGCCTTGGGCGTGGCCATCTTAATGAATGTGATCGCCTTCGTGGTGGTCTTTTTTATGGTTCAAGTTCTTGGCTTAAATCCAGCACTTGCGGGAGCCTTGGTGTTTATCTCCAAAGTGGTCGATATTATTACTGACCCTATAGTTGGGCGTTGGAGTGATCAATACAAAACGAGTGGGAGTAGACGGCGACCGTTTATGTTGTACGGCGCTTTTATATCTGCAATATCTTTTGCGATGATTTTTACTACTCCAGAATTTGGTAATCAATGGATTACCGCTAGTTACATGCTGTTAGCGCTGATCATATACACATTGGGTTATACACTTTTTAATCTGACCTACTTGTGTATGCCAGCAGAAATGACAGACGACTATCATGAGAGAACGGAGATTCATGGCTATCGTATGTACTTTGTTGCTGTTGGTGGTTTGTTAGCTCAAGCAGGTGTACCTCCATTACAACAATGGTTAGGTGCAGATAAGGCCGAGACGTACGTGGTTATTGGGGTGGTCGGTGGTGTAGTTATCCTCGCTTCAATGCTGAGTGCGTATTACGGCACTGCTAAAGCCAAATTCACTACTGCAGCGATAGAGAAAACTGACTTTATCAAGGAATATTCTCACGTCCTTAAAAACCGGCATTTTCTAAGGGTGTTAGGTATCAAGGCATCGCAACTTTTTGGTGTTGCGGCGATTTCAGTCTCTACTTTGTTTTTCTTTAAAGATTTACTGCAGGCGAGTTTGAATATACTGGCGTTTGTGGGTGTTGTGTCATTTCTATTTACCGTCGCGAGTGTTCCTTTATTGGTTAGACTCTCCAAAAGAATTGGTAAGGCGCAAACCTATGCAGTAGCAGGATCATTATACGTATGCTCGGCATTGAGCTGGGTGTTTGCACAGGCTGGTGAGCCTACCTGGGCAATACTCATCCGGTACGCCGTAACCGGTATCTCTGTTAGTGGCAACATTGTTATGGCAATGTCGATGCTGACTGATTGTATAGAATATGATGCTCGCAAGTCAGGCATTAGACGTGAAGGGGCATACACAGCCTTGTATACGTTTACTGAAAAATTCACTTTTGCACTAGGACCATTGGTGTTTGGTGTTGCACTGTCAATGGCGGGGTACAGTGGTGATTTGGCGCCAGAAATGACACAAACACCGGAAATACGTCAGGCGTTATTATTGGGTATGTCTTATATCCCGGCAGCAATGGGCGCTTTAGCAATCTATTTATTGCTAGGCTATAAACTAACGAAGGAAGAATTGGACAAAGCAGGAGATAGTCTTGAAGAATAAAATACCAGCAGCTAACTTGAATCAACGAGGGCGTGCTTCATTTGATTTTTTAGGTCACATGTTTCATGGCACCCACAAAATTCGTACGGCTGCCAGCGAGTATGTTGAAAACGAATTTGGTGATGGCAGTGAATTGCCGGAGGACCTGGATCAGCGTGTAAAAACCGTCTCTGAATTTGCGTATCAATTACCTGCTGCCAGGATCCGTCGTACAGTCGGTGAGTGGCATGCCAGTAACCACGGTCAAATAGCGATAGAAGCTTTTGAGGAGCTCGGAGAGGATTTTGCCAAGGATCTTCATCAGTATGACGAGGGCAGCAGCAGCCTGACGCTGGATGATGATTATGATGTGCCTGCCTATTGGGACGGTGTTGAGTTTCATCGAACCAGTGGCGGTTGGGACGGACATCAATACATGGGCTTTATTCACGGTGAGCTCGTGCATAAAAAAATGGTAGATGTCATTTACCCGGGCGGCATTTTCAAACAGCGCTGTGAGGTCGCCAAGCTGGCGCCGCAGAATGAGTATGAAAAAATTCTAGAGATGGGTACCTCGACTGGTCATTTCACCCTGGGTTTGGCATTGGCCTATCCTGAGGCAAAAATCACCGGCGTTGATCTTTCAAGACGGGCGCTGGAGCATACGCTGCGAGTTGGTAACGCTAATGACTATGCCTGGGATCTCTACCGCAGACCGGCCGAAGCGACTGGGTTTGATGACAGCAGCTTTGATCTTGTGGCGTCTTATATTTTATTACATGAGTTGCCCGTGCAATCCATTAAAGACGTATTTAGTGAAGCCTACAGAGTACTCAAGCCAGGTGGAGATATGCTCATGAGTGATGTGGTTCGTTATGCAGAGATGAACAAACTGCAGGTGTCTCTTGCGGATGAAGATGCCAGCTATGGTGGTGAGCCATTCTGGCGTGAGTCTGCCAGTGCAGATCTGGCGGCGATCGCCGAAGAAGTTGGTTTTACTGATGTCAAAATCACAAACCTGGGCACAGGTCCTTATCCGCACGTTGTTCTTGGAACCAAGCCATCATGAGTTCTGACCCAAAAAGCTTTAACAATCCGGGTACACCGACGCTGAACGCCCAGGACAGCGCAGGTCTAGGGCAGGCAGTGCTGACGCTAACCCACGAATTATGGATCGTGATCGATCGTGTACATGCTCTAGAGGCCGTGCTGAAAAAGCACGGTATGAATGTCAGTGAAGAAATCGAAAATTATATGCCGAGTGATGCCGATAAAGCACAGCTTGATGAGCGTGGTAAACAGTTGGTAGAAAGAGTGACCGAAGCCTTAGCCCACAGTAGTTAAAGCGATGATGAATATTGAGCGGCAGTTTGTAAGACTGGATGAAGGCTCGGTACACCTGAGAACCGCTGGTGAACGAACTGATCAGAAACCATTGCTGATGCTGCATGCTTCTCCTGCATGTTCTCGTTCACTTGAGCCATTAATACACCATCTTGCAAGCTCTCGTTATGTTATTGCTCCAGATACTTTGGGCTGCGGTGATTCAGCTGCACCAGCTGAAGTTTCGCCCAATCTCGAGTACTACGCCAACAGCATGAGCCGCCTCTTGGATGCCATGAGTATTGATAGTGTAGACGTCTATGGCACACATACAGGCTCACACATTGGCATTGAATTAGCGTTAGCAGAATCAAGGCGCGTGCACTCACTGACAATGGATGGAGTTGCGTTACTATCGCAAGAAGATCGAGAGGATTTTCTTGAAAACTACGCACCACATAAAAAGCCTGATGAGTACGGTGGCCAATTTAATTGGGCCTGGCATTACATACGAGATCAGATGGTGTTTTTTCCACATTACCGCAAAGACGAAAAGCACAAGCGAGTAGGTGGTTCTTTCGATACAGACTATCTGCATGAATTAACGCTTGATTTACTCAAAAATATTGAGCACTACCACAAGACCTATGAGGCCGTTTTCAGGCATCAGGTACTTGAGCGCATCAAAGACGTGAAGCAGAAAATCCTGTTATTAACGGATACTGAAGACGTCCTCGCTGGCGCCGTGCCAGCATTGAAAGCTGCTAACCCTGGTATTGAAGTGCGGGTCGTGGAAGAGGGGCATGCTCAGGCGGCTGAGTTCATCAACGCTATTAGTGCCGAATAATAGTTGCTTCAGCAGCCTGTTACTTTATTTTTTTGACCCAACGATCTTCAAACTCCCAGACATCCGGGAAACCGATCAATTGGCAGAATTCTTTAAATTCGAATAAGTCCAGCGAAGGGTCGTTCGTTGTGCCCGTTTCTTTGAGCGTACGCATTCCTTTTTCCATGGCTGCTAATGCCGAGAGCGAGTTAAGCGCGGGCCAGATGGCTAGCGCAAAGCCCAGTTCTTCTAGTTTCGTGTTGTTCAATATCGGCGTAACGCCACCATTAGCCATGTTGACCATCATGGGTCTGTCTATAGCCTCACAGGCAGTCTTCATTTGTTCTTCCGTAGTCAGGGCTTCCAGAAAAATAATATCAGCACCCGCTTCGGAGTAGGCCTCGCAACGTTTTATGCTGGCATCAAAACCTTCTGTCTGGAGTGAATCTGTTCTGGCGATGATGAGTGTATCTTCCGGGTTCTGGCGTGCCTCACAAGCGACTTGTACTTTATCGACCATTTCTTCTATTTCCACGACACCTCGATTCGGTGTGTGCCCGCACATTTTTGGAAAGGTTTGATCTTCAAGCTGTATACCAACCACGCCGGCTTCTTCGTAGCCACGTACCGTATGATGTACATTCAGCAGGCCGCCGTAACCTGTATCGGCATCGGCGATCAATAGTCCATCAGAGCTTGAGGCGATGGTTCGCATGCGGTCGACCATTTGTGTATAGGTGGCTATGCCAGCGTCAGGAAGACCGTGGGCAGAGGCCATGTTCCAGAAACCACTGCCATACACCACATCAAATCCGACCTTGTTAGCCACTACGGCAGCCATCATGTCGGGTATGCCTGGTGCTGCGACAAAGCCTTCATCGAGTAGCGTGCGTAAATTCTTTTTGCTCATGGTTTATCCTTGCTTTATCGACTGCGCGGCGTGTTGGCCTGCAATTCTACCGAGTGTGGTCGCTGTAAGTAATCCGTTTCCTGCAATGTAACCGTCTGCACCGGAGCCGGAAATTCCGCGTGCTGCTCCACCGCCGGCGTAGAGGTTGGGCAGTGGTTGCTCATCATCATTAACAACCCGTGCATGTTCATCCACTTCAAGCCCGCCCTGGGTGTGAAATAATGCGCCCGTGACTTTGACCGCGCGATAAGGTGCTTGTAGAAGCTTGTCTGGCGAAAACTGTCGTCCGTACTCATCTTCTTTGCCCGACTCAGCGAGCTGAGCCAGTTCGTTCAAAGTCTTGTTCACCTGGTCGGTATCAAGTTTACATTGTGCACAGATCTCTTCCAGAGTGTCTGCCTGAAAAATAGCGCCCGCTTCAAGTGCATGTTGATAGTCGGTGAAGTCCAGCATGAGCTCATGCAAACGTTCATCATAAAATGTCCATGCTTCAGCGTCTGGTTGTTGTAGTACGTTTACTGCTTGCTCTGAGTAACCCAGAGATTCATTTGAAAATCGTTGGCCATGTTTATTCAGCTGTATACCACCCTCCATAATGATCGGCCACAGTATTGGTATGCCATAACCTTTAGCCAGGCCAGCATGTCCTTGGTAAGCATGCATGTCGGCAGTTTTTGCGCCTAACGAAAGCCCCCAGCGAATAGCATCACCTTTATTACCGGGGTGTCCAAAAAATTCGCCTTTGGATATTTCGGGTATGTATTCGTTCACCATGTCTTGATTCCCCGCAAATCCACAGCAAGCAAGAATTAATGTGCGGCAACCTATCACTTCAAATTCCCCATCAGGGTCTTTATAACGTACGCCGTAAACACGCTTGTCATCATCAGCATATAAATCGGTAACCAGTGCGTCGGTGACCAGTGGGATTTGTTGATCTTCAACAGCCTGACTCAAGGCTCCCATCAGTTCCTGTCCGCTTCTGCCAGGCATGCCGTGCATGCGTAATACGCTATGGCCGGGATAGGTAAATCCTGTCACCAGTGTCAGTGGTATCTGGTATTGATTAACCAGCCAGTCGATGGTGCACCCGGATTCGGCTGCCAGTTTATCGACGACGTTTTGATTGGTATTAAAGGCCGCTTTTTTATTGATGTCGGCCGCGAAGGTTTGTGCCGAATCATTGATATCAGCGGCACGTTGTAGCTCGCTTCCGGCGCCGGGAATAAGGCCAGTAGACATCGAGGTCGTACCCAGCGCACTACTGTCCCGCTCAAGCACGGCCACTTCTAGACCCGATTCACTCGCCGCTAAAGCTGCGCATAACCCACATCCTCCAGCGCCAATAATTAAGATATCAACGTCCATTGATGCATTCATTTGTTCTGCAGGGAGTATGCTCATGATTCGCCGTTATTCTTTGTTTTCAACTTTGTAACGCTATTATCGTATGCTCTTGAGTTGATTGACAGTATCCTTGATGGGGCGCAGCTCGCGACTTCAGAGTATTTCATTAGTCGGAATGATACGGGTAATCTACAGGTTACTGAATCTGTCCGGAAGTAGAATAAATCAACAATCGGAGGAAATTATGTCACAGCAACTCGTACAAGCCGCAGGTGTAAAAACATTCCTTGAAACCAGGGCTAGAAAATTACTGATTAACAATGAATGGGTAGATGCCTCTGACGCAGCTATGATTGACAGTGTTGATCCGGCTACTGGCGAAACGCTGGCGTCAATTGCCGAAGCTAATAAGGACGATGTAGACAGAGCAGTAAGTGCAGCCAGAGTGGCGTTTGAGTCAAATGAGTGGCACAACATGACGGGATCGACACGTGCTAAGTTAATGTGGCGCATGGCTGACCTAATGGAAGAGCACATCGACGAGCTGGCCGAGCTTGAGACTCTGGATCAGGGCAAGCCTCTTTATGTTGGACGTTGGGCTGAAATTCCCGGTGCTATAGAACAGTTCAGATATTTTGGCGGACAATGCACCCGTCTTGAAGGGACCACCATACCAACCTCGATAGACTATCAGCCCGAAGGAAAACGAATTTTCGCCTATACGGTAAAAGAACCAGTAGGCGTGGTCGCAGCGATCGTGCCCTGGAACTCTCCTTTGATCATGGCAGCAATGAAACTGGCGCCGATTTTGGCAGCCGGTTGTACCGTTATATTAAAACCTGCTGAGGATACTTCTTTAACCGCAATTCGACTGGGCGAGTTACTCATCGAAGCCGGTTTCCCACCAGGTGTTATCAACATACTGACTGGTCGGGGAGAAGTTACTGGTCAGGCACTGGTAGAACATCCCGGTGTGGATAAAATTGCTTTCACTGGTTCGACAGAGATAGGTAAAAAGATTGTTGCTGATGCGCGTCATAATCTGAAACGAGTCACTCTGGAGCTAGGTGGCAAGTCACCGGTTATCATCATGCCTGACGCCGATCTGGAAGCGGCCATACCAGGCGCGGCCAATGCGATATTTTTTAATGGTGGGCAAGTTTGTGTTGCTGGTTCTCGTATTTATGCACACAGTTCTGTTTTTGAGCAAGTGGTTGAGGGTGTTAGTGCAGCAGCAAACTCGATGCAGCTGGGTCATGGTCTGGATCCTGAAACGCACTGTGGCCCATTGGTAAGTGCCAAACACAGTGGTCGTGTTGCGAACTATATTGACGGTGGAATAGCGGCGGGTGCTGAAGTGCGCGCCGGTGGCTCAAGAGAAGATGCCTCCAGCAATTTTATTCAGCCGACAGTGATGACTAATGTAACTCCGGATATGGCGGTGGTACGTGAAGAGATTTTTGGGCCGGTAGTTGTGTGTGATGCCTTTGATGATGTCGAAGAAGTATTAAGCAAGGCACACGATACAACGTACGGTTTAGCTTCCAGTGTGTGGACGTCGGATCACGGTACGGCTCACACCATGGCGAGTGATCTTCGTGCTGGAACGGTCTGGATAAATTGTCACTCTATGTACGATGCGACTCTGCCTATTGGTGGCATAAAAGAATCTGGCTGGGGTAGAGAAAGTGGTCAGCAGGCAGTAGATAACTACATGGAGCTTAAGACAGTTTGCTCGGTTGTCTAGCAACAGCGTATTTGTAGTAACGATTGCCTTTAGTTAAAACGCACCTAGTTAAAACGTACCAGTCGCCCGGGACGGGCGGCTGTGACTTCATCATTTGAAATAACTTCCTTGCCGGCAACCAGCGTTGATCGAAAGCCTCTGGCTTGCTGTAACAATCGTTGCCCACCTGCAGGCAGATCCTGAACCATTTTCGGCAGAGTAAGTGATAAGTTATTGTAATCAATGATGTTAATGTCAGCGCGCTGCCCGATTTTCAGGCGCCCACGATCTGTCAGGTTAAGATAGTCTGCCGCATCTCCCGTGAGCATTTGTATAGCCCGGGGTAATTCAATTCGGTGCTCTTGACAGTCACGCGCCCAGTAAGAAAGTAAATAAGCAGGAAAACTGGCATCGCAAATCGTTCCCACGTGTGCACCACCATCCGACAACCCCAACAATGCATTAGGATGCTCAAGCATGGTATGCACATTGTTATAGTTCATTTCAGTGTAGTTATAGACCGGATAGTAGATTAACTGATGTCCGTCCATTTCCAGGCAAACATCGTAGAGCTTTTCCATCACGCTGACGCTGTCTCGTTGTGCCTCGGCTCCCAGAGATTGTTGTACGGTTTGCGCATAATCCGGGGATTCACCTAACCTGAAAAATTTGAAGGCGATTTGATCCAGTTCACTAATGATGCGATCGACGATAGGTGGTACAGAGGACCCTTCGCCACAAAGTGTCAGCGGTTTTTCTGACAGGCATCGTGCTCTGAATTCCGGGTCGCGCATAATAGCGACGCGTTTGGCCAATGGCTCATGCGCAATAGCTTGATAACTCGGTTGTGCCACCAAGGGATGGAAGGTGCACTGCAGTCCGTTAAAGACGCCAATTGCCCTCGGTGCTACTTGCACGTGCAGAGGTATACCATCTGCGTTTAGTCGTTCGGTTTCTTCGAGTATGCGTTGCCATTGCGTTGGTGCGAAATCACGTTGCATCAATGAAATAGAGCAGGGCCTGTCAGCAGCGCGGGCAAATTTTTCTACCAGATCAAACTCGATATCAAATTCATCTTCAGCATGTTCAAGATTAAAGTCATTGACCAACTGCAGTACGCTTTGTTGACGGCCTTTTAATGTGGCTGCCAGACCGGTCAATTCAGCGGCATTGGCTTCAGAAGCAGGGGTGCGCTCACCATCTGCTGTGCGATGAACGTCGGAACGGCCGGTTGAAAAGCCGCAAGCACCTGCATCCAGTGCAGCTGACAACTGTTGTTGCATGGCTTTGATGTCATCCTCAGTCGCTTCCTGATCATGCAAAGCCCGTTCACCCATGACATAGACACGTAACGGATCATGTACTGCCATGGCAGCGAAATCGATCGTGTGGGGTGTTGAGTCTATGGCATCAAGATATTCAGGAAAGGTTTCCCACTCCCAACTGATACCTTCATGTAAAGCAGTCCCGGGAATGTCCTCGACACCCTCCATTAATTTAATCAAACGGCCACGATCAGATTCGCGTACTGGCGCAAAGCCAACACCGCAATTACCGAGCACAGCAGTTGTTACGCCAAAGTTTACCGATGGTTTGAATTCTTCATCCCATGACACCTGGCCGTCATAGTGTGTATGCAGATCAATAAATCCAGGAGTGACAATAGCGCCATCAGCATCAATGGTTCGTGTGGCATTGGAGGTACAAGCAAGGTCAACGATCAAGCCATCTTTAATCCCGATATTGGTCTTTACAGCTTGATTACCACTACCATCGTATACGACACCATTGGTGATTTTAATATCTACTGTCATCATTTACTGGCGGTGGTATCACCTAACATGCTTCTGATGTCGTCTGGTATCGTAGCCGAACCCAGATTGCCATCCTCCTGGATACGGGCATATATCCGTGTCGCTGTACCTTCTGTAATGACCATCTCGGTATCTATATTGACGGCTCTGCAGCTCCATTGCATGGTCGCCCGGCCCATTTTGGCTAGCTGAATCGTCGCCCGGATTTTGTCGCCATACGCGGCTGGTCCCACAAACTTGAAGTTTATTTCACCCATGACAAAGGCTGTGCGGTCTTCATCAACCATTTTGTTGACTGGATACCCCATTTTGGCGAACATCTCATGCTCGGCATCATTAAACCAGGAGAGCATTCGTGGAAAATATACGAGACCGAATGGATCAGACTCGCCCCAATTTACAACCAGCTCTTTTGCATAAATCATGTGTATTTTATTCAATTATATCAGCGTCGGAAGTATATCCTTATTCTCTGGCAGCTCAATAGCATTGTCATTGGTCAGAACTCAATATTCTGTATTGCCAGCCAATAAATACCTCTTTGTTTGGTGTTCAGGGTGTTAAAATCGCTTTAATAACATTCTAGGGAACAGGCTGTTTTGAATATTGCTGCTTTAGTGCGCGATCCTTTAGTCCATTTTTTACTGTTCGGTTTTGTATTATTTGTGGCTGTGGAATTTATTTTTGATGCCCGGCAAGAAAGTTTTGATTCTAAAAATATAATAGTTACACAGGCGCGGCAGGATCAGTTAGAGGCACAGTTCGCCAATACCTGGAATCGCCAACCGACAGAAGCAGAAACAAGTGGACTGATTGATACCTTCGTTATGGAAGAGGTGTATTATCGCGAGGCTCTAAAACTCGGGCTGGATAATAATGACCCTTTGATCAGGCGTCGTTTGCAACAGAAGCTGGAATACCTGCAGGAGGATATGGCCAGTTTGGAAGAGCCTGATGATGATCAGCTCTCTACCTGGTATCAACAAAACAAGGCTCGTTTTGCATCTCCACCTAAATATACCTTCCAGCAATTACTGTTGAGGAGTGAAGACCTTACAAAGATTGATGAGATCATTGCCTCTTTGAATAACGGTAGTGCAGTACCAGCAAGCTTTAATGCATCTGGCCTGTTAGAAACCAATAACACAGCATTGAGCTCTCAAACGATAGTGAATCGATTTGGTGAAAGTTTTGGCAGGCAATTAACTCAATTGACGCCTGCTAAAACCTGGCAAGGACCTGTCAATTCAAGCTTTGGCACACATCTGGTTGTATTGTATAAAGTAATCGAGGCTCAAACACCTGGTTTGTCAGAGGTTAGAGAGCGCGTGTTACAGGAGTATTATGCTGAACGACGTGAAGAGGCAAAAATCGCGACTCAGAGTAAGCTCAAAAATAGCTATGTTATTGTCATTGATTAATCTGATTACAGAATGCGTATTTTTCGATCCTGCTTACTGATGGTTTTCCTGTTGCTCTCGTCAGTAGCCAACGCTGACGAGCTACGCCCTGCTTATCTGGCTCTGCAAGAAGTAAAAACTCACACTTTTACAGTGCTTTGGAAGTACCCACTAAACGCTAAATCTATAAATGAACTAACCGTGATCCACCCGGCTGGATGTGAAGTCCAGGGAGAAGAGAACCGCTGGTTTGATGAGCTATACGTTGTTAGTCGATGGAATCTGATTTGCGAGAATGGTTTAGCGAACAAGTCTCTTGGCGTGACAGGTCTGGACAGTACATCTACTGAGCTGTTACTTCGAATTGAGTTTCTTGATAGCACTACATTTGTTGAGAGGCTTACGCCTGTTCGCAACAGCATCATAGTGCCTGAGAGACCGACATTAAACGGCGTCATCAAAAGTTATTTTGTTATCGGTATGGAACACATACTCACCGGAACGGATCATCTGTTATTCGTGTTGTGCATCATGCTCTTGATCAAATGCAACAAAAACCTGCTATTAGCTATTACAGCATTCACTATGGCGCATAGCATTACGTTGATTTTGGCGACTCTCGGTTACATCAGCTTGAATCCGGTGCTGGTGGAAACATTGATTGCTCTAAGTATCGTGTTTCTGGCGTATGAGGTCATACGCGAGCATAAAGGGCTCTCCGGTTTGAGTGCACGTTATCCGTGGAGTGTTATTTTTATTTTTGGCCTGATGCACGGACTCGGTTTTGCGGGCGCATTGGGTGAACTTGGCTTGCCGCAAAATGATATTCCTGTGGCACTCTTGTTTTTTAATCTAGGTGTCGAGGTAGGGCAGCTACTTTTCATTTGCTGTGTGATGGTATTGATGTGGATGCTACGCATCTTGACTAGAAAGAGGTTAGACAACTTAAAACCTTTTCCTGCGTACGCAATAGGTATTGCGGCATCATTTTGGTTCTTTCAGCGGTTGACCAGCTTGTGGAGTTAAGTAACGTCGCTTATGGCAATACCGAACAATGGGTGTTGCAACTGGTGCTGGCAGTTATTGTACTGGGAATAGCGCTCGATATTTCTCCATCAGATTTTCGAAAGGTAATTAAATCTCCACGAGCACCACTCTGTGGTTTAACTGCGCAGTTTTTTTTATTGCCAATGTTGACCCTGATATTGACATTGATGTTGGAGCTGCCAGCAGGAATTGAGTTAGGTATGTTACTGGTTGCCGCTTGTCCAGGTGGTGCTATTTCGAATTTCATTACTTATTTATCTGGCGGTAATACAGCCCTCTCAATCACTATGACTGCTGCTGCAAGTACTCTGGCAATTGTCTTGATGCCATTTAACTTTGTCTTCTGGAGTCAGTTAAATCCTGAGGCCGTCGCATTAATGCAGCAAATTGAAGTCAGCAGTCGCGATTTAGTGACCACGGTAATTCTGGTATTGGCAATTCCACTCTCACTGGGTTTTACCATCAAGCATTACTTGCCTGTTCTGGCTGGGCGATTGCACCTGCTCTTGAAATATTCTTCTATTCTGGCTTTGTTCGCCTTTATTGCATTTGCGGTCATACAAAACCTGGAAGCTTTTCAGAAATATTTCAGTTTATTAATTGTGGTGGTGTTGATACATAACAGTCTGGCGTACGCTATAGGATATTTCACGGCTTACCTAAACGGGGTTGAGCTGGCTGATCGAAAAGCTATAACCATTGAGGTTGGCATGCAAAATTCTACGCTGGCAATCGCGATTGTGTTCACTCAGTTTGACGGTGAAGCTGGTATGGCGCTGATCAGCGCTTTCTGGGGTACCTGGCATCTTGTATCGGGATTATTGATAGCGATTGTTTTCAGGAAATGCCTTCCCTCTTGAGTAAACCCGGGCGTCAAGGTCTTACAATTTCAAACCAGAAATCAAAGTCATCCAATAACCCAAAAAATGATTGTAATGCATTAACATTACCACTCACATCCAGTAAGTTTTCTTGAGCCAGCTGGGCAATTGTTTTACTCCCAAGGTTTAATTGATCCAGTGCAGTACGTGACATACTCAAGCTGGCAGTTGGGTTGTTATCTTGAGTATTGAGTCTGTGGTGTAGAGTGCCATTGCTAACAATCAATAGCGCAGTTTCGCCGGTGTCGGTTAGTTTGAAGTTAAAACGCCAGTCATTAGTGGCAGCTTTTGGACCGTTTAGACGAACGGCCAGTGTATCGAAGTATAAGTCGAGTGGGATGGCTCTAACCATATCAGCGCTTGATGTTCTCGGAGTCGGTAGATCGAGTACACCTCTGCGTAGTTCGGCAGCCCCACTCAAATAGAAGTTTCTCCATGATCCCGATTCGGCTCTGAAGCCTAATTGCTCATAGGTATCTGCGAGTAAATTACTGGCGGCTGAATTTTCAGGTTGGGCAAACACTAAATGATTAAGCGCTGTCGCTACAAACCGGTATTCGCCATTAACATAATCCTGCCTGGCTTTTTTCAGGATTGCTGCGCTGCCACCCATATAATCTACGTATTTTCGTGCTGCTGCCACAGGCTCCAATGGATCAAGGTTGGCTGGGTTGCCATCAAAATAACCGTAGTAAAGTTGGTATTGTGCTTTAGAGTTGTGACTGACAGTGCCGTAGTAATCGCGGTTGGCAAATGATCCAGCTATGGCATCCGGTAATTCAAGTCTTTCCGGGATTTCATGCATAGTATAACCATGGTTCGATAATCGCAGCGTTTGATCATGAATGTAACGATATAAATCACGCTGACCTGTCCAGAACGATATGATTTTATCGTTGCCCCATGTAGGCCAGTGATGTGAACCAAAAGACACTTCTGTTCGTGACCCAAAGCGGGTAATTACTTGATCAATATATTGACTCCAACGTCGACCATCACGAACTTTGGCGCCCCGCGGGGTATACATGTTATGCAGAGTGCGATTGATAATTTCTGCCTGGCAAAATGCCTTGAATTCGGGCAAAAAGAACATGAATTCAGTCGGCGCCTCTGCGCCCAAAGCCAACAAAAATTCGAAAGTGATACCATCGATAATCATCGAGGTTGTGCTCTCTGTAATTTCTCTGGTTGGCCGTATCAGACCGGGTGTGCCACTGGAAATAGCCTGGCCCAATCCGACACCTACTTGTCCTTGTGGGGATTTGGGTAATAACGAACCAAACATATAACTCGCGCGCCGCCCCATTTGATTGCCAGCGAGTATGTTTTCGCTAATGGTTTCACGAGTAAAACCGACAGGAGCAATCACTTCAGTTCCTGATGACAGGTCTTGCTCTGAAATTATTCCACGAACACCACCGTAGTGATCCAGATGCGAGTGTGTAAATAATACTGCGCTGATTTTACGCTTACCTAGTTCTTGCTCAACCAGACTCAGTGCAGTCGCGGCAGTTTCTTTAGTGATTAACGGGTCTATAACTATCCAGCCAGTATTGCCTTCAATAAAAGTGATGTTGGAAAGATCAAAACCCCGCACCTGATAAATTCCATCCATGACTTTATACAGACCATGTTTGGCGGCGAGTTGACTTTGTCGCCACAAACTTGGGTTTACTGATGCAGGTCGCTCGCCTTGCAGAAAGTCATAAGCACCAAAATCGTAAACAACCTGACCATTGTCACTGGTGACCGTGGTGTTTTCCAGGGTGGCGATAAAGCCACGCTCCGCCTGTTCATAATCATCACGATTACTGAAATCCAGTGTCTGTGAAATGTAGGAGGATTTTTCCGGGGCAAGTAGAGATCTTTCAATACTATTTGAAGCACACGCGCTCAATGACAACACGCACACACCTATGACAAGCAAATTCTTCATTTTACATACTCGATGTTCGTTGATTATAGTGAAACGATACAGGATGGCTCCGACAAGATCGAGAATCCTGATGACGAAATCCAGCAATGAATATTTAGCGCAACAACAGAATAACTGCAGCCAGAAGTAGCAGTGGTAGCCATACAAAGACACGATCAGTGTTTGTTTTTTGTCTCAAAATACGAGAATAGGCAAGCTGGTGGTTTTGTACCAGCAAGAATGCAGGTTTGTTGATAAACCAGGGTAAAAGTTTATGTAAAGTATGCTGCAACAAGAAGCGTATCACCCACATTTTCATGCGCCAAGGTGACTGATTATACTGATAGGGAAACACTGTCTGCACCAGTTTTACGAGTGCTTCGGATTCGACGAGACGGTGCTGTTCATACCGTTTAAAGTCATCGGAAATGTCAGCTTGATCTGTCATATAGGTTTCCAGTTCGTATAAATCTTCCAATGCTGAATTCACACCCAGGCCAAGATCAGGAGGAAAGGCATGAGCTGCATCTCCAATCAACAGACAATGGGTAGGAGTTTCTTCTCTGCCTACACGTGCGTATAAAGATAGAGCATGTTGTGGTGATGGAAACTTACCGGCGGTCAAACTGACAAAATCAGACGCTTCTTCTTTTGATATCAGATTCGGTATATCCAGTTGCGGAAAAGCCTCTGTGAGATAGGTAATTAAATCGTCTGCTTCTTTGAGTGTCCACAAATGGTGATCCGCTTCCCGGATTATGTTGACGCTTCTGGGATGCTCTGCATTTGCAACGGGAAAGCCAAACAATGCCATTGCTTTGGTTCTGTCTTTATGAATTGAGGGAAATACATAAGCCATGCGATGGTCATTCACCTCTGACTGCTGTCCTTTGATAGAAAAATTCGGGGGCAGATTCAATACCTTGTAAAAAAGCTTGGCACTCGGTGATTCATACTTCTTCATCTCAAAATGACTGTCAGGCATTGCTGGCCAATCAGAAAGTAATTTTCGTGTAGTGGAGGTTAATCCATCGCAGGCCAGCAATATATCCGGTGAGAATTGAAGTTCTGTGTCTTGAGAGTCAGTAATGGTTACGAGTGCTTTTCCATTTTCTGCTTCTGTAATGCTGGAGAGGGAATGGTCATAGAGCAGCTTGATGCTGTCATCAGTTCGTCTCTGCACCGCCTGATACAACATGGTTTGTAAATTTCGTCGTGTTGTCCAGTAACAGGTGACTCTGTCTTTGTCGATAATCGGTGAATCAATAGTTTTGCTGCTTCCATCGGGGAGTATGGTGGTAGCGTGAAATGATTTGTTGGCAACGCCGAATGATTCAAGGTCTTTCATCAGACCCAGTCGCTTCAGCAGCTTTTGACCGCGTCCATCGATCTGATAGGTAAATGCTTTGTTTTTTTCAAAATCTTTTGCTGAACTTCTGCGCTCGACTACCGTGATATTCTGGTAACCAAGGTCAGCAAAAAGTAAGGCAGCGGCAAGCCCGCTTGGACCGGCCCCAATGATTAATACTTTGTCGGCAATATTCATTGACTGTGTTTATAAAGCCACTGTGGCAGGGTCATACATGGTTAAGCCCAAAGTGTCTTCCGTGCGTAAGGGGTTTTTTGCCAGTGCGTAAGGATCCTGTCCCATTAGTGTGTCTCCACCACGATGTGATTCGAGATGCACTTTAGTGACCCGTTCAAGACGTCCGTCTTGATAGTGTTCTAATGCTGCTTGTGTGTCTTCAAATTCAATCAGACAGCGTGACATGATGATGGCATCTTCCAATGCGGTGGCTGCGCCTTGTCCAAACCATGGCAACATCGGGTGGGCGGCATCACCCAGCACTGCTGCATTGGTTTTGATCCACTGTTGCAAAGGCTGTCGCGCAAACAAACCCCATTTATGAATGTCGGTTCCTTTGAATGCGCCGAGGACGGTATTCACCTCAGGATGAAAATCTGAAAACAGAGTTTGCAAGGTAGAAAGTTTGCCGGTCTGTGACCATCCTTCGGCAGCCCAGTCGTCTGCTTTTGAAAAAGCGACCACATTTTGTATCGCGCCTTGACGCACCGGATAACGCACACAAATACGTCCGGGAGAAATAAACACGGATGATCCAGCCTGAAGATCCAGTTCTGCTACATCAGCGGTTGGAATAAGTCCTCGCCAGGCAACATAGCCGGTAAATTCAGCATCATCTTCAGTAAAAACCATTCTTCTCACAGTAGACTTGAGTCCGTCAGCGCCAATCAATAAATCTGTGCTGCATTGATCGCCATTACTGAAGTCGAGATGGTAGGTATCATCTTCCTCAGTAATGTTGGTCAATTCTGCGGCAAGTGTTATGCCCTCAGGTTTGAGTTCCAAATACGCATCGGTCAGTAGTTGATGCAGGTCGGCGCGATGCATTTGTAAATAAGGTGCACCCAATTTTTCTTCGGTATGTTTTCGATCAATAAGTACAAGCACTTCACCGGTTTCAAAATGCCGGGTGATTTGGATCGGAGGCTCATCGGCCTGAGCTCTGATTGCGTCACCCAGACCAAGATAGCGTAGTGCTTTTACTGCATTAGGTGAAAGTGAAATACCAGCACCGACTTCACCCAGTTCTCTAGCTTGTTCATAAACATGTACCTCGCGTCCTGCTCTGGCAAGACCAAGGGCGAGCGCAAGACCGCCTAGTCCTGCGCCTATAATTACTGTGGGATGATGGTGTGACATATTTAAAGACCCAATACACCCGGGTTCATGAGGTTGTCCGGGTCAAGTCTGGATTTGATACTTTTGAGTAGAGATAGGGAGGCTTCGTTTCGTTCACGCGTATAGGGATAAGTGCGGCCAATTTGATAATGTGTGCCTCCATGTTGATACATCAGATCAATAATTGATTCTTTAATTTGATCGACTACCTGCTGTGCTTCAGGATTCGCATCAGCCTCATTCATTAGATTCAGTATTTCTGCAGACATGGTTTTTTTATGAAGTTCAGGCCATTCATCCGGCCAGTAAATGACGCATTCCCATAGAAACCCGGCTGTTCCGCAGGTGGCGTATACCACGCAAATATCAATATCATGTTGTTTGCATAGTTCATCATGTTCGGCGAGCAATGCATCAAAACCTTGTTGTAGCTGGTTGGCTTGCGAGTAGGGAACAATGGTATGCAATGGCAATAGACGTTTTCCCGCTGGTCCCAAAACCATAGGGTCAGGAAATGGGGTTTCCTGAGTCATGACTGCCACGGTGTTGGCAGTCTCGACACCTTTATTTCCAGCGAACTCTCTAATTCTGGCGACATTGGCGTTCAGTTCTCTTTTGCTAGCTCCTTCGGTGAGAAAATTAATCAGATATTTAGAATTATCTAGAAAGCTGCGACCATTTTTAGCAATGTTGAGAACTTTGCCCAGCGTGGCTAATGGTTTATCGGAGTGTTTAATCATTTGCAGCATTTGACGGGCATCGTTCATCAGGTCCGGTGTGCCAGCGACCATTTTCACCAACCTGGTTTCAGCACCAAAAATTTCAGTAGAAACTTTATGTCTTGATATAAGACGGACAGCCTCCAACAATGACGGAAAGTCATCAAAGGAATAAGAAAGGCCAGTAGATTTAACCGGTAGAGGTTCCAGTCTGAGCGTGATCGCTGTTTTTATACCCAGCGCACCAGAGTCACCGCAGAAGACGCCGGTTAAATCAGGACCGTACTCCCGGTAAAAGGCACTGTGTTCTGGTTGGCCAGCGGAACCAGTGACCATAACACTGCCATCGGCGAGTACAACTTCAAGGCCAATAGTGGCGCTGATTGATGAACCATTACGTGATGATCCCAAAGTCACTGCACCTTGAGAGACCGCACCGCCCACGCTGGATACCTTGCCGGACATCGGCCCCCAAAAAATACTTCTCACGGAATGCTTGCGCAGTTCTTGTTCCAGTTGTAGCCAGGTACATCCCGCTTCGACAGTCACATACAAATCATGGGCATTGATTTTACGTATGCGGTTCAGTCTTGAAGTATCAAGAATAATTGCATGGCTTTGCGTGGGCAGGTGTGCATCGGTATAGGACATGCCGCCACCGCGCGTGAAAATTGCGGTTTTGGTGCGGCTGGCTGCACTAACAATTGCGCTGGTCTCTTTAGTGTTTGAAGGTGAGACGAGCGCCAGTGGTGTGTGACCAGAACGATAAACATCCTGTGCCGCGAGTGTTAAGGAGGCTTCATCGGTGACAACATGTTCGTCACCGATAAGATCTTTCATATCCTGAAGTAACGCAGTTACTTCAGATTCTGTAGCCTGTGCGACTGGTTGTGATGACATCGATCAGGCAGGTTTTACAGCGGTGGTCAGTGACAGGAATGTCGGTGTCGGTGCCTGTTCAATCTCGTCAAAGCCTGCTGCTTTTATCAGTCCGGGAAAATCTGATTCTACAAAAGCTGGAGCATAAGGTTCGCAGTTGTATTGAGCGTCAAATTTTTGCCACATGCGATTGGCGGCTGGCAAGCTCGTACCCAGTGGAGCATCAACGATGGTCAAGGTGCCGCCGGGGCGCAATACTCGCATCGCTTCTTCGAGAATGGGTGCGAAGGTATGCTCCGGTGTTTCGTGAAACAGTATGTAGGCGAAGACGGCGTCGAAACTGCTGTCTTCTTGCGGCAGGTTCTCAGCCAGTGCCTGTTGAAAATGCACTTCTGACTGTTGTTCATTGGCGCGATAGTTTGCATAACGTAACAAGGGAAGAGCTACATCAACACCCCAGATGTCAGCCTCTGGATAGGCGTCTTTGAACGCCGTGGTGCACTGTCCAATCGAGCAACCTAGATCGAGTATGCGCGTTACTTTGCCGTCAGCAGGTTGCCTGAGCATATCTACATAAAGCTTGTGTAGCTCATCGTTATCGTTCATGCCCTGATAAAAGACGCGGGTACCGTGCTCAAATATGAAACCTGCCAGGTCATCTTTACAATAGCCACCCGGTTGCAAGTGTATGTCATAACAGGCGGAATCAGGAACATGAAAATCTTTATCGTAATGCAGTCGTCCGGTCGCGGCTTCTGCCTGGTCGAGCATAGCTAGATGCTTTTCCTGATCGGCATGATAGCTGTCTCGCAGCTTGTTCCAGGTGAGCGCTTGTTGTGAACGCATCATTCTTTTCCATGAGCCGATGCGTGGTATGTCATCAACCATGTCGCTTATTTCCAGGTAATCTGAATCAGCCTTTCCTGAAGCTTCGACGGTGGTGTTGATTTTTTCTGCCAGTTCAGGAAACCAGTCTACAATGACAAAATTTCGCACCGACATCAGGTAGTCAAGGTAACTTTGATCTTCCGTTGTTGCTGGCTTGGTGACGCTTTCAAGACCATTTGCTGACATACGAAGTACTCCTGAATATTATTGACGCAATTGCTTAACAAAAAGATTACCCTAAAATTCGTAAGACGACCAATGTGTACATGGTATGCTGCTATTCACAGATTGTATGGAGTCTGCTGCGCGTAAAGCTAGGATTCCTGCTTAATCTTTCGAACAAAACAATACCAAACGAGCAATGCGATGAATTTGCGACAATTAGAGCATTTTGTAGCTGTTTTTGAACAAAAAAACCTGTCTAAAGCAGCCGAGGCCATCCCGTTGAGCCAGCCGGCGCTTACCCGCAGTGTGCGAACGCTGGAAGATCAGGTTGGTGTTGAGCTATTCCTGCGTCATGCCCGGGGTGCAACACCTACAGCCGCTGGCGAACGCTTGTATCATCATGCGAAATCCATTCTTGCAGAATGTGCCCGCGCCAAGCGGGATGCACGACAATCGGACGGTGAAATTGCCGGCACCGTAGCAATCGGCATAGGATCATTGTTTGCTTCTCACATCATAGACAATATGATTACGCGCTTTTGCGAGAAGCACCCAAACGCACGCTTGCGTGTCCATCAGGGTTTCTTCGAAGATCTGGTTAACTTACTTGAAACAGGTGAGATCGAAGTCGCTTTCAATAATTTGCCGCTGTTGTCCTTACCTGAAAATATGGAATTTGAACCGTTACTGCAGGTGCATTCAAGTGTCATCGTTTCTGCTATGCATCCCTTGGCTAACTCCGAAGATGTTGATATCAAGGAGCTCAGTCATGCAAAGTGGGCGACGGTTTCACAGCCACACGCACTGGAAGTGCTTGACTCATTGTTTATCTCTGAGGGTGTTGCTGCTCCGCAGCCGGCTATTCGAACCAACTCACTGACATTAATTAAATCTCTGGTGATGTCTTCTGACTTTGTCTGTTTGTTACCGGATCATTTGTTCTCGGAAGAATTATTGGCAGGAGATGTGGTAAGGCTACCAACGTCGTCTACACCAGTAACCCGTAGTGCCGGCTTGCTGTTCAAGAAAGACGGCTTCAGACGACCTGTGGCGAACGCCCTGGGTGCCGAGATTCAGGAAGTTGTTAGTCAACTCAGCGATGTATTAAATTAACTGTTGTCCGGGTTAAATGGCTTGCTTTTAAGGGGTTCAAAAATACGTTTCACATAAGATTCCAAAGCGGCATCGCGCGTTGCTTTAGCTTCCTCGTCCAACTCAATGTTTTTAAGATCGTCGCTGCTAATCAGATTCTTTTCTTGTAGTAGAGCTTCCAGACGGTAGCGATGATCCCGTTCGGTCCACAGTTCAGCACCCAGCGTAACAATGGTTTCCATGAGCTGGTCAATAACGGGGTTGTCCAGAAAGCTTGGCTCGGAACCTTCAGGAGGTAACTTGATGGACGCTACCTGTTGCTCGGTTAACTCATCGTGTTGCTTAATGTCCGTCATCACACTTACTCTTGATTATCAGCTTTTGCTGGCCTTGAGGCGTTGATTGAATTCTTCGTCTTCGTTGATAGTATCACGACGGGTAGTGCGCCATTGGGTGGCGAAACCTCGTGGATAATGTTCATCTCCATCTCTACTGCCGTCACTCGCCCACAGTCTGGGGAATAACGTGCCCCCGGGTATTTCACCTTCGATCATTTCATCGAAACTAACACCGGCGATATTGAGGCAGTCCGGACGAGGTTTCCAGCGTATGTCATCACCAAAAATACGTATAGACAGTGCAATACGCCAGTCATCATCTGTATTGCCATGAGAGTAGTGCAGTGTCCATGGATGAAGTACCAGCATATCGCCTGGTTCCATATCCCACTGCAGAAACTTGTTATCAGGATCAGCGCGCAACTTGTCACCGTCTGGGTGAGAGACACGATCATCTGGTTTAATCATTTGACGGGCATTGGGTGAAAATAGCCAGTAGGGCACGTCCTGATGTTGAGACTCAGCGATACACTCGAGGCAATTTTCTTTGGAGATAGAGCTCAATGGTATCCAGATAGAGGGCACCATGACCCCCGAGGTTGGCCAACCCATTCGATCACAATGCCAGATGGTGGCATCTGTCGAGTTTGGTGCTTTGGCGAACATCTCATCAAAGAAAAATGCGGCGGTCTCCGAACCAATCACTCTCGCTGCAGCTTCAGCCATTGAGGACTGAAAGATGAAGTCACGAAATTCCTGTACGGTGCGAGACATATAGCGACCCGGGTAGGTCGGCAGTAGTCCAACATCCTCATGATCTACCGTAATTCTTTTGGCAACAGGCAGTAGTTTTTCTGCCCAGGCAGGGTCGAATGCCTGTCGTAAACAAACCACGCCGTCTCGAGCATAGGTCTCAATTTCGTCTTGGGTAATTTCCCTACATACTTCTGTCATCGTAGTTTCCGTAAGTCGTCTGTCTATGAAAGTATTTCTGATGATTACAATATTCTCGTTTCTTGATTGAAAATGCCAATGAGAAAGTGGTTAATGCGTTATAAGCTTATTGCATGGCGACCGTTTTTCTGACTATGCAAACACCGTATGGCTTGTATAACATCTGGTATTGCAACAACTCAGCCAAGTTGCGTATATTGCATCTTAAACATCTATCAGGAGTGGCTTATCAGCACTGCAAAAACAGTCTCATCTCGTTTACGTCGCGCTCAGGATCATTTCATTAATGGCAAGCGAGTTAAAGCAAGCAAGCATAGGGATGTAATAGATCCAGCAACCGAAAAAGTGATCACCAAGGTCGGTCTTGGCGGTAAGCGTGAAATTAATCTCGCCGTACAGGCAGCACGCAAGGCATTCCCTGCGTGGTCAGTTACCGCGGCGGATGAGCGTACCCGAATAATTTTAAAATATGCAGAGCTGATTGACGAGAATCAGGATGTCATTACGGAGCTCGCCATTCGTGATGGAGGGATACCGCGTGCTGTGGCTGAGACCTGTGCATTTTTCTGTGCATTATTTCTTCGTTATTACGCTGGTTGGCCAACCAAAATTACCGGGCAGACCTTGCCTTCGACACCTCATGGCAAAGATCCCGCTGACGTACTGGCGTATACCTTGCGAGAACCAATCGGTGTGGTCGGCGGTATTACGCCTTGGAACTATGCCTTTGGTATGGAGATGCTGAAAATTGCACCAGCACTCGCAACCGGTTGTTGTCTGGTCCTTAAACCTGCAGAAGAAGCGCCGATCGCAGGATTATTTCTGGCTGAGTTAGCGCATCAGGCCGGTGTGCCTGACGGAGTCTTCAGCGTTGTTAATGGCTTGGGGCATCAGGCCGGAGCTGCGCTGGCTGAACACCCTGATGTAGATAAAATCGCATTTACCGGTTCAACCGAGGTGGGGCGTTTAATCGTGCATGCAGCCACCGGTAATTTGAAAAAAGTATCACTCGAGTTAGGTGGTAAATCACCCGTATTTGTTTTCCCGGATGCGGATATGGATGTGGCCATACCTGGAGCAGCGATGGCTGGCTTTGCCATGTCAGGGCAGAATTGTGTCTGCGGCAGTCGTTTATATGTACATGAGGATGTCGCTGATCAAGTAGCAGAGGGCATAGCAGCATTTGCTGCGCAACTGAGCATGGGGTCTACCCAGAGTGCCAGCTCGGATATCGGGCCGTTGATTTCTGCCAAACAACGGAACCGCGTTGAAAAGATGATCAGGAATGCAAAAAAGCAGGGCGCCAAACTGGTGTGTGGTGGTGCCCGCGGTAAGGGTAAAGGTTTTTATATTCAGCCAACTTTGTTTGATCATTGCAAGCCGTCGATGGAGCTGGTCAAGAATGAAGTATTTGGGCCAGTGATTGCGATGCAGCGATTCAGTGACAAGGATGATTTTGAAGCATTGGCCGCGATGGCTAACGACAGCTGCTATGGACTGTCGGGTAGTGTCTGGACGCGAGACCTGCAAACAGCCATGGTAATGACCAAGGCGATCAATACAGGTCAAATCGGGGTTAACTGTCATGCGGCAATGGATCCTTCCATGCCATTTGGCGGTACCAAAGAATCAGGTTGGGGCGCGGAATTTGGTGAGGCAGGTATTGAATTGTTCACCAAAGACAAAGCCGTGACCTTGATGTGGAATTAATGCACTTAAACAGGGAATAGTAACCATGAGTCTAGTCTCGATTGGCGATGCTGAAATCTACACCGAAATTCATGGTGAAGGTGAAGATTTGTTATTGGTTGCTGGCCTGGGTGGTATGGCAACCTTCTGGACGAATCAGGTTGAGTTTTTGTCTCAACACTACCGCGTCATTCTGCATGATCATCGCGGTGTGGGTAGGAGTACGCCAGCCCCGATAATTAGTAGTGCAGTTGAAATGGCAGATGACCTGATTGCTCTGATGGAAGCCATGGATATTTCGTCGGCACACATAGTCGGGCATTCAACCGGTGGAGCTATAGGTCAAAATATCGCGCTTAAACGACCGGAGATGGTCAAGAGTCTGGTGTTAAGCGCCAGCTGGGCAGGCCCCACACCACTGTTCATTGATACCTTTCGTATGCGCCGCGATGTGTTGATCAATGTTGGCGTGCAGCAATACATGATGGTAGGTAGTTTGCTGGCAATGCCTGCGTGGTCATTGTCAGATAGCTACGTCAGTAAAGAAGCATTTTTGGCTGCCCGTGTGAGTAACTTTCCCGGTCTCGACGTTGAGTTGGCGCGATTGAATGCCGTTATGTCACATGATTTACGTCATCAGGTAAAAAATATCACGGCACCCACCGGTGTTATCTCGGCGAAGGATGATGCCCTCACACCACCGGCTATGTCGGATGAGCTGGCGGAATTAATTCCAAATGCGTTGCGTGTATCTATTCCTGAAGGTGGTCATTTTTGTCCGGCCATTTGTAAAGATGTGTATAACCAGGCGTTGTTAAAATTGTTACACGATATTGCCCCTTGAGTTTGTCTGTAAAAAATTCATCTTTAACTGTGGGTAACTGGGATTATATAATTGTCGGGGCTGGCTCAGCTGGTTGTGTCCTGGCTAACAGACTGAGTAAGAATCCGGCTAACAGAGTGTTGTTGCTGGAGGCTGGTGAAAAAGATAGCTCACCAATGCTGCGCATTCCAGCAGCGATGAGCAGAACCATACTTAACCCTGATTACGACTGGTGTTATCCGGTAGAAGCGGATGAGTCTCGTGCCGGTCGTCCAGATTTTTGGCCAAGCGGCAAAGTGCTCGGCGGCAGTAGTACCATCAATGGCTTGTTTTACACCCGCGGACAGCCCCAGGATTTTGACCGGTGGCACGAACTGGGAAATGCAGGTTGGTCATGCCAGGATGTGGAGCCTTATTTCAAGCGTATAGAAAACTCCGAAACAGGTACAGTAGCTGGTAGAGGTAAATCTGGACCGTTGCATGTTTCCAATCTGCGTGAAGTGCATCCGTTGTCAAAAGTCTTTGTGGACGCCGTGCACGAATGTGGTGTGCCTTACTATGAGGATTACAACACCAGTAATGCCTCCGGTGTGGCGCTGGTACAGGTTACCCAAAAAAATGGTCGTCGCTGTAGTGCAGCGAATGCCTATTTAGATCCCATTAAAAAACGCAATAACCTGAAAATTGAAACGGGTGCACTGTGTCAGCGGCTTGTGTTTGAAGCTAGTCAGTGCACCGGTGTTGAGTATGTCAAAGCAGGTAAAACCTTTAAGGCATCCGCTAACAGGGAGGCCATATTGAGTGCTGGCGCGATTGGCTCACCCAAAGTACTGATGCTCTCCGGTATCGGGGCAAGTGACGAGCTGAATGAGCTGGGTATAGACGTCGTCAGCGATTTGCCAGGCGTCGGAAAAAACCTGCAAGAACATCCTAACGTTCAAGTTGGTACTTACGTCAATACTGACACCTACAATATCGATGCGCGAAGTCCGTTGCGTATGACTAAACATTTACTGCAATGGTTACTAACGGGAGCCGGGCCAGCTACCAGTCCGTATTCACAAGCGGCAACCTTTTATAATTCGAATGATCTAAAAGGTCGGCCAGATTTGGAGATACTCTTCGCGCCGCATTTGTTTGAGTTTACCGACAGCGGTCC